>NZ_AP023274.1:0-300000 GCF_013426735.1 Agrobacterium vitis
CCCAATGCTCATATTCGCGGCTACGGTCGTTTATGCGTTCGCAGGTAAAATTCAAAAGTTCTTTTCAAAGAACACTTCGTCGCTTGATTTTTCTTTCCTCCGGGTAAGCTCGAATTATCTTTTTCTGTTTGCCATTGCCATATATGGTGGATATTTCGGTGCTGGATTGGGCATTATTATTGTCGCATTCCTGGCTATCTCCGAAAATCGTAGTCCAGCAGACATCAATTACGACAAAAATATTTTGGCCGCGCTAATTAGTTGCGCAGCTGTGGTTGTTGCGGCTTTTACGAGCCTCATCAAAGTTTCTTATGTTCTGCCGACGTTATCCGGAGCTATTCTAGGGGGCGCGCTTGGTGGGCAAGTCGCCACAAAACTTAGCTCCAAGACAATCCGAACAGTGGTGGTCTGTCTTGGGGCGGTGTCATCGGCATATTATGCAGTGAAATATTGGATTTAATAGAAGCTTGTGCGTAATTCGGGCCATGAGCAGATTGAGTGTTTAGATGGCAGTACAGCATTTTGATTGGATAGACGCGATCAGGCCAATGGCGTCTGACCATGCCTATATCGCTATTGGCGATGTGCATGGGAGAGCAGACCTGCTCTTTAAACTGCATACAGCACTACAAGCCGAGTTGGCGTTGATTTCACCCAAAGACGTTACTTGCATCCATTTAGGTGATCTTATCGACAAGGGGCCCGAAAGCCGGCGAGCGGTTGAAATCGCCAGACGAGGCCTTGCTGGCGCCACCTGCTACACCCTCCTCGGCAATCATGAGGACCGGCTGCTTCAGCTATTGAACAAGGATGATGAACCCACCTTCGTGCGCTGGTTGGAGAAAGGCGGCTATGAATTTTTCGAAGAACTCGGGATTTCACCAAAAGCTGGCTGGCAGACCAGTGTCATAGAGGCTTTTGGGGAAGACTCGTTGATGTGGCTCCGCTCTTGCCCGACGATGCTGCGATTTTCCCAAATAGTCTACGTTCACGCCGGGATTGACACAGCAAAACCCCTATCAGAGCAAACCAGGAGAGATCTACTTTGGGTCCGCGAGCCATGGACAAGTTCAAAGGGTCCATATCAGGACAACCTCGCATTTGTTCACGGCCATTCGCCCGTCGCAATGGTTGATCTTGAGAACAAGCATCGCATCAACCTTGATACCTACGCAGTCGAAACAGGCACCTTGTCTTCGCTGCTCATTTTTGGGGATCGGATGAAATTACTAAGCACATAGAGCGCCTAAGAGCGGACAGCGCCTTAATTGATGAGAGGAACAATGACCGCACAGCCCAATGTTGTAGAATTAGCAAGATGGCTCCAAAGCCAACCTGGAATTACCGCATCTTGCCGCGACGAAGAAGTGGCACAAATGTCACATCGCTTTAAACCGCACGTGATAAATGGTCCGCCCACCGAACCAGGGAGCATGGATTTCCAACATTATGAGAAGTCGTTCCACGGGATAACGGTCAACTATTTGCAGTATGGCCCGGACGTTCAAATCGACGCAGGCGACTTTGAAACCTTCTATATGCTGGAAATACCGCTCGTTGGCGGCGTAGAGATACCATATAGCGACGGCAATTTATCCTCAAGCTCGATAAAATCTATAATTCTTTCACCCGGACAATACATAAACTCAAAGTGGAAATACAACACTAAGCAAATCATGTTGAAAATTGACAAGCGCCTTGTGGTGAAATCCATAGAGAAGCGCTTTGGGAAAGCTGATTCAAACGATAATTTTATTTTTGAACCTTATATCGCAAGCGAAAGTTTGCCGCTGACGCGAATAGTTAAATTGTTGAAAATATGGTCAGCTGAGGAAGCGATAAGCGGAGATGGCGGTAATTACGATCCTCGCCCCTTACTGGAAGCAATTGTTGACACGCTCGGAGGCAATGTCGCCTTTTATACGGCGCCGATCTCGTCGCAGTTACGATCTGGATGTCTGCCTGGGCATTTGGCCAGATTCCTGAGTTTGGTAGACGACCCTAAAATGCTATCGCGACCGATTTCGGAACTCGCTTTGCAAGCTGGAACCACCGATCGCACATTGCGCAATAGTGCACAGCGATTTCTGAAAGTGTCGCCGCATGAGCTCATTGTACGCAAGCGGCTTGAGCGAGCTCGGCAGATACTGTCTCAAAGCGATTTACCGATAGGGCATGTCGCTGCTATGGCAGGTTATTCCAACGCAGGTCGCTTTTCGAAAGCTTACAAAAGCTTCTTTGGGTATTTACCTTCTCGGGACTATGAGACTACCGTGCAGAGTGGAAGCACCAATTAAAGCAATCAATCAATGGAGTTGAACTGCACCCCGTTTCTGGAGTTGCCCCCAAAAGACCGGACATGCTCAGGTTTGAGATTGCGAGCTGATGAACTCGCGCGGTGACTGATATCCTAAAGCACTGTGCGGGTGAAGATTGTTGTAATGCTCGAACCACAACGGCAGTTGCGCTGTGACGGTTTCTGCATCGAGGGTTGGATTGACCGAGATGTAATCGCGCTTGAAGGTTTTGACGAAGGCCTCGGCCAGGCATCGTAACGTTAACCGGACATCGATCAAAATATGGGATCTGGCTGCATGACCAGATCCAGCCGTGATCCCCTTTATCGTCGCCACCGATTTCCCGCCGAGGTGATTGCCCATGCAGTTTGGCTGTATTTCCGGTTTCCGCTTAGAGTCTGTCAGGTTTAGTTTGAACCATAACCAGCATGCCTGAGATAGTTTGCGCACTCTTGCGGTGAGAATGCCGTGAGGAGCTGTCCAATGCGTCTCCATGTTTGTTCGACGGTTCGTTCTTCGGCTTTTCTGACAAGTGCCTTTAGCTTTGCAAACATCATTTCGATAGGATTGAGATCTGGACTGTAGGGCGGCAGGAAGAGGATGTGGGCACCGGCATCCCGGATGGCATCGCGCACAGACTTTCCTTTGTGACTTCCCAGATTGTCTGTCCGCCATCAGCGCCTTTGAGACAAATGACTGGTAATTGAGAAGGGAGGATTGCTGGAACCATCCCCCGTCCGTGGCGTTCTTTGGTTTTTAAAGGAGCGACATATGACAGCAGCCACGCCTGTCCGTTATTCCCCCGACCTCGAAACAGTCAAATCGGGAGAACAGGAGACTGTCTCCGCTCTCATCAAGCAGTTCGACATCATCCTCGAAAAGACCGCCGGAGACTACGGCCATGCCGTGCGCTCCGTGCATGCCAAGGCACATGGAATTCTCGAAGCAACGATGATCGTCAGAGATGGTTTGCCAGCCGAACTCGCTCAGGGCCTGTTCGCCAAAGCCGGTGAATATCCGGTCTATATGCGTCTCTCCACAAACGCTGGCGACATCCTGCCCGATGCTATCGCTCTTCCGCGTGGTTTGGCCATCAAGGTCGTTGGTGTCGAGGGGCCGCGTTTGCCGGAGGCAAACAGCGATACGCAGGACTTCGTGATGGTGAATGGCCCGGTCTTCCAGGCACCCAATCCCGAGAAGTTTCTCTCCAGCCTCAAGCTTCTTGCGCGGACGACGGACAAGATGGAAGGTACCAAGACTGTGTTGTCGAGCGTGCTTCAAACCGTCAACAAAGGCCTCGAGGCCGTCGGCATTTCCAGCTCGACCATTCAGTCACTCGGCGGCGCACCGAATGTCGATCCGCTTGGCGAGACATATTTCAGCGTTACCCCGTTCCGCTACGGTGACTACATCGCCAAGTTCCGGCTGAAACCAGTCTCACCGGATTTAACGAAGCGGACCGGAACGGAAATCGATGTCAGCGTTCGTGAGGACGCAATCCGCGAGACCGTCCAGGCGGAGATGCAGGATACTCAAGGGGAATGGGAATTCCAGGTGCAACTCTGTCGTGACGTTGATGCGCAGCCTATCGAAGACCCGACCGTGGAGTGGAAGGAAGATGAAGCGCCGTTCGTGACCGTCGCCATTGTGACTTCTATGCCCCAAGATAGCTGGAGCGATACGAAGGTGCAGAAGGTCGATGAAGAGATGCGGTTTAGCGTCTGGACCGGCCTCGCGGACCATCAGCCCCTCGGCGGCATCAACCGCGTCCGCAAGGACACATATCAGCACTCGGCAGAGTTCAGGGCAAAGTTCAATGGGTGTCCGTTCCATGAGCCACGCCAGTAGCCAGCTATCGATGCCGAACCATTTGGAGGCATGGCTGTTTTAAAGCCGCCTTTTTTCCTCTTTAACCTCCCATCAAAAGAAAGGCCCGCCATGGCCGACCCTATCGAGAACCCGGAAGCCGAAGGTCCCGCTGGTGGCTGGGGATCTGTGAAGTCGATCGCCCGTATGCTGGGCGACAACAAACCCTCACCGGCAATCCTTGAAACGCTTTACCGCCTGAATAAGCCTGCCGGGCTTATGTGCGTTTCCTGCGCGTGGCCAAAACCCGCAAACTACCATCCCTTCGAGTTCTGCGAAAACGGTGCCAAGGCAACGATCTCGGACCTGACCAGCGCGCGCTGTACGCCTGATTTCTGGAACCGTCACACCGTGGCCGAGCTCAGGAACTGGAAAGACTATGACCTCGAACAGACCGGGCGGCTGACGCATCCCCTTCGCTATGACGCTGCAACGGACCGCTATATTGAGGTGACGTGGGACAAGGCCTTCTCTGACATCGGCACGACGTTGAAATCATTGCCGCGCGAGAGCGTTGTCTTCTACTCTTCCGGCCATGCCGGTCTTGAAGCATCCTATCTCTACGCACTGCTCGCGCGGGTCTTCGGCAACAACAACCTGCCCCAGAGTTCCAACATGTGCCATGAGACGACTTCGGTCGGGCTTCAGAAGGTTATCGGCTCGCCGGTTGGCACTATTGTCTGGGAAGACCTGGAGAAGGCCGACGCATTTTTCTTTTTCGGCCAGAACCCGGGATCGAACAGTCCGCGCTTCCTTCACCCATTGCAGGAGGCCAAGCAGCGCGGTGCGCGCATCGTCACATTCAACCCGGTTGTCGAGCAGGGGCTGGTATCATTCGTCAATCCACAAAGCCCGGTTGACATGCTGACGGGACGCGAAACGCAGATTTCAGACGAGTATCTTCAAGTTCGGGCCGGCGGTGACATTTCCGCAATACTGGGTCTCTGCAAGGTTGTCATCGAAGCTGATGACGTAGCGGTGGCCAATGGACAAAAGCGCGTGCTCGATGTGGCGTTCATCGATGAGCACACGACAGGATTCGACAGTTTCATCGCCCTCGTCAGATCGACGAGCTGGGCCGACATCGAGCGTGAAAGCGGTCTGACTGAAGCGGCGATCCGGCGTGCCGGCGAAATCTATATCAGCGCGGAGAGGGTCATCGGTGTCTACGGCATGGGCCTGACACAGCATTCGCAAGGCGCGATTAACGTGGCCATGCTGGTCAATCTGCTGCTTCTGCGCGGCAATATCGGGCGCGAAGGAGCTGGCTGCTGTCCGGTTCGCGGCCATTCGAATGTACAGGGTCAACGAACCGTCGGAATCGCTGAAAAGACCAAGCTTATTCCCATGGACACCTTGAAGGAGCTCTTCGATTTCGATCCTCCGACCGAGGATGGCACAACGATCGTCGATGCGGTGAAAGGGCTGATGGCTGGCAAGATCAAAGCCTTTATTTCGTTGGGAGGCAATCTTGTCCGCGCCGTACCAGATCAAACGGAGATGGAACACGCCTGGGCTCGCCAGGAGCTGACCGTGATCGTCTCCACCAAGCTAAACCGAAGCCATCTTTTTCCTGGCAAGCAGGCCTATATTCTTCCCTGCCTGTCGCGTGCAGAGATAGATGAGCAGACCACAGGAAATCAAGCCGTATCCATCGAGGATAGCTTCTCCCATATTTCTGGATCAATCGGCAAAAGACCTCCCGCCTCCAAACATTTGAAGAGCGAACTGGCGATCGTCGCCGGCATTGCAAAGGCGACACTTGCCGTAAGGCCGAAACTGAAATGGGATGAATGGCAAGGTGACTACAGCCTCGTGCGAGAGCTGATCGAAGCGACCTATCCCGAGGACTTCAAAGATTATAATGCGCGCATGTTCCAGCCAGGCGGGTTTTATCGCGGCAATACAGCTCATGAGCGCGTCTGGAAAACCGAGGAAAAGAAGGCTGTCTTCACAACGCCCACGCAATTGAACGCGCTGTCCTTCGAGGATGCCGACGGCCGCTTCCGGCTCGTAACAATGCGATCAAACGATCAGTTCAATACGACAATCTATGGTTACTCCGACCGCTTCCGCGGCATAGAGGGCACCCGCGACGTCCTGTTGATGTGCGAAAGCGATATCGCGACATCGGGGCTTCAACCCGGGCAGGTTGTCACACTCGTCAGCGATTTCGGCGACGGCGTTCGCCGAGCGCTCGGTGGCTTGACTGTCACCGCTCATAATCTGCCAAAAGGGACGATCGGCACTTATTATCCAGAAGCAAACGTGCTGATCGCCATTGACCATCATGACGAGATGTCGAAGACGCCCGCATCGAAAGCAATTCCAGTCCGGATCGAAACCTAGAGTTTGCCAGGGAAAACCGGGATCCACTTTTCCCTGCTAAACTCTAACGAACCAGCATCGAAGCCCCTCCAAGCCAGTCGTCGCGCAGAAGCGCCATCAAAAGCAAATCGGCGCGACGGCCATCCGGGTAACGCAACGCGCTGCGCATCAGGCCCTCCTCGACAAAACCCAGCTTGGTATAGACGCGCCGGGCAATTGTGTTTGAGGGAAGGACATCGAGAATCAGGCGACCAATTGTCGGATCTGAAAAAACAGCGGCGCAGATACGCTGCATAAACGCGCTGCCCATGCCGCTCCCGGACTGCTCCACGGCAAGACGGCGGATCACGACATTTCCCATGCCGTCGTCCGGCCTCAACACCGCAAAGCCAACGGGCTTTTCTCCACACATGCTGATCAGGTATTCGTAGTTTTCGTCAGCCATTCGGCTTTCATGCTCCTGAACCGAATAGGTACCCACCCGCTCTGGATAGCCGGGGAGCCGTTCGACACGCATGACGAAATCGATGTCATCCGGGGTTGCGGGCCGGATGGTAAGCGCATGAAGTGCTGGCATCGCGCCGCCCTCAGATTTTTCCGGGTGCGACATCGTCTATGTCCGCCTGGAGCCATCCATTGGCACGCGTCAGATAGGCAATGCTCTCAAAGCCAGCGGCTCGGATCGCGGCGACTGACTGCTCAAGCCCAACGCCGACGGTGTCCACGCCGTGGCTGTCATCAACCAGCGTTACCCGGATACCCATATGGCAAGCACGTTTGAGTATGTGCGGCAGCGGGTAAACCGGGCCGAAGCCATTGCGGAAGGCGGCACAATTGACATCCAATATGCCGCCATAGGCCTTGATCGCTTCGAGAAGGGTGTCCACCTCACGCAAAACCTTGTCGGAAAATTCAAAGCCTGCCTGTTCATACTTCCTGACGAGATCGAGATGCGCAACGACATCTGGACGAAGGCGTTCCACCATGTCGGTCGCCGACCGGAAATAGGCGATCTGTAGCGCGTCGGTGCCGCCCAGCTCGTTCTTGAGGGTCTCGGTCGCTTGCGCGGAATAGTCGAGCCAGCAACCTTCGATATCGTGGACGCTGCCAACAATGTAGTCGAACGGATGCGCGTTCCGTATGGCCTCCATCTTGGCAAGCCATGTATCCGGCGGCAATTTCTCAGTCTCAAAACCGATCAGCAACTCGATCCGGTCCGCATAGGCGTCACGAAGCTTGAATGCGTGATCGACATAGTCGGCGAACTGGCGCGCAAGGCCTGCGACGCCCAACCTTTCTTCATCGGGATAGAGATCTTCATCCTGATACCGCGGGCAGTGTTCGCTCAACCCGTAATGGGTAAAGCCGCGGTCGATTGCCGTCTCGATCACGTCAGCAAGAGTGGATTTCGCATGGTCGCAGAACTGCCCGCTATGGCCACCGTGAAAACTAAACCAGGTCATAGCTTGTCCTCAGGCCGTTTTCGCAGGCGAGCGATAAATCGAGCCGTTGTAATCTTCGATATAGCTCTTCATCAGCCCGTCGATATCAATGAATTCGACCGAGATATCATCCTTGCCGAAGTCCAGCAGTGTCACGCCCAGCAGTTCTTTTCCCGGCTGGTTTGGCATGGACTCGTCGCGGGCCAGAAAGCTGGAAGCAGGTGTCCAGATCAGTACTGGCTCATTCTTTTGCCGCAGATGCAGCGTGCGATGCATATGTCCTGAGACCACCGCAAACACCGCGTGTTCGGCGATCAGCCGTTGCAGCCGCAACCGACCTTCGGTCTTGAGCGCCCAGGCCGGTCTGTCACCTTCGTTCCAGTCTTCAAGGAACAGAGGCATGTGGAGGAACAACACCGGTTTGCGATCACCCCGCTCCTTCAGCATATTTTCCAGGGCAGACCATTGTTGCTCCTCGGCAGGCAGGCCTGAGCCGATAATCTGGCTGTTCAGGCCGATCAGCCTCCAGCCTTCGACGGCATCGCACTGCCAATACCAAGCGCCAAAATGCGTCTCCCAGGCAGCCAGACGGGTGTCGTCAGCGGGCTGGGTGCTGTTGCGGGCGATATCGCCAATATCGTGATTGCCCGGCAGGACGAGAACCGGGGTATTAATCGCCTTAAGCTGTGCGGCACCGAATGCCAGATCTGCCTCAATATTTGCACCATCCAGCGTCAGATCGCCGAGAGCAATTGCCAGTTCCACATCCTCATAGCCGTTAACGGTTTTAACAACCGCCTTCCAGTTTTCGACGAATACGTCGTTTTGAGAACCGATGTGAGGATCGGCCAATATCGCTATTTTCATTATCTTTCCTTGGAAGCCTCCATCTGTACCTGCCGCTCAAGGCGCGGAGCACCGCAGGGCGGGGTCGGGCGCACCAAGGGGCGCGCCCGACTTGCATTACTTTGCCGCCATCACACCCGCGACATGCTCGCGGATTTTTGGCATGGCAGCCTCAGGCGTGATTTTGCCGCGCTGCAATTGGTCCAGGATTGGTGCCACGCCCTTCCAGACGCCATCTGCCGTGTTGTTCGGATAGGCAAACCATGGCATGGTAGCATTCATCGACTTGAAGACCGTCTGGAAGTTCGGATGCTCTGCATAAAAGCTCTCGAGCGCCTTGGCGGCCTGGACGTTGACCGGCATGTAGCCGCTTGCCTTTGAGACGTCGGCCTGAACGGAGGCGCTGGTCATGTATTTGACGAACTCCCAGGCTGCTGCGCGCTTGGCCGCATCCTTGGAAAACACCATCAGGGCATTTCCACCAGCAGGCAGGCCGCCCTTCTTGGCATCGATCAGTGGGAAGCGGACGGTGCGCATGGTGAAGCGGTCGCCGATGGCGGTCTCGTAAGCCACGAGATCGGATGGTGATTCAACCACCATGCCGATCTTCCCGGCAAAGAACTGCTGCTGTGCAGGCTTGGGGTCGGCATAAACCGACATGCCCGTCTTGACCGCCAGGTCCTGGGTGATGCGCAATGCTTCCAGCCCAGCCTTGTTGTCATAACCGATACCCGTGGCTTTGGCGTCGAGCATCTGGTCACCAGCGCTCATCACCATCATCTGCCAGTACCAGTCATCGCTCAGCCCACCGACCGAGAAACCGATGCCCGAGACGCCGTTGCCAAGCTTGCTGATCTTGGCTGCCAGATCAATGACGCCATCCCATGTGGTCGGGAACTGATCGACATTGCCACCGGCCTTTTCGACCAAATCCTTGTTGACGTAGAGAAGCGGCAGGGATGCCGTAAATGGCATCGCATACTGTTGACCATCGACTTTTGCGAGGTCAAGAATGGCGGGGGCATAATTGGCCGCCTGCCAGTCCTTCCCTTCCTTATCCAGCATCGGATCGAGCGAACTTGTCTCGCCCCGATCCTTCATTACGCCGACGAGGGTAGGAATGGAGGAGTAAGAGGCGAGATAGACATCCGGCGTCGAGCCCGTCATCATGCCACGAATGACGCTTTGGTCACCGGCGCTGTAGTTTTCGGCTGGTGCCTGCTCGTTGATGGTGATCTCTGGATGTGCCTTCTTGAAACCCTCCAGAATAGGCTGCATAAAGGCAAGTCGTGTGTGATAAAAGGTCAGCGTGACTGGATCAGCGGCGAAAGCCGGTGCAGTCGCGAACACGGTCAGGGCTGCAACCGCGAAGATGGTTTTCATTTTCATGGTGTTTCCTACAAGGTGGAGTGGTCTTGACTTTCGGACCTGCCCGGTGGCCGCCGGGCAGGTCCGTATCATTTGACGCCGGTCATCGTAACGCCCTGTACGAACCCGCGCTGTGCAGCGAGAAACAACAGGATCAGCGGTGCGGTGATCAGGGTCGCGCAGGCCATCAAAGGCCCGAAGCTGTCGCCGCCTTCCTGGCTCCGGAAGAACAGGAGGCCGAGTGTTGGCGGTGACAGATCGATGGATCTGATCACGATCATTGGCCAATAGAGATCGTTCCAATGAAAGGTGATCGAGAAGATCGCGAAGGCGGCAATGGCTGGTTTCATCGCCGGGAGAATGATGCGCAGGACGATTTCTATCTCGCTCATGCCGTCCAACCGTGCGGCCAGAAGAATCTCGTCAGGAAACGAGCGAATGAACTGATAGAACATGAAGATTGCAAAACCCGAGGTCAGGTAGGGCAGCATCACGCCGGTATAGGTATCCAGAAGCCCGAACTTGGCGAGCACCATGAAGATCGGCAGAGCGGTTGCCTGGGCGGGAACCGAGAGGCTGATCAGTACAATCGCGAAAAGAAGGTGCTGGCCACGAAACCTGAATTTCGCAAGCGCATAGGCACAGGTCACGGTTGTCAGGATCTGGAACAGCAGGATGCCTCCCGTCATGATAACACCGTTCAGCATGAACCGTGGCAACGGAGACTCGAACAACGCCCGTGTGTAATTGTCCGTTATCGATGTCAGGATCGGCGGCGCGTCATTGAGGCTGCCGAATATCTCCCCCGGGGCCTGCGTTGACGCACGCCACATCCAAAAGAACGGATAGACCATCAGAAAGGCACCGCCCAGCAGAACGGCATGCGACAGCATTGCGCGAAGCGGAGAGCGGACCATCAAAAATGCGCCTTTCTGTTGCTTAAGCCGACGTGGACGATTGAAAATGTCCCGATCAACAGGAGATAGACGATAGTGAGTGCACTGCCATAACCGGCTTTCAGGCCTGTGAACGTATCCGTGTTGATCTTGTGCAGCAGCATTTCAGTTGCGCCATAGGGGCCACCATTGGTCAGAACCGCCACGGTGTCGAACACCTGGAACGACTGTATGCAGCTCAACACGACAACCACGATGGTCGTGGGAGCCAGAAGCGGCCAGGTCAGGTAACGCAGCCGATCGCAAAAGCCGTCCATTCCATCGAGAGCAGACGCCTCCTTCAGCTCGGCCGATAGGACCGTGAGCCCCGCCAGAAACAGGATCAGATTGAAGCCAAACAGATGCCAGATGCCGATGATGGCAAGGCCGATCAGCGCAAGCGTTCCATCGGCAAAAAAATCGAGAGCCGGTAAGCCCAATGCGTCCAACAGGCTTGCCAGCGGCCCGATATGGCCATTGAGCAGATAGCTCCAGACAATGGACATGGCCGTCAACGTGGAGGTCACTGGCAGAAAGTAGACAATCTCGTAGAAACGTCGCGAGCGGCGGCGGCCATCGAGCAGCACGGCAACGCAGAGCGCACCGAACACCGATACCGGCACGACAATTGCCGTATAGAGTGCGCTGTTGCGCAGGGCCGCCCAGAAGTACGGGTCATTGATTATTCTGGCATAGTTGCCGAGGCCGACAAAATTCAAGGTGAGCCGACCGAGGCGATAATCGGTCAAGCTGATCAGGACCACAACGAAGATCGGGGCAACGACCGTTGCGATTAGCAGCAGGAAGGCCGGGGCCGCGAAGAGATGCGCAATGGCGGCATAACTGAAGCGCTTCGACGCGACCGCAGATGATTGGGAGTGCAGATCAGACAGAGACGTCATGCCATGCCTCCTCGACCGGAGCTGCCAAAGGAAGCGACACTGGAACACGGCGACCGCCTTGATCAAAGATGAGTGCAGCATCGGAGGCGATCCGCAGCGCAATCCTTTCACCTATCTTGCGGCCCGTCGCCAATCGGGCAAATCTCTCTGGCCGCAGTTGCACGCGCACAGTACCCGCACCGATTTCCGAGCCGTTGCAGCGGATGCCCACATCGTTGCCCGCAAACTCCACCTGTTCCACCCGCAGCGAAAAATCGCCATTTCCATCTTCAGTCGGATGCAGTCGTTCCGGCCGGATCGCCAATTGGTAAGAACCATCCGCGATGCCCGGCAATGTCAGCTGCAATGCCCGTCCATTGATCGAAACCGCCCCCTTGCTGACCGTCACCGGCATCTCGTTGATCGCCGTTGTGCCGACAAACCGTGCGACGGAAAGATAGTTCGGCTGGTCATAGATCTCTGCCGGTGCACCACACTGCTTGATCTCTCCACCTTCCATAACCGCAATCCGATCTGACATCGTCATCGCCTCGGTCTGGTCGTGGGTGACGTAAATGAAGGTGATGCTGGTCCGGCGGTGAAGATCGACGATCTCGTCGCGCAATTGCTGGCGCAACTTCGCATCGAGGTTCGAGAGTGGCTCGTCCATCAGAAAGACACCGGGATGCCTGACCATCGCGCGACCAACCGCCACACGCTGTCTCTGTCCGCCGGACAGCTGCGACGGCTTGCGCTCCATCAGCATGTCGAGGCCAAGCTGTCTTGCTATCTGGCTGATATCCGTCTCGATATCGTTGCGGATGCCGCGAACCTTTGATGACAGAAGGGAAGCACCCGGCAGACGCTGGCTGAACGACAAACGCGCCATTTCGAGTGGCACAGTCAAATTCGCACGGACTGTCATATGCGGATAGAGTGCATAATTCTGGAAAACCATGGCAATGCCGCGTCGCTTCGGCGGCAGCGAGGACACGTCACGTCCTGCGATCATGATACGCCCGTCTGTGCAAGGTTCAAAACCGGCCAACAAGCGCAACAGCGTCGACTTTCCACACCCGGAAGGCCCAAGCAGCGTCAGGAATTCACCCTCACAGATTTGAAGGTTGATGCGCTTTAGAACCTGCACGCGCTCAAAGCACTTTTCCAGATTCACGATATCAATGGAATGACCGACCATATTTTTCACTGCTTTTCCAGGATCACACCGTCAAAATTACGCGGGTCGAAACACAGCGGTGTTTCAGCCAACGCCCTCAGTCAATTCACCCCTTGCTGTAAGAGGGTTTTTTAACGTCCCGATGACACACTATTTCAAATAAAGTATTTTTATCCATATTTTTTCGCGAGATAGGTTGTATAAATAACGAAGTGGTTACTTTGTAAGTCACTCTAAGCTGTTGACGCAGGCCGTAAAAACGCCTTATCGAACATCGGCAATGGCCGAGCCGAAATCGCCGTTTGAATCTCGGCGAGGCAAGGACGCAGTTCTTCAAGTGAGGGTCATCGTGACGGAAGAAAAGCAGGCACAGAAGCAGCCTCGGCGCCGCCATCCGCGCAGGCCAGATTTGTCTCAAAACCGAATTCTGGAGGCTGCCGTTGTCGAGTTTGCGGCAAATGGTCTGACTGGCACCCGGGTTGAAGCCATTGCTGAACGGGCTGAGATCAACAAGCGAATGATCTATCAGTATTTCGGAAGCAAGGAATTGCTCTACCAGGCGGTAATCGAGAAGGTCTATCGCGATGTGTGGGATGCCGAAGCGGCGTTGAATCTCGAGCAGCTACCACCGCGCGACGCGCTGATCGCCTTGGTCACGTTCGTCTGGACATATTACCTTGAACACCCGGAATTCATTACCATCCTGAACTCCGAGAACCAGTTGAAAGCCATCCACTTCAAAAAGTCCCGCGCCATCCGGGAAGGTGCTGCCAGCTCCCGGCCACTCGTCGATGACATCCTGCGGCGTGGTGAAGCGGATGGCACCTTTCGTCTTGGAATTGATCCGATCCAGTTGAGCCTGACGATCACCTCGATCTGCTACTACTATTTCACCAACCAAGCCACCAGTTCAATCGTCTATGGGCAGCGAATGATGACGCGGGCGGCCTTGGAACGGCGTCTCGCTTTCAACATTCAGACGGTTCTGGCCATTGTAAGCCCTGATCGGAGCGCGCTGTGATCAACGCGGTGCCGCAGTCGCGAACCGGTAATCCGGCGGACTGCGAAGCAAAATTGAGCCTAGATCATTTCCGCGTTTTGTTGAATCGCTGAAATGATCTAGGTCTTTGTTTTACGCATTTGCGAACGCAAAACCGCTTCACAGTTTTCCTGGAAATGCTCTTGAGATGGAACAGGAACCTCCTCCTGGCGTTTGCCTGCCATCATCAAAGGAGATTCAGTATGGCTTTTATCGAAGCGAAAGATGGTACGCAATTGCATGTAAAGGACATGGGAAAAGGTCGTCCCGTGGTGCTTATCCATGGATGGCCTTTGACCGGCGATATGTTTGAATATCAGACACTTGCTCTGCTGGAAGCGGGTTTTCGCGTCATCACTTACGACCGTCGGGGCTTTGGTCAGTCGGGACATCCAGCCGACGGCTACAATTATGACACGTTTGCCGATGACCTCGCCAGCGTGATCGATAGCCTGGATGTTCAGAATGTGTCGCTCGTCGGCTTTTCCATGGGTGGGGGCGAGATCGCCCGCTACCTGTCGCGACACGGGGCTTCAAAGGTCTCCAAGGCGGTTCTGGTTGCCTCCGTGGCGCCGTATCTTCTCAAGGATGAAAGCAATCCTGAGGGTGTCAACGCCAGCGTATTTGAGGGTATGAAGAATGATATCCGCAAAGACCGGTTTGCGTTTCTTCAGAGCTTTGCCAAGACCTTTTACGGCGTCGGCCTGGTCAGCAGTCCGGTGAGCCAGGGTGTACTGGATTGGTCATTCATTCTCGGTGTTATGGCCAGCCCCAAAGCGACAATTGATTGCGTTGATGCATTTGGTAAGACCGATTTCAGGCCGGATCTTGCCGCGTTCACAATCCCCACTCTGGTCATCCATGGTACGGCAGACAAGACCGTGCCGATTGACCCCGCGGGTCGAGCAGCGGCCAATGGGATCGCAGGTGCCAAACTGATCGAATACGAAGGCGAGCCCCACGGCCTGTTTGCCACAGCTCCAGACCGGCTCAATCGAGATCTGATCGAGTTCCTTGGATAATTCGTTTTCGGTGCGCCTTGTGAAACCATGAGGCGCACCAAACCCTCGCCCCCCACAGAGGGCCTTCTGTGCCGCTTATTCTGCCGTCAGCTTCTCACCAATCTTCCGGCTCTCCCATTCCTGAGGCGTCAGCATTTTGATATCGAACTGGTCACGGGTGCGGGCATAGGTATGTCCTCCCATGCGTCCGACGGCGTCCATGATCTGCTGGTCGATATGCAGGTTCGACGCGTTGACCGCGTCGCTGCGCACGAACACGCCAACGACTTCACCGAGAATGATCTCACGGGCCGGGCCGACCTGAAGCGTCGTATGGCGACGGCATTCCAGAGCCGCAGGAGCGGCCAGAATACGGGGGCTGCGCACCATCTGACCGGGCACGGTCGCAAGACCCGCCTCTTCCATTTCGTCCACCTCGGGACCGAACTTGATGGCGCAGATTTCCATCTGCTCGACCAGCGCATTATCGCAGATATGGACCGTGAACTCGCCAGTCTCACGGATATTGCGGGCGGTATCCTTGAAGCGCATATCGGAATAGTTCTCGACACCGATCGCGACGATCGCCGGATCGTGGGTCAGGACGTTGAAGAAGCTGAAAGGGCCAGCGTTGGGTATCCCGTCCTTGCTCACCGTAGTTACCAGCGCAATCGGGCGCGGGATCACGGTTCCGATCAGGAGCTTGTAACGCTCCCGCTCATTGAGCTTGGCGAAATCAAAATGGGTGTGGTCGGTCATATCAGGCCTCGGCAGCAATGCGGTGCGTTTCAAGCGGAGTGTGGCGGGAGAGGTTCTCAAACCCATCCCTGGTGACAACATACATGTCACCGACGTTGCAGCCAGCAGACATTGGCTCAAGCCACTGGATGTGCAGCACGAATACCATGCCCTCTTCCATCCGGTCGTAATTGTGCGAGGAGATGTTGAAGCTGTTCTGCCCGCCGGCCATGCCAACGGAATGACCGAGATTAGGGTTATGCGGGCCATGGGTTGCCGGGTAGACATGCATCAGGGTGCGGCCCTGCGCCTCCCAATCGATGTTCTTGACATACTGGCGCGGGATCAGCCGCGCACTGCCATCCTCCATCGGCGCCCAGTTGTAAGGCATGGTGCGCGCTTCCGGAGAAGACAGCATGCCGCGCTCGATCATCGGCTCGAAGGCTGCATTGTTGACATCGCGCATCAGCACGCCCGGGCGGATCAGCTTTTCCGCCCGCTTCACACCTTCGGTGCAGGCGGCGAGCACGTCTCCCTGCCGCTTGGTGATGTCACCAACGGCAATCATACGGGCGGCCTGGGCCGTGTAGCCGCGATAAGTGATGTTGGAAACATAGAGATTGATGAGATCACCCGGTCGAACGACATGGCCATAGGGCTTGCCGCAATGGGTGCCGAACTCGTTGATGCCGATCTGGTAGCCGTCACCGGTTTCACCGCCGAAGGAAAGCTGTGCCTGGGTGAAGGCAGCATAGATTTCGTGGTCGGTGACATCAGGCTTAGTGACATGATAGGCCGCCTGCGTGGCGATGCTGACAAGCTGGGCCGCGGCTCGGAACATCTCGATCTCCCGAGGCGAGCGCACTTTCTGCATTCGGTCGAGAATGGCATTGTCGGTAACGAACTTGGTCTTCGGCATCAGTTTGTTGGTTTTCACGCGGAACTGAGCCGGTGGGGGTGCGGACGAAAACTTGAACCACCAAGGAGGTAGTTCATGTATTCCTACGCAGACAGACTTCGAGCTGTTGAGCTCTATATCCGGCTGGGCAAGCGACTTAACGCGACCATTCGCCAGCTGGGATATCCCACCAAGAATGCGTTGAGGGGCTGGTATCGCGAGTACGTACAGCATCTCGACCTGCGTACTCAGCCGGTAGCGCGAGCGCCCAAATTTTCCGAGGCCCAAAAGCATGCTGCCCTTGAGCATTACCGCACCCATGATCGTTGCATCTCTGCGACGATGAGGGCGCTCGGCTATCCCGGTCGAGGCACTCTAACCGCATGGGTTCGTGAGGCGTTTCCGGAGGCGCGGACATCGATGGTTGGTCGATCTTTGCGCCCTTGTTATTGCGAGGAGGTCCGGCAAGTGGGGGTCATAGGTCTCTGTAGTGGAGATGAACGCGCTCAACAGGTGGCTGACCGGCTGGGCGTCTCAAGGCCGACTTGTACAGCTGGAAAGATCAGTTACTCGGTCACGAGGCTCCCTCATCCATGAAACGCCGCAAATCCAACCCCAAGGTGCCTGAACGTGAAGAGCTCGAGCGACAGCTTGAAGCCCTCCAGCGTGATGTCCACCAGTTACAACTCGAGCATGATCTCCTGAAGAAGGCCAACGAACTCCTAAAAAAAGACCTGGGCGTCGATCTGCAGATCCTGAGTAATCGGGAAAAGACACAGCTGATTGACGCCCTTAACGAAGTTTATCGCTTGCCAGAACTGCTTGCCCAGCTTCGGATTGCCCGCAGCTCCTACTTCTACCATCGCGCCCGCATGTGCCTGGCAGACAAGTATGCCGCCGTCCACCACAGCCTAGCAGAGATCTTTGAAGCGAACCGTCGTTGCTACGGTTATCGACGACTGCAGGCATCGCTGGCCAGACAAAACGTGATAATCTCGGAAAAGGTTGTTCAGCGATTGATGAAGCAGGAGAAGTTGGTCGTTGCCAGGCCGCGTCGACGGCATGGTGATCAGCTGGTCCATCGGAACCCAACCAGATGCTGGTCTCGTCAATAGCATGCTGGATGCCGCCATCAGGACCGTGGGCGACGGCGAGGAACGGCCAATCATCCATTCTGATCGCGGAGCCCATTATCGCTGGCCAGGCTGGCTAACCCGTATCAGCGAAGCAAGACTGGTTCGCTCAATGTCCCGAAAGGGTTGCTCGCAAGACAACGCCGCGTGCGAAGGGTTCTTCGGTCGGTTGAAAACCGAGCTCTTCTATCCACGAGACTGGAAGGTCATCACGATTGAGCAGTTCGTGGCAGAGGTGGACGCCTACATCCGATGGTACAATGAAACGCGCATCAAAATATCACTGGGATCACTCAGTCCGGTCGAATATCGTAAGAGCCTCGGACTGAGCATTTAAAACAGTCCAACTTTTTATCCGCACCCCTATGCCAGTCAGAACACATCGGATGTTGTTCAGCAGCATTACGCACGCTTCCTACCGCAGGATAAGGCCGCGCTTGCGGTGAAAATCCTCAATCAGGTTTAGGAAGCTGCATAGCGGGTCGGATGAATAGCTGATCCGCATCTGCCTGGACGTCTGTCGTCTTCCCCTTGAACGGATAGGAGCCGTCACCTGTGTTCGCCAGATTCCCTAAATTATAAGGCGACTATAAGATTACCACATAATATCTTGTATTTTGTAATATTACGTGGCTTTATGCGGATATGGATACCATAGACCGCAAAATAATCAGTCTTCTTGCCGAAGACGCCCGCCGCTCGCTTGCCGATATCGGCAATATCGTTGAGCTTTCCGCGTCGGCCGTGAACGAGCGCATCAGACGCCTGACCGCGAGTGGGGCGATCCGCCGTGTCACAGTTGATGCCGATCCGTCCGCATTCGATTTGCCGGTGACCGCCTTCGTGTGGATCGCCTTGGCGGCGGATGCGGACGAGGCCAGCTTTCGTACCTATGCAGCGTCTCAGTCCGCTATTGCGGAATGTCACCATGTGACCGGGCAATGGTCCTATCTCATCAAGGTTCATGTCGCGTCGCTGGCGGAAATCGAAGCCTTTCTAGCGGCAATGAAACAGAACAGATTTCTTGCACGTAGCGAGACAATCATTGCTCTCTCATCCGTGGTGCCAGGACCATTCACGCCGAAGGGAAGTTTGGACTGATGGAGCTGACACTCATTTTGAAAAGCATTGTGCTTGGCCTTGCTGTCGCAGCCCCGCTCGGCCCCATCGGCGCCTTGTGCATCAACCGGACTCTTGAACGTGGGTTCTGGGGCGGGGTGGCGGGCGGCTTTGGGACTGCTCTGGCAGATGCCGTCTACGCCAGTCTCGCCGCGCTTGGCTTTTCCGCTTTCGCGGCGACCCTTGCGACAATCGATACGCCGCTCAAAATCATGGGTGGACTTTTCATGGTGTGGCTCGGCTGGAAAAGCCTGAAGCCCAAACCTCTCGCGGACGCGGCCAAGGTTGGAGCGCGCGATCTTTTCGGTACCATCGCTACAACCTTTTTCTTGACGATCACCAACCCTGTAACCATTCTGTCCTTCGCTGCACTTTTTGCCGGTCTTGGCCTTGCTAACGCATCGGAGGCGACAAATGCGTTTTTCGTGGTCGCAGGCGTTTTCCTCGGCTCGTTACTGTGGTGGTTCCTATTGAGTGGCGGCATTGCATTGGCGCGACAGCGCCTTCCCTCAAGTTTTGCCCGCTGGGTGTCCCGTTTGTCCGGACTGATACTGATCTCGTTTGGGCTTTTTGCCCTCGGTTCAATCGCTTGGGGCATGATTGCTTGATGAAGATGCACGAGGTTAGCGATTGGTGTCCGTCAACACATTCACCGGAGCTCACGGTAAAGATAAGATGATCGAACTTTGATTGACCAGATGCGCGATCTGGCACCGTGCAGTCCCGTGATTGCCGCGACACCAGTGGTTGCAATCATCAGTCCGTCTTGCGTGCCGCAGCGATAATAGCGGCAAACAGATCGAGATCAGCCATGGACTCTGATGGTGGCGTTCGGTTCTCGCCACCTTGCGTAACCGCCGCATGAAAGGCTCGCAACTCGACATCAAAGGGGTCTTGATGAAAGGGGCCGAGCCGGGTGAGGCTGTTATCGTCATCGGTGGAATTCTGAATATCCAGCACCATCGGCAGATTGCGGATGTAAGGGGTTGGATATTCGAAGGCCAGACGATTGTAGCGGGAGTTGATCTCGAAACCGGCTTCAAAGCGCACGACATCGCCGATCATGCATTCATAAATTGCGGTGAAATGACCGTAGTCAAAGAGGGCCGTGATCTGGCTGCCGCCCTGTTTAATCTCGGTGGCAATCACGCGCTTGGGACTTCCCAGCAGGTCCCGCATGGCCGAGAGGGAATGAGACGAAAGCCCTGTCAGCACAGAATAAGCGGTCTTAAGTTCAGCCGATGCATTCGGGCCAAGCACACTGTCCATCATCGCGCCGCGCAACTGACGGCTTTCCTCGATAAGGCTCGCCGGAATATCGTCCTTGGGCGTGACAACCGTATCTGTTTGGCGAAAATACCAGGGGCCTTCGCAGATGACATCCCGGACACGAACGTAGGTAATGTCGGCAAAGGTTGGCAACCGCTTTTTCGCCTCCCGAAAAACCGGTGCAAATCGGCGCATATAGCCAACCATGGCAACGCGATCTGTCTGCTCCGCCACACCACTGAGCGCGGCCAGATCGTCCATCGTTAAGCAGCAGGGCTTTTCAATCAAAACATGCTTATCAGCTTTCAGGGCCGCACGGGCATGACGGCCATGGTATTGATCTGGGCTCATGATCAGAATTGCATCAATATCCGGTGACGCAATCATGGCATCGACACTGTCAAATACGCGCTCAACGCTCCACCGTGTCGAAATCGACTGGGCCACGCTGGGGGACGGATCATAAGCGCCCGCAAGCGTGAACATTTCGGTCAATCTCTGCAAAATCGGCAGATGGATCAACTGCGCCACTTCTCCAAGCCCAACAAGACCAAGTCTCACCATAGGATTTCCCGCCTTCGACCAGCTTTCAAGATGCGATAGATATTTCAGGCCGAATTAAATACACAATAATGATTATATCAAGAGATGTTTTGCACGAAATGAGCAGCCTCGGCACAGAATTTTGAAAACGGAAATGGCTTAATGATTGAATTCGCTTTACTTTGTCCGATTTTCAAGAAAATAGCATTTTTAACGCAATGCTCTTTTGCTTTCAAATCGCATCGATTAAGGTGTCATTGTAGATTTAATAATCAATGGAGTCGATTATGAAGCTTGCGACAGCGCCCGACGCCTGGGGCGTCTGGTATGCAGACGATCCGCGACAGACCCCTTGGGAGCGCTATCTGGACGAGGTACGAGACTCCGGCTTCACAGCGACCGAGACTGGGCCTTGGGGCTATCTGCCCACTGATCCATCTCATTTGACAGATGCCCTCGGTAGCCGTGGATTGAGCGTATGCGGATCAGCCCTTGTGCACCTGCTTGCCCCCGCAGACGCCATGGAAACCCTACGCCCAAGGCTTGAGCAGACCTGCGGTCTTTTGAAAGCCATGAAGGCTGAGTGGGTGGTGCTGATGGATGATTCAGACCTGCCCCTCCCCGGCAAAAGCCGCGCGCTTTCCCCGCAAGACTGGGCATCGATGATCCGCAACGTCAAGGATGCGGCCCATTATGTCACGGAAGAGCATGGACTTTCTTTTGTTTTTCATCCGCATGTCGGCTCCGGCGTGGAAACGGAAGCCGAAGTCATCCGCCTTCTGGAAGAAACGCCGGAAGATAGCGTCGGGCTTTGCTTCGATTTTGGTCATCACGCCTATACCGGTGCCGATGCCGTGGCTTTTATGAAGCGCTATGCGGACCGTATTCCCTATTACCACTTCAAGAATGTAGATCCCGTTCTGCTGGCGCACATACGCCAAAACAACATCAACTTCATTGAGGGCTTCCAGTCAGGCGTTATGTGCGAGCTGGACAAGGGCATGGTGGATTTTGCAGAGGTTCGGGATTTTCTTGCAACCCGTGGGTTTGATGGCTATGCCGTTTATGAACAGGATATGTATCCCTGCCCTCCGGAGAAGCCTTTTCCGATTGCGTGCCACAACCGGCAGGTCTTGCGTGAGCTTGGGATTTAACATCCATACCGAGAGTGGCGTGCGACAATAGGACGAAGGAACAGCCGTGACACTTCTGGATCGGTTTGATGGAGGCTTTGCCCGCGACGGTGAGGACATTATTGCGGGCAGCCGGATTGAAGATGCCCGCATTCACAATCGTCGTCTGGTGTTTGAAACCATTTTTCAACGCGGCCCCATCAGCCGGGTGGAGATTTCAGCCATTGTCGGGCTGAAACCGCAAACCATTTCGTCCATCACCCGCGAACTTCTCGAGCAGGAATTGATCGTCGAGGCCGGGCGCTCCTCAGGTCTTCGCGGTCAGCCGCAAATCTATCTGGAGGCCAATGCCGAAGCTGGCTTTTCAATCGGGGTTCATCTGGATCAGAACCAGTGTCATATTCTGGTGTTTGACCTGAAACGGCAGGAGCGCGCCCGCAAGTCGATGCGGTGTGATACGGCAAACCCCGACGTGACCGTGCGGATGCTGGCGCAAACCATAACAACCTTGTTGCAAGACAATGCTCTACCTCAGGAGCGCATCTGGGGCCTTGGTCTGGTGCTGCCCACATTTGGCTCCGATGTCTATGATTTCGATTTTTCCATGCAGCATTGGGAAGCCTGGCGCGATGCATCCTTTGCCGAAGAGCTGCAACGCCTGACCGGATTTGCCGTATTGGTCGAGAATGACGGAACGGCGGCGGCCATTGGCGAGCGCCTTCACCGCCACGATGCGCAGGAAGCGTCGTTTGCCTATTTCTATATCGGCCATGGTGCCGGTGCGGGACTGATTATTGATGGATATCCCTTCAAGGGTGTTGGCGGAAATGCCGGAGAAATCGGGCTATTGCCAATCCTTGGCCTTGGTGCAAACCCGGTCTGGCCCGACAATCCCAGCAGTCCTGTTCAGGGCGGTGTTCTCTCGATTGGTGGGCTTGCTAGCGCCTGCGGCCTATCGGAACTCTCCATGGATGAGCAGAGCATTTTGCACCTGCTGGAGCGGCGGGATCATCGGTTGATGGATTGGCTGGCGTCTGCCGCCAGTGTGCTGCGTGATGTCTGCGCGGTTATAGAAGTGATGTTTGATCCGGGCTTTATTGCCGTGGGTGGTGCTTTGCCACGTGCGCTGGTGGAGCGGTTGGTGGATCGCGCCTATCCGCTGCGCCCCACGCCATCGGCTCGGCGTGACCGAGCCTTGCCACGGCTGTTGCCTGCAACGCTGATTGAGGATGCGGCGGTGACGGGAGCTGCGATGCTGCCGATTTTTGTCACCACCAGCCATAATTTCCGCCATCTCTATTTCCGGCAGATTCTCGCAGACGACAGGTAATTGTTATGCAGGCCCTGCATGATGCACGGCCTTGTTATCGCGAAACAGCGTGTAGCGGGCGACAACCGGGGTATAGAACAGCCCTTCCTTGATGTCGGCATCTTTCGGTGTCTGGACTTTCCAGACCGTGCCATCCTGCGCTTGCGCCTCGATCTTGAGGAACGAGCCGTAATTGACAATGCGCCGCACACACGCCCCTTGGCCGTCATCTGATGGCAAAAGGACAATATCTTCAGGCCGCACAGTTAGCAGTGCCTCGCCCTTCTCAATCGGCGCATCAATAGCAACGCCACCCAGATGCGCGCGGGCTTGATTGATCTGAATACTATGGGAATTCATATCGCCAATGAAACTGGCAACAAAAGGCGAATTGGGTGTTGAGTAAATTTCGCGCGGCGTGCCCACCTGTTCAATCCGCCCCATGCTCATCACCACAATCCGGTCGGCAACAGAGAGAGCTTCATCCTGACCATGGGTGACAAACACTGTGGTAATGCCGAGTTTTTTCTGGATTTGCCGCACCTCTTCGCGCAAACGGTCGCGTAAGTGTTGATCAAGGCTGGCAAAAGGCTCATCCATCAGCAGAATTTTGGGCTCCAGCACGACGCAGCGAGCAATGGCAACACGCTGGCGCTGACCACCGGACAGATGTGCCGGGAGGCGTTTGCCATAATCCGCCAACCCCACCATGGCCAAGGCATCGGACACCTTGCGGGCGATCTCGGTTTTCGGCAGTCCGCGCAGCGTCAGGCCAAAGGCGATGTTTTCAAACACGGTCATGTGCTGCCACAGGGCATGACTTTGAAAGACCATGGCAGTTGGGCGTTTTTCCGGCGGTGTACGTGCAACATCCACACCATCAATCAGCACCTTGCCGCCGGATGGCGTCTCGAACCCGCCAATAATGCGCAGCAATGTTGATTTTCCCGACCCGGATGGGCCGAGCAGGCAGACCAGTTCACCATCATCAATGGTGAGCGACAAAGGCTCAATCGCGGTGACGATGGAATAGTTTTTCGAGACGTTTTCGAGGGCGAGTGTGGACATGCGTTCAGTGTCTTTCTCGAAAAGAGCATCGGACCGAAAAGTGGAACCCGGTTTTCGGACCTATCCGATGCATAAACAAGGATTTCCAGAGTCTGTCAGGTTCAATCTGAATCTGACAGACTCTGGGTTTGAAACATCATCCGCCCAGTCCTTTGGCAAAAGCCTCGCCGCCAATCACCCGCCGCGCCATCAGGATGGCGGCCAGAGACGGCACCCAGAGCATAACCGACAGCACAGCCCCATATTGCACCACCAACTGGTTGTTGATCATCGACATCATCAACAGCGGCATGGTGCGAATGCGTGGCGCACCCACCAGCCACGCCCCTTCCGTCTCGTAGAAGGTCCAAACGAAGGTCATCAGCAGGGCGGCAGCAATGGTGGGAAAGGCCTGCGGCAAGGTGATGCGTCGAAACACCTGCCAGCGGTTTGCGCCGACATCGCGGGCGGCTTCTTCCATATCCCGGCTGACAGCTCTAAACGCGGCGGTTGGCAGCCAGATCATCAACAGCAAGGTATTCAACAGCTGGATAATCACCACACCGGTGAAGGTGCCCACCAGATTGAAGGATAAAAACAGCACCGCGATGGAAATGATCAGTGCAAAGCGCGGAAAGGCATTGGCCATCAGGAAAGACAGCATAAATACTGATTTTCCCGGAAAATCCATGCGGGCAAAGGCATAGGCCGCTGGCAGGCAAATGATGGCGGATAGCAATGTGACGGTCAGCGACAGCTCAACTGATGTCCAAAGGGCCGCCCAGACATCGGGCCGGGCCAAAACCGCAGACCAGAAGCGAAAGCCCCATTTGGTCGGCAGAACGGAGGGATAGAACCATTGCTCAGCAAAGGCCCAGAGAAAAACCGTGAGCACGGGCAAAACGATGAAAACAATCAGAAACAGCAGAATGATCAGGCCAAAGACATCATTGCGGCGACTGGACAGGAACATCATCACTCTCCGCCTTGGGGCTTGCGGGCAATCGAGCGGACATAGGCAATCCCAGCAAGAGAGCAGATCAGAAAGGTGATGGTCGCCTGTGTTGAGGCTTGCAGCGGATCACGCACACTTGCAAATGTGCGCAGCATGAATGGCCCCATCATCTCCGGGCTTGTCGGTCCCAGCATGAACGGCATCAGCGCCTGGCCGAAAAAACCAAGAAAATTCAGCGCCGACACGATCAGCAGGGAATGCATGATTTGCGGAATGATGATGCGGACCAAAATTCGCAGCCTCCCCGCCCCCACATCACGGGCGGCTTCAATCGAGGCATCCGATATGCCGGACAAGCCGGAAATCAAAATCAGTAGCGTCAGAGGCATGCCGTCCCAGAGCAGGCCGATCACTGGCCCCCAAGGCGTCAGATAGGGCGATGCATAATGGTGGAAGCCGATCAAGGATAGAAGGCTTTGCAACCAGCCGTTTGGCCCCAGATAGCGGATCAGCGCGTAGCAGATGATAATGCCGGGAACAAACATGGGAAACAACGCCAAGCCTTGAATCAGGCTTGCCAGCGGCCCACGGGTAAAGCGCATATAAAGCGCAATCGGCAGATTGATAGCAATCAGCAGCGCAAGGCTAACGAATGTGGTCCAGAGCGTTCTGCCAAGATTGGCAAGGCTATAGGCATCGGTGAAGAAGAAAACATAGCTGTCAAAATTCAGCGCATGGACGCCATCACGGCCTTCACGCCAGAAAGTGCTGACAATGGTCAGCGCCGCCGGATAGAACAGAAAAATCACGATGGAAAGAACCGGAATGGCCACAAAGGCCAATCCGGTCCAGCGCGATCCTTCCGAGAGGCCGTGCGTTTGCATCACCATGCCTCAGCGTTTGATGTTGGAGGCGACGTTACGATACCAGCCCTCGAACAGTGCAGGCTCCCATGTGCCGGGAAAAAGCGGAATGGATTTGGGTGCGACTTTTGCGAATTTATCCTGAAGTTCCTTGGACATGAACTCCCACTTGATACCGGGGAAGCCGCCAAGGTCGGTCACAACATGGTTCTGAATATCCGGTGTGATCAGGTAATCGGCAAGCTTGAGCACCATTTCCTTGTTGGCCGCCACCGTTGGCACGACAATGCCGGAAAAGCCGCCGGTGAAAGCCAGATCCTGCAACTGGGCAACAGCGGTAGTCGGCGGCACAACGCCTTGGCTCATCGCCTGCAAGGCCATGTCTGACCAGGCAACCGTCATGGAAACCGCGCCGCTGGCCAGCATCTGGATGGAGGCGGTGTTGCCGGAGGTGTACTCACCGCCATTGAACAGCGAGGTCTGGATATCTTTAAGCAAAGGCCAGAGCTTGGAAAACAGCGGCTCGGCATAGGCCGGGGTGTAATTTTCCGGCAGGAACAGGTCGGGGTTCAAGCCAGTGACTTCCTGAAGGGCACGCTCGATAAAGCAGGCACCGGAATCACCGAGATCAGGACGGGCATAGGCAAACTGGCCGGGATTGGCCTTGATCCACACCACAAGTTCCTTGAATGTGGTGGGAACGGTTTTGACCTTGTCGGCATTATACATCATCACGACTTGCGAGCCGCGATAGGGCAAAAGTGCTGGGCTTTGCACCACCACCGGGTTGACCTTGTCGTAATTGGACAGACCAACCTTGGAAAAATCCACCCAGAGACCCGCCTCCAGCGACCCTGTGGGATAAAATGGCGTAACAGCCTCCAGCATATCAACCTGCGGGTCTTTCTTGGCCTTGAAAGCCGCCATGGCGCGATCGGCCAAGGCATCCATGGCAGAACCGCCACCGCCGGGCACAAGATTGAGCGTCACGCCGGAATGGGCCGCCTCAAAACCCGGCTTGATCACCTGGGTCCAGAAATCAATGACATTGGTATCACTGTTGAAGAATATGTCGAGAACACCGGGGGCCGCAAAGGCGGGCCTTGCACCAGCCATGGCCAGACCAACACCTGTCGCAGAATATTTCAGGAATTCACGTCGTTGCATGCGCATTGACACCTCCATTGGCAGCACGGACACGCGCCTGCCCTTTGTTTGGCCACGGATAAGGCCAGGTTCCCACTCCAGATTGGCGACTGCGCTTTAGATACGTCTCTATCTGCCAATATTTAAATTCCTAACACGAATTATATCGCCTCTGTCAAGCAAACAATTGAACAAATATTCGTTTTCATAGCCCATCGGACTCGACGATATTCCGCCAAAATTCGCATCGAAATGGCAATTCGCGTGTTCATCAGCCGAGCACAACACACAAAGAAATCCGATATTTTTTAGAGATATCGGTCGATATTATGCGATAATTCGCTATGATCGCGCCAAATGCAGCAGAAAAATCGCGATCCTGTTTTCTCAAAAATATTATATCATCAGCAATGATTAAATGTTGCAGTGCCAAACAAAACCAATGCGGGAGACCATCATGCGTGCCTATCGAGACCGCCAGCGTAGCCTTGAACAGCTCTCGCGTCACATCGAAGTTTGGGCCGATGAACTGGAAGCGTATGAGCTACGCGAGCGCATGCCACTTGGGGCTTTTCTTGGCGGCACGCCGGACGGGCTGACCACGCGCATGGGTGTTGGTGATGCCTGGCCGGATCGCCATGGCATTCACACGTTTCTGCTGGAAGAGGCAATTGTGGTGCCGGAAGGTCCCGATGTGGAGCTTCGGCTTGATTTTGGCGGTGAAAGTCTTGTGCGCCTGATTGGTCTGGATGGCGAGATTCTTGAGAGTTTTGCGGCCAATCCCTGCCATCGCAGGTTTGATGTCCCACGCGGCATTCCCTTCAAAATCAGAGCGGAATCCGCCGCGCGCAGTCTGTTTGGCGTGCCCAATCGCAACCCCGTGCTCTCGATGGCCGAGATTTATCGATATTATCCCGAAATTCGCGCCTTGCGCCGTCGCCTGCTGATTTTACGCAACACCGCCGATACGGTGAAGGACAAGGAACTTGCCCGCACGCTCTATGAAGCGGCGGAAATTGCCCTTTCAGGGTTGCGGCTGCCAACAGCAACACAGGATGTCGGCCCCCGTCTGGCCAGCCGTATATGGGCGCGCGATATATGGGAGCGCAGTTTCGAGCCCACCGACACGCCAAACGCCCTGACACAGGAAGCCCTTGCTTCTGTTGTGACGGCAACCGTCAGCCTTGACGCCATGCTGACGGAGCTTCGGGAAACCTACCCGAAGCAGGGGCGCGTGCTGGTGACTGGTCACGCCCATATTGACTACGCTTGGCTTTGGCCGCAGCCGGAAACGGTGCGCAAGATCGTCAGAACTTTCAACAGCGTCAACGCATTGCTCAAGCGGCACGATGATTTTCGCTTTCTGCAATCATCGTCCCTCTACTATCAGCATGTTGAGCAAGAAGATCCGGCGCTGTTTGAAGAGATCAAGCAGCGCGTCTCGGAAGGCCGTTGGGAAGTCATCGGCGGCATGCTGGTGGAGTGCGATACCAACATGCCCTCGGCAGAGGCCTTTTTACGGCAGTTTCTGCATGGGCAGCGCTATTTTCAAAAGCACTTCGGCATCACCAGCCCCACGGCGTGGCTGCCCGATACGTTTGGCTTTACCGCCGCCATGCCGCAGATCATGCGGCACGCTGGCATCGACACATTGGTGACAATCAAAGTGTCATGGAATGAAACCAACAGCCTTCCCGACAATCTTTTCCGCTGGCAGGGCAATGATGGCTCGCGGGTGCTGGTTCACACTTTCGACGCCTATGACAATGACGGCTACAATATGCTGATGACGCCCGCCGCCCTGTGCGAGGTATGGGGCAAACATGCTGCCAAGGATATGACGGACACGGTCATTGCCTCCTATGGCTGGGGCGATGGTGGCGGCGGGCCGGACCCGGATCAGATCGAAACCCTGCCGCTTCTCAATCTGATGCCTGCCATTCCAACTGTTGAGCATGGTGCCATAGAGCTGCATATTCAGGCCTTGGCGAGTGATCTTGAAGCGGCAGCCCTGCCGGTCTGGCGTGGTGAGCTTTATCTGGAGTACCACCGGGCAACATTGACCACACAGGCGCGCACCAAACAACTCAACCGACAGGCGGAAGCCGCTTTGGTGGCGGCAGAAGCTATCTCCGTTCTTGATGCATTGGAGGGTGGACCGCCTGCCGCGAACACTCTGGAGCCACAGTGGGAATTGCTGCTTCGAAACCAGTTTCACGATATCCTGCCGGGTTCTTCCATCCGCGAGGTCTATCAGCAAACCGAGCCAGAGCTGGAGGGTGTTATCGATGATGCAACAACCCTGATCCAGACCCGCCTGCAAGCCATTGCCGCACGCCATAGCGGTGATCTCGAAGGATTGCTGGTGGCCAACCTGTCAGGCTCCAGAAAAACCGCGTTTCAGATTGAAAGCGCAAGCCCCCTGCCCGCTGCTTTGCAAGCGCAGGAACTGAACGGGCACTATGTTGCGTCCATTGAGCGTAACCTGAAGCCACTCAGTCTCGGCTTTGTCAGCAGTTCAAGCCAGCGCCGTGTAACAACGGACGGCAAAACCATGGAAAATGATTTTGTGCGGCTGACGCTGGATGAGGCAGGCCGGATCATCAGCCTGATCGACAAGAGATCAAATCGCGAGTTGATGGACGGCCCCGGCAATCAATTGCTGCTGTATCGCAATGATTTGCCCCGCAACTTCGACGCCTGGGACATTGAACCGGGTTTTGAGCTTGGTGAAGAGGAGTGGCTATCGATTGAAAAGCGGGAAGTAACGGCCAATGGCCCGCATCTGGCAGAAATCACCATCACCAGACGCTTTTCAGCCAGTACGATCCGGCAAAAAATCCGGCTGTGGTCCAACAGTCCACGGGTGGAATTCGTCACTGATCTCGATTGGCACGACCGGCGCACCTATCTGCGTGCAGCCTTCCCCGTCACCGTACTGGCAGAGGATGCTGTGTTCGATCAGGCCATTGGCATTACCCGCAGGCCTACGCATGACAATACCAGCTGGCAGAAAGCCCAGTTTGAATCCTGCGGCCATCGCTTTGTTTCACTCTCGGAAACAGACTGGGGTGCAGCCCTGCTCTCGGCGGACAAATATGGTTTTTCTGCCAAGGGCAACCGGCTGACTTTAAGCCTTGTTCGCGGCCCAATGTTTCCAGATATGCTGGCTGACGAGGGTCATCACCACTTCGTTTACGCCCTTTTGCCGCATGATGGTCGCTGGTGGAGCGAAGAAGTTCAGGCAGAGGCTGATCTCGTCAATGCGGGCCTGCATTTCACGCCAGCCACCACCGCTGAAAACTACGATATCGCGCCTATCGGTTTTTCTGGTCAAAGTGTTCGTGTGCATGCCCTCAAGCCCGCGGAAGATGGGGAAGGACATGTCCTGCGTCTCTCTGAGTCAGTTGGCCGTCGCGGGGCGTTTCATTTGGCACTGCCAGGCGGCTGCAAGCCAACCCTAATCAATGCCATCGAGGTGCCGCTTGATGACCTGGATGATCCCTTAAGCCGTCCTTTCGGTCTCGCAAGCTTCCTCTTTTGAAGATGAGGGAACTGTAAGCTGGACATGCGGCAAAGAATTGGTTGATCTTGCGTCATTCTCGCCAGAAATCCCGGATCGGCTTCAGGGAATTGGCTCTTTGGTCAGGCACCTGATACACCTGTGCTTATGGGCTACCCGCAAACCCGTCTTTGAGACAGCGGCCTGAAATAGGAGAGCTTGTATTGGGGTGGAAAACGTCGAAGATCGAATATGTAAACGGTTACAAGATTGTGGAGGTCGATGGGCCGTCGTTCAAAGTCTTTAAGGGCGACCAGCAACTCGGGGATGATTTCCCCTATTCCGGTGAAGCTGCTGCTCACGCGAGGTCCTTGCCAAAACTGAATAATTCACAGGGTTAAGCACATCATAGGCGAGAAAATTCGCATCAGTTGGCAATCATCCAATGTCTTATTTTGATTTCCCGAGATCTCTGTAATTCAGACCCGCAGAGATCTCGGTTCAGATTGCAGTTTATGGATTGTGGAGCGGAAGGCCTGAGTGGACTTGCCGTATCGTGTTGAGATGCGCCTCCAGTCTTTGATGCTTGGCAACATTTTTTCGATGAAGTTGCTTGCTATAAAGAGCCTTGTCGTCTGCAGGGAGACATTCCTTTGTCTTGCAATGCCTTACAAAAACAAACAAACGGCAGAAGCCAAAACACTTGGATCACTAGGTCCTGAGGCTGGCGAGACTCCACCCCGATGGTAGAGCATTCGCTGCGCGAAACTGCGCAATCGGGGTCGCCTCTCCAAACTTTTTGCATGACCTAATGTTATATTATTTGCGCATGAAACAATCTTATGACCGGTGAAACGCGCATATCATTGATACGCTGCATGGGTTTGGCTGTCTGGAGGAGGCCCCCGCGCGACCGTTGTCGAAAACATGGCACGGGAAGAGTTGGTTAGCAAAAGGAGATTGCCGTGAACTACTTCGTGGAGGAGGATTCGGTCGCTATCGTCAACGCCCGCATGGGTAAAGATACGAACCCGAGATTGGCTGAAATCATGTCGGCGCTGGTCAAGCATCTGCATGCCTTCGTCAAGGAAACCCGGTTGACCTCTGAGGAGTGGGAGATTGCCATTGGCTTTCTAACCAAGACCGGCCAGATCTGTACCCAAGAGCGGCAGGAGTTTATTTTACTGTCCGATGTACTGGGCTGCTCCATGCTGGTGGATGCCATCACCAATCGCCGTCCCAAAGGTGCCACGGAAAGCACGGTGCTTGGCCCATTCCACGTTGAAAACGCCCCTATTCGCGACCATGGCACTGTGATCAGTCTGGATGGCAAGGGTGAGAGCTGCCTGTTCGAAGGTCGCATTCTCGACCTTGATCACCAACCGATCGAGGGTGCATGTGTTGATGTCTGGTCGGATAACGCCGATGGCTTCTATGACGTCCAGCAGCCCGATATCCAGCCGAAATGGAACAATCGTGGCCGGTTCATCACAGGGGCCGATGGGAGCTATCGCTTTGTGGGCATCCGTCCGGTGAGTTACCCGATCCCTGATGACGGGCCGGTTGGCGCGCTGCTGGAACACCTTGGCCGTCATCCCTGGCGGCCAGCGCATATGCATTACATGATCAGCGCACCCGGCTTTCGCAAGCTGGTCACCCATACCTTTGTCGGCGGCGATGAATATCTTTCCTCCGATGCGGTGTTCGGGGTGAAGGAAACGCTCGTTGCCCCTTATGAGCGACTTCAGGATGCTGCAACCCTGTGGCGATCACCTTTTGACTTCGTGCTAACACCAGAATGAAAGTGAACCGGCGGTGCCAAACCTGAAGATATATGTCGACGAAACCATTTTCGAGGCATCCCGCGCCAGTCTTCACGAGGCGCTGCCGCGGATCCGGGATCTGCTGTGCGAGGCTTTTCAGGTCGCGCCATCGGCCTGCCAACTGGCCGTCATCCCGGTTGTTGGATTGCCAGACCAGCCTCAACTCAATATCGAACTGCTGATCCTGCCGCATGCCAAGCGCACCGAAACTGTCATTCGGGCAGCGGCAGAAAAGCTGCGTGATCTACTGACTACGGCCACAGGCGCGCATGGTGCGGTGCGCATCGCTCACCTAGACCCTGTGACCTATGTCGCATTAAAATAGCAACAGTCGCTTATACCAAGTCTCGAAGATGCTCACGCATCCTCGACTTGAAGACATTGAAAATATCTCAAATGCGTCAGAGGCTTGAGATATTTTCAAAAGGAATACGAAGAATCATTTTCAATGAATCTTCGTATTAGCCGCGACGGCGGGTTACTTGCTGCTCATGTTCCATGCGAGTGCTGAGATGTTTGAACTTTTCGGTCACAAACGCGACAAACCGCTCCAGCGCTGGCGGCGGCATCCGCTCCGTGGCTGTCAGCAATCCCAGTTGGCGATCAGGATGCTCAATGCGCAACGGTAGTGCCTGGAGAGGGATGACCCGCTGGTGGGTAAAGACAACAGAATAGGGCAGAACCGTCAGAGAATCCGACCCCAGCACAACGCTGAAAATAGACGCCAGCGTTCCGCCTGAAAAACTCACTTTGAAATCATCGAGCCCGATTGATTTCAAAGATCGTTGCAAATCGCGAAACAGCGGGCTGTCGGGCGGTGGCGCAATCCAGGAATAGGGTTCGATGTCCGCCAGGGTGATCGCGCCGCGCCGCGCCAATGGGTGTGTGGCACTGCCAACAATAACGTTGCGGCCAGCCAATAAGGGTGTGAACTGCATGTCAGCCGGGATCATATTGGCGTGCATCGGAAGGATAGCGAGATCAAGCGCACCGCTGCGCAGGCCGGCAGAAAGATCCTCGAAATAGCCATAGGTCTGGGTGATTTGCACATCGGAATGGCGGTTTTGAAATTCCGCCACCATGCCAGCAACCACGCCATCGAAGAAAATTGGCGTTCCGCCCAAACGCAATCGGCCCGCCTGCCCCTGACGATAGCGCTGCACCAGACGGCTGGCCTCAAGGTTTTGAGTTCTGATTTTGGCCCCGAGCCGCGCCAGCTGATTGCCAAGCTCCGTCGGGCGCAGAGGCCGACGCCCGGCCTCAAACAGCGGCGTGCCAATCCGCTCCTCCAAAAGCGCCATGGTGCGCGACACTGATGGCTGCGATTTACCAAGCGCTTCAGCGCCCTCCGTCAGGCCGCCCTTTTCGACGATGACCGCTAGGATTTCGAGATGCTCACTGTCTATCTTCATAACAAAAGATTATATTATATCGCCACCTTCCGATCAATATCCGCCTTTCACTGATCTATTGTCGCCTTCATAGGAGCCAGACGGTCGGCAGGAGGAGCCCCATGTCATATTTCCGCGAAGAGTTTGCCTCGACCTGGCCGGCATTGCGTGTGCGTTTCGGCATTGGTGTGCGTCACGATCTGGTCGCAGAAATCACACGGTTGGAATGTCATCGTGCGCTGATCCTGACAACGCCGGAACAGGCGCATGTCGCGGAAGAGTTCGCGGCTCTGTGTGGCGACCACGCCGCAGGCATTTTCACCCGTGCCCGGATGCACACACCCGTGGATATATCAGAGGAAGCAACGGCTTATGCCCGCGACATTGGCGCCGATTGTCTGGTCGCCATTGGCGGCGGCTCCACAACCGGCCTTGGCAAGGCCATTGCTTTGCGCACTGATCTGCCACAAATCGTTGTTCCAACGACCTATGCGGGCAGTGAAGCAACCGCCATTCTCGGACAGACGGAAAATGGCGTTAAAACCACATTGACCGGCGCCAAGGTTCAGCCCGAAGTTATTCTCTATGATGCAGAACTGGTGCGCAGCCTGCCTGTCGGCATGACCGTCACCAGCGCGTTGAATGCGATGGCCCATGCCGCCGAAGGCCTTTATGCGCAAAATCGCACCCCCTTGACCACGCTGATGGCGCTTGAAGGGCTGCGCGCCTTTCGCGATGCCCTGCCCCGCGTGCTGGAAGATCCGTCTGATCTCAAGGCGCGTGGTGAAACGCTCTATGGCGCATGGTTGTGCGGAACGGTGCTGGGTCAGGTCGGCATGGCGCTGCACCACAAGCTATGCCACACGCTGGGTGGTAGTTTTGATTTGCCCCATGCTGAAACACATGCCGTGATCCTGCCGCATGCAATCGCCTACAACAGCGTTGCCGCGCGCGATGAATTGCGCCCATTGGCTGAGCTTTTCGGGGGGCACGAGCCAGGAGCAGCACTTTATGACTTTGCCCGCACATCGCACGCCCCGATGGCGCTGAAAGACCTGGGATTGAAGGAGCGCGACCTTGATCGGGCAGCCGATCTTGCGGCGCAAAATCCATACTGGAATCCACGTCCTGTGGAGCGGGACGCGATAAGGCGGCTTTTGCAAGCGGCATGGTCTGGAGAGCCGCCGGTCGCCTGACATAGTTGAAGAGGGAGGAAATTGACAAATGGCAGACATTACAACGGATGTGCTGATTATCGGCACTGGACCGGCAGGCTCGGCAGCGGCAGCCCTGCTATCGACCTACGGGATCAACAATATGGTCGTCAACCGCTATCGCTGGTTGGCCAATTCACCACGCGCTCACATTACCAACCAGCGTGCCATGGAAGTGCTGCGCGATCTTGGCCGTGATGTGGAGGACGAGGCCTATCTGTTTGCGACGCATCAGGACCTGATGGGCGAAAACATTTTCTGCGAAAGTCTGGCGGGTGAGGAAATTGGCCGCCTGAAAGCATGGGGCAATCATCCCCTGAGCAAGGCTGAACATCTCATGTCGTCTCCGACGAAGATGAATGACTTGCCGCAAACTTTCATGGAGCCTTTGCTGTTCAAGGCGGCTTGTTCGCGCGGAACTCAAGCCCGCATGTCCACCGAATATCTGCGCCACGAACAAAATGCCGAAGGCGTGTTGACCACCTGCAAGGATCGGCTTTCAGGACATGAACTGACCATCCAGTCGAAATATCTCGTCGGTGCCGATGGCGCAAAGTCGCTGGTGGCCGAGCATGCTGGCCTGCCGTTTGAAGGCAAAATGGGTGTCGGTGGTTCGATGAACATCCTGTTCAAGGCCGACCTCACCAAATACGTCGCGCATCGTCCTTCGGTTCTCTACTGGGTCATGCAGCCGGGTGCGGATGTCGGCGGCATCGGCATGGGGCTGGTGCGCATGGTGCGCCCTTGGAATGAATGGCTGATCGTCTGGGGCTATGACATTAACGGGCCGGAACCGGAAGTAACAGAGGAGCTTGCCACCGGCGTGGCGCGGCAATTGATCGGCGACCCTGATTTGGAAATTGAACTGTTGGCGGCCAACACCTGGACCGTGAACAATTATTACGCCACCCGCACCTCCAATGGCCGCGTGTTCTGTGTTGGCGATGCCATCCACAGGCATCCGCCCTCCAATGGCCTCGGCTCAAACACCTCGATCCAAGACTCCTTCAACCTTGCCTGGAAGCTTGCCATGGTTCTGAAGGGTCAGGCTGGCGAGGGCCTGCTGGAAAGCTTCAACGTCGAACGCGCTCCAATCGCCAAGCAGATCGTCAGCCGTGCCAATCAGTCGATTGGCGAAACCGGGCCGATTTTCGCAGCGCTTGGCATGAGTGAAGGCGTCGATCCAGAGCAGATGCAGAAAAATCTTGAAGCCCGCACGGATGGAACCGAGGCGGCTGAACAGCAACGCGAGGCCATCCGCAAGGCAATCGCCTTCAAGAAATATGAGTTTGACGCGCATGGCATCGAAATGAACCAGCGTTATCGATCCGATGCCATCGTCACTGACGGGCAGATCGAACCCGATTTCCTGCTGGATGCCGACCTGCATCACCAGCCAACCACCTGGCCGGGTGCACGCCTACCGCATGCGTGGCTCTACAAACATGTCGGGGGTGCCGAAGTATCAACTCTCGATCTCTGCGGCCATGGCAAATTCACGCTGCTGACGGGCCTGGGTGGAAAAGCCTGGGTGGACGCCGCCGCAGCGGTGGGCAACGAACTGGGCATGGAGATCAACGCGCATATGATCGGCCCGCGCCAAACCTATGTCGATCCCACCGGCGACTGGGCGCGGTTGAGCGAGATCCGTGATACCGGCTGCGTTCTTGTTCGCCCCGACCACCATGTGTGCTGGCGCAGCACGGCAGCAAGCGCCGCACCGGCGGACGACTTGCGCCGTGTGCTGCGGCAGATTTTGGCGCTCTAAGCCAGCAATGGCACCGAGATGATCGGTGCCATTCCAATGCCAGTTCATAACCTGATGACATATTTACCACGACGATTCAGATCAATTATGTGGTTTCTGGCTGTTAGCTTTTGACCTGGGAAGACGGGAATTGGGGGAGGAGACCCATTTCGAAAGGTGCGTGTGCGTGATGCGCAGGATCGCTCAACAGCGATCCATGCACTTTTGACCAGATTCCAGAGATGAAAGACGGGTGTGTGGCATTAACGGTCGGCGGATGCGGGCTTTGATGCCGACGGCTACCGCATTCAGACAGAGCTCAACGCGCGGGGAGGCGCATGGCAATGGGACGACCGATATTCACCAGACGTGATTTTATCAAGACAACCGCCGTCAGTGGCGCTGTGCTTGCAACCTCTGGCTTGGCAACGCCCGCGATTGCCAAGGAGGTGGCCATCAAACTTGGCTATGTCAGCCCCCAGACTGGCCCACTTGCTGGCTTCGGCGAAGCCGATAAGTTTGTCATCGATGCATTTATGACAGCAACCAAAGCCATGGGCCTCAACTATCAGGTCATCGTCAAGGACAGCCAGTCAAACCCCAACCGGGCCGCTCAGGTGGCCAAGGAATTGATCGTTGACGACGAAATCAATTTGATGCTGGTTTCCTCGACGCCTGAAACGACAAATCCGGTCTCAACCACCTGCGAGGGGGAAGGTGTAGCGTGTATTTCCACTGTCGCACCGTGGCAATCCTGGTTCATCGGCCAGCAGGGAAATCCCTCCGATCCAGCAAGCTGGAAGCCGTTTAATTATGCCTACCACTTCTTCTGGGGGCTGGAGGATATCATCGCGGTCTACACCGGCATGTGGAGCCAGCTTGCGACCGATAAGAAGGTCGGCGGCCTGTTTCCCAATGATGGCGATGGTAATGCCTGGGGCGACAAGGTTGTCGGCTTCCCGCCGGTTCTGGAAAAGCTTGGCTATTCACTAACGGACACCGGGCGCTACCAGAACCTGACAGATGATTTTTCCGCCCAGATCAACGCCTTCAAGCAGAAGAACACCGACATTCTGACCGGAGTGATGATCCCGCCGGATCTCACCACATTCTGGAACCAGGCCAAACAGCAGGGGTTGAAGCCGAAGATCGCCTCCATCGGCAAAGCGCTGTTGTTTCCGCAGGCCGTGGAAGCGCTTGGCAATGCCGGTCACAATCTCTCCACGGAAGTCTGGTGGACACCGTCGCATCCGTTTAAATCCTCGCTCACCGGCCAAACGTCGGCCCAGGTTGCGGCGGCCTTCACCAAGGCAACAGGACGTCCCTGGACGCAGCCGATCGGCTTTGCCCATGCTCTTTTCGAACTCGCCGTAGACGTGATGAAGCGCGCAGAAGATGTGAGCGACGCCGAGACTGTTGCCAAAGCGATTGGTGAAACCAAACTGGATACACTGGTCGGCCCCATTGCCTGGGGAAGCGACAAGCTGCCGCCGTTTGCCAGCAAGAATGTGGCCAAGACACCGCTGGTCGGGGGACAATGGCGGCTCAGGACCGGTGGCGGCTATGACCTTGTGGTGGTCGAAAACGGCCTCATTCCGTCTGTGCCGCTCGGCGGCAAGCTCGAACCTCTCGCGTGAGCGCAAACGACCCGCTCCCACACTGCGGAGCGGGTTCGTTTTCAACAGGAGCCTTTGAATGCCAATCCTTGAAATGAGTGGCGTGTCGAAATCGTTTGGTGCCATTGTGGTTGCTGACAACATTGATTTTGCCGTGCAGGAGGGCGAGGCGCTGGGCGTGATTGGACCGAATGGCGCGGGCAAATCCACGTTGTTCAATCTGATCAGTGGCAATCTTTCGGTCGCGTCTGGAACAATCAGGTTTGATGGCCGTGACGTGACGACTATGCCGCCCATGCAGCGTTGTTTTGCCGGAATGGGACGAACTTTCCAGATTCCCCAGCCCTTTGAGCGGCTCACCGTCTTTGAAAACCTCTTGGTTGCCGGGGCCTTTGGCGCGCAGTCCAGTGAGGCAGAGATGACCGATTTCTGTGCCGACATTCTTGTTGAAACCGGTTTGATTGCCAAAGCCAATGCACTTGCAGGCTCGCTGGGCCTTCTGGAACGCAAACGGCTGGAACTGGCCCGCGCACTGGCCACGAAGCCAAAACTGCTGCTTCTGGATGAGATCGCCGGTGGATTGACGGAAGGCGAATGTCGTCAACTCGTCGCCACCATCAGGAACGTTCACCAGCGTGGCGTCGCAGTGATCTGGATAGAACACGTTCTGCATGCGCTAACGGCGGTGGTGGAGCGCATCCTTGTGCTGAACTTTGGCCGGGTGCTGGGCATTGGCGAACCACAGGCGATCATGGCCTCGCGCGAGGTTCGTGAAATCTATCTGGGTCTGGAGGTATGATGACCAGTCTGCTCGAAACACGCGGCCTTACGGCATTCTACGGCGACTTTCAGGCTCTGTTCGGCGTCGATCTCAGGCTGGACGCCGGAGAAATGATTGCGGTGATTGGGGCCAATGGCGCTGGAAAGTCCACCTTGATGCGTGCCATTGTCGGGGTTCTTGCGTCTGAGCCAGACGCCATTCTGCACCAAGGCGTGTCCATCGGTGCGTTGGCGGCACCCGATGTGATGGCGCGTGGCATTGCGCTGGTGCCGGAAGGACGCAAGCTTTTCCCCTCGCTCACCGTCGAGGAAAATTTGCTGATCGGCCAATATGGCCGCACGGTCAATGGGCCATGGTCGCTTGCCAGCATTTATGAGCTTTTTCCCGTTTTGCAGGAACGCCGCCACCAACCTGCGACAGCGCTTTCCGGTGGCCAGCAGCAAATGGTTGCGATTGGCAGGGCGCTGATGTCCAATCCAGAGGTCCTGTTGTGCGATGAGCTGAGCCTCGGCCTTGCCCCGGTGGTGATCAAGGATATCTATGCCGCATTCCCACGCATCCGCTCCGCAGGTGCTGCAATCATCATTGTCGAGCAAGATATTGGTCAGGCACTGAAACAGGCAGATCGCGTCTATTGCATGATGGAGGGGCGCATCACGCTGACGGGCCATCCTTCCGATCTCGACCGCAACGACATTCATGCCGCGTATTTCGGAGCTGAATCCCATGAACTGGCTTGATACCATTGTGCAAGGCGCGCTGCTGGGCGGCCTCTACGCGCTGTTTGCCGCAGGTCTCAGTCTGGTCTTCGGCATTATGCGACTGGTCAATCTTGCGCATGGCGACCTAATTGTCCTCGCCTCTTTCCTAATCCTGGTGCTGGCCAACTCCCTCGGGATCAACCCGTTTTTGGCAGCTCTGATTGCCGCCCCGCTGATGTTTGGGCTTGGCTGGCTATTGCAGACCTATCTTTTGAACCGCACACTCGGCAAGGATATCCTGCCGCCGCTGCTGGTCACGTTCGGTCTGTCAATCGTTGTCCAAAACGGCCTACTGGAGGGCTTCACCGCCGATAGCCGTCGTCTTTCGACAGGCATTTTGGAGACCGCATCGCTGCCTTTGGCGGGACTGAGCATTGGTATCATGCCGCTTTTGACGTTCGGATCGGCGATCATCGTGATTATCGCCCTCAACCAGTTGATCTATAGCACCTCGCTTGGTCGGGCATTTCGGGCCACATCCGATGATCCGGTGACGGCTGGCATGATGGGGGTGCGCCCGCATCGTATCTTTGCCATGGCAACAGGGCTTGCCATGGTTGTGGTCACAATCGCGGCTCTCTATCTCAGCACCCGCGCAAATTTCGACCCCACCGCTGGGCCATCGCGGCTGATCTATGCCTTCGAGGCCGTCATCATTGGTGGGCTCGGATCACTGTGGGGCACGCTGGCGGGCGGTGTTATTTTGGGTATCGCCCAAACGCTAGGTGCCGCCATAAATCCCGAATGGCAGATTTTGGCAGGCCATATCGCCTTCTTGATCGTGCTTCTGGTCAGGCCACGCGGCTTGTTTCCACGCGCAATTGATTGAGGAACAGCAGATGACATCCACCAACATCGCGTCAACCCAAGACAATCCATCAACCGGCTGGCGCATTCAAACCCGAACACGGCTGTCTTCGGCCTTTACGATAGGACTCGTGCTGGTCTTTGCAATGCTGGCCTTAGCTCCGTTTTTTGTGTCGCGTGGCACAATGCAAAATCTGTTTTACATCCTGACGATGCTGACATTGGCGCAGAGCTGGAACCTGCTTGCCGGATATGCGGGGCTGATTTCGGTTGGCCAGCAATTGTTTGTTGGCTGTGGGGCCTATGCGCTGTTTGCAATGGTCATTCTACTTGGCGTCAATCCTCTGATTGCCATTCCCCTAGCGGGCGTTTTCGCCACGATCGTCACATTGCCCACCGCCCTCTTCACCTTCCGTCTCCACGGCTCCTATTTCGCCATCGGCACCTGGGTGATTGCTGAAGTGGGGCGGCTGGTGTTTGCCCAATGGAAAACGCTGGGCGGCGGCACGGGGGCGTCGCTGCCACGCGAGGCCACCCGCGATATGTTTGGCGTCTCCACCATCAGTACAGTGTTCGGCATGAAACCGGCTGTTGCACTGGATTCACTGGCCTATTGGCTCGCATTGTTGTTGACGGGTTTCACCATCGTTTTCGTCTATCGGCTGTTGCGCAGCAAGCAAGGACTGGGCCTTGCTGCTGTGCGCGACAATGAAACAGCGGCAACGGCACTCGGCGTGGATGCCCTTCGTCTGAAATTGACGATTTATCTTCTCACAGCAGCCCTGACCGGCATGACTGGCGCACTGATCTATCTTCAGAAAGCCCGAATTTCACCCGATGCCGCCTTTTCACTCACAGATTGGACAGCCTATGTACTGTTCATCGTAATTGTGGGTGGAATCGGCACCATCGAAGGGCCCATCGTTGGTGTGATCATTTTGTTTTTCCTGCAAAATCTCCTGTCAGATTTTGGCTCATGGTATCTGTTGTTGCTGGGGGCGCTTGCAATCATAACAATGCTGTTTGCACCCAGGGGCATATGGGGGCTATTCTCAGAGCGCACCGGCATTGAGTTTTTCCCGGTTCGCCGGTTGTTGCGCGGTAGAACGAAAAACAAAAACTGACCTCACCGACAAGCAGTGCAAGGATCAGTTCACCCCCAAATCCCCAGAGCCCTCTTCTACCCCGATCTCAAAGGCATTGAGGGTCATAGCAACAAACGTGTAGTAACCAACCACACCCACGAGTTCTGCTAGGCCCGCTTGCCCCAGAACAGTCACAGCCTCGTCATGGAGCGGGCTTGGGATGAAGCGGGTCTCCAATAATGTCTTGGTATAACAATAGACGATGCGGGCTTTATCGCTTGGAAAGGCGGGAATGGCGCGTGTTCGGATTGCCTCGATGACGTGCGGCTCAATGCCAGCTTTCAATGCCTCCCGCTTATGCGCATCCCACTCGAAAATAGCGCCCCAGTCGCGCGCAACCACAAGAATCGCAAGTTCGGACAGATCAGCACCAAGCTCTGTGTTATAGCGAACGAATTCGCCGAGACGTTGTGCCCTTGCGCCCAATTCAGGGCTGTGGATCCACGCCCTGAGCGGTGCTGGAATGTGACCGCGTTGGCCAGATTTTGCTTCCTCGGCCACATTTTTCTGTGCCGGTGACATGTCTTCCAATTGTAGATCGGTCAAACGCATGCGCGTATTTCCTGAGTGTCACGAGAGCAGGAGGGCTTTCGCCTGAACTTCACGGTGTCCGCGCATCGATGTTTCGATTTGCCGGGCCGCATTCATCGCCATATCGACCAGCAGTGCTTTTTCCATGAGATCAAAGCGCGAGCGCGTTGTTAAAATCACCAGGGCCGCCGGGTCGAGTGCGTCACCGACAGGGATCGGAACCGCGACGCCAGCAGCATTCGGGTCAAGCTCCCCGATTGAGACAACATGGCCGTCATTTCGATATTTTAGCATCTGCTTACGAAATTCTGGCCATGTGGTTCCAAGCCCCGCCTCCGCTATTTCCGCCCCATAACGATCATAGAGCTTCTTGAGCTGCGAAGCTGTCATCGACGCCAGCAGGACTTTCGATCCGCCGCCGCGAAACAGCGGCATCGGCCGTCCTCGACCGAAAGCGATTTGACCTGTTTCGTGCGCCAACTCCTGGTGAACCGCCATTATCTTCGTGCCATACATGCTGGCCAGCAGCACATCGCAGCCCGATTCCTGCGCCACCCGCACCATAACTGGCCGGCATGCAATCAGCAGGGGGTCGCACTGGCGGATATAGTAATCGAGTTCAATCACGCGCGGACCAAGAGAATAGCCACCCTCTGCGCGGCGCAACAAACCAGCGTCGCAAAGTTCCTTGACATAGCGATAGCCGGTGGGACGAGAATGCCCACAATATTGGATGATCTCGTCAGCTGACCAAATCGGCTTATCAACCGAAAACAGATCAAGGATCAGGAGCATTTTCGTTAGGCTTGACATGCAGGCTCGCGTGTAGAGTTGTTTGCGCCGATCCGTGAGGGTCATCGCACCGTTGCGACGCACCTATCCCACGCAAAGAGACTCGACCAAAAAAATGCACGCTAATCACCGAAGAGAAGGTGTGCAAGGTGCCCCACCTCCCTCCCCCGATCAAATCATGGGCTGACGGGCGCGTGTTTGCCTGTCAGTTGAACGGCTGGGCCCTTCACGCCTTTGGCCATAAGCTCAACACGTGTTTCGCGTGGCCAGGTTCTCTTCAGGTCATCGCGCACATTGATTGCCAGCCGACCAAGGCCTTCGACTTCCAACTCTACGCTATCTCCATCCTGAAATGCATTGAGACCCCGGTGATTGGTGCCCGTGGCCACGACATCGCCCGGCTCCAAAGCCTGGATATGGCTTAGCCACTCAATGCAACGCGGGATCTTGTGCGCCATGTCATCGGTGTTGAAATCCTGCTTGAGTTCGCCATTGACCCAAAGGCGAACCTGCAAGGATTGCGGATCCGGGATTTCGTCGGCAGTGACGATCCAGGGACCAATCGGGGCAAACGTGTCGCGAGATTTCATCTGAAAATAATTGTTCTTTTCAGGGAGGGTGCCACGCGCTGAACCATCGATGAAGTTCACATAACCGAAAACATAGTCACGCCAGTTCTCAGCAGGAACCTGATGCGCACGCTTGCCAATCACCAAGGCCATCTCAGCTTCCCCTTCAAAGGTCCTTGCGGGAATGTCAGGCAGGACCATGGTGCCGCCCGGTCCGATAACAGCCGTCGATGCCTTGTGGAACGCATTGATGGCGGGCGGTTCCGCAAGCGTTCCGTCCTCCATATAGTTGACGGCCATGCAGACGATATTGCCGGGCTTTGGCAGCGGCGCTCGCAGCGCAACCGATGCCAGGCTGATCGGCGCACCAGCGTCTGCTGCGGCTTCCAGCGCACCGCGAAACTCATCAAACCGTGCGATCAGTCCTTGCATGAGGTCGTGTGGCCCCACATGCGGAATTGCCTCGACTGCGGAGGAAACGTCTATGATGACGTCATCGCGGACGACGCCAAGTTTGTAGGAGTCGAAAAATGCAAGCTTCATGAAGATGATCTCTAAGCTAGAGTTTATCGAGGAAAATGGCACCCAGTTTTCTGAAAAGACAAACGAAAACAAGACAACCTAAACTCTGTCCGGCTCAATCTGAGCCTGACAGAATCCAGCCCCTCGTTGATGCGCGTCTGATACGAGAAATCAGGAGCGCACGATTGCCGATCCGGCACTTTGCGCCGAAGCGTTACTGGGTTTCCAAGATCTTCTGCTTCAGCTTTTCGTTGAAACGATCGCGCCACTCGTGCAACGGCTGGAAATCTTCGTGCGCACGATTGGTTGCCTCGGATATGCGATAAATCTCATCGGCCGGAAGAGTGAAATCGACCGGGTCGGCGCAAGGCTGCTTTACATACCATTCCGTGTCGGTGAAATATTCCAGCCGGTTGCCCTCAGGATCAGGGAAATAGATCGACCAGGCAATGCCGTGGCTCACGCAGCGCATCTCCTTAGTGCCAGCATCAACAAGACGACGATGGACTTCACGCACTTCTTCAAGCGTGTCCAACTTGAACGAAAGCTGCTGCACCTGCGGGGTGTCAGCTGTCCGGCCAGCAAATAGCGCAACCTGGTGATGTTCCTCGATGTTGCGGCTCAAGAAGCACATTCTGCCCGGCACTTCATCTGTAACGATAAACCCGAGCACATTGATGTAATATTCACGCATGAGCGCGAGATCGTGAACGAAAAGCCCGACATGGCTGATGGAAACCTGTTGCATTCCTACCTCCCTGAAACTCACTTTTGATAACAGAACGATATTCCCAATATCGAATACCATATCAATCTCACAAATTGAGATTAACGTCAATATCGTTATGGCGCCTTCGCCGGCAAAATCGCAGAGATGATCTCGGCATTCGATAAAAGCGCGTCCAAGGCAGCCTGGGCAATGCGTTCATCCTGATGGGACTGAACCCCAGACACACCGATTCCGCCCAAGCACCATTTTTCAACCATGATCGGCAGCCCGCCCTGAATCGGCAATCCGTATGAAAGTTTGAGAAAAACGGGTCTTTCTGCGATTCTTTCCTCCATATCCTTTGATTTTCGCCGGGAAATTGCCGCCATTTTTGCTTTTCCGATGGCGATTTCGCTTGTGGCAGAGCCGGTGCCATCCATTCGTTCAAGACGAAGAAGAGCGCCGCCTTCGTCAACAATGGCAATCGTGACACTCCAACTGTTTGCTTCGGCACATCTGCGGGCTGCCTCGCACATCAGAATTATGTCGATCTCATTCAGGTGTGGCCTCATATGCATGTGTCGTTTTCTCCTTAGGGATGAAAGTCTCTCAAAAAATTGGATAAATCTCACAATATTAGATTAATTGACATTTTCAAAGGGGCATGCCAAACCTTTTAGCGTCGCTGACGCGTCGCGATCTCACTCTGGGGGGAGTTCATGTTTTTCCGCGGTCATAAAATCAATCTGGCTTCAATGCTGGACGCAGCAGCATCCGTCAGCAGATGGCAGCCAAGCCAAGCTTTTCAAGAACACGCAAAGGGAACCCATCAATGACCACGTTGATTGACGACGTTTCCAAACGGATCGCTTCAGGAGCACCCTTTCGGCAAGATCCCCTTGTTTCGCAGGGCCTGTCTATCCACGTCCTCGACACTATCGGTGCATGGATTGCGGGGCGTGCGACACGAGAAGGCCATCGTCTTTCACGGCTCAGAGATGAGAAATCCCAGTCATTGGCACCACTGACGCGCTCAACACTGGACACGATTGCACTGAGGGTCGCCACCGCACGGCTGAGCGAGGTGGACGATGTGCATATGCCCTCATGCACAACGCCGGGCGCGATTGTGGTTATGACGGCTTTGTCTTTGATGGCCGATCTGGCGGATCGTGCTGACACCATTCTGTTTATCGATGCACTCCACGCGGGATATGAGATCATGACCCGCCTTGGCGAAGCGGTGTCCGGTCCTGATATCTTGCACACGGGGATCTGGCCCACCTACCTGCTCGCACCGGTCACAACGGCCGCAGTCACCGCAAAGCTTTTGGGCTTGGATTGGGAACGGACAGCGCATGCCTTGGCCATTGCGCTTTCCACGTCGAGTGGAAGGCCGGGAGGCAGCGTCAGTGGCGGGGTGGTTGGTGGCGCGGGAACCTCTGCGCGTTGGCTGCTCGCGGGCCTTGCCGCAAAAACGGGCTGCATCGCCGCCCTCAGTGCCTCGAAAGGCTTCAATGGCGATAGAAACTTCATGGATGGAGAGTGGCCCGCCCGAAGCCACGGCGTAACATTGGAGAAGGATATTCTCCTGAATGTCTTTGAAGGTCAGGCGGCAGTCCTTGGCACCAGTATCAAGCCTTATTGCGCAGCCAAGCACGCCATAGCCGCCATCGACGGCTTTCAAATGCTTCTGAAACAGGGTGTTCCGCTTGACACTGTGACCAAGGTTGTTGTGAAAGCCCCGCCCGTGCATGCTGGCATGATTGGCCATCATGATGTCAGTTTGAGCCGCCTTTCTCGCATTACCAGTTGCAGCTATAATCTAGCACTGGCGGCATTTTGGCCGGATAAATTGCTCGATATCGAGCGAACCGATGCCGTGGCTGACCCAGCGGTGGTGGAGTTTGCAAAAAAGGTGGAGGTTGTTGCCGATCCTGAACTGGCGCACCAATGCCCTCAGAATTACCCCGCGAGCATCGATCTTTTCATCAATGAGAGGATTATTGCTTCAATTGCCATATCGGACGCCCTCGGCGACCCCGCCAAACCCTTCGATCTTGATTTGGCACGAGGAAAATTTCGCCGTCTCGCGCGCGGCATCATCCGTGAAAGCCTGGCGCTGCACATCGAGCAATGCTGTCTGGACTTGAACAATCCAACGGCTGGGCCGGAACTGGCGGCGATCATGACGGAGATAGACAATTCACTGACACCCAAAACGGTGGCAGACCATGACAGGGAAGACATGCAAAACGCCGGAATGATATCGGCCGCAGAACTGGAGAGGAGAGATTATGGTAAGGTCAGTTGATGTCGTCATTGTAGGGTTGGGTCCAACAGGTGCCACCTTGGCAAACCTGCTGTGCAGCATGGACCTGACGGTATGCATCGTTGAGGCCGATGAAACGATGTTTACGCTGCCGCGTGCGACCCATTTTGATGGGGAGGTGATGCGGGTGTTTCAAACAATCGGGCTTGCAGACAAGATCAAGCCCGACACACACGTCAATCCCGGCATGACCTTTATCAACGCACAGCACGACGTCATCCTGCACTGGCCGCGTCCCGCCGAAGTGGGGCCGCAGAACTGGCATGGAAGTTATCGCTTTCACCAACCGGCGCTGGAAACCGTGTTGCGGGAGGGCCTCAATCGCTTCCCGCACGCAAAGGTGTTGTCGGGCTGTGAAATCGTTTCACTCAAACAGGGCGAAGACGGCGTTGTAGCACAATACCGAATGCGCAAGACTGGCGAGACCGCATCCGTCAAGGGGCGGTACCTTGTTGGATGTGACGGCGGACGATCACCTGTTCGTGGCATGATCTCGAGCCAGCTTGAAGACCTCGGAAGCCATGAACGTTGGATCGTGGTCGATCTGCTGATGAACCGGGATGTTGACGGCCTGACGGACGGTACGGTTCAATTTTGCAACCCGGTGCGCCCCACGACCTTCATGCGCTGCGTCAAAAATCGACGCCGGTGGGAATTTATGGTGATGCCCGGGGATGATCTTGAACAGCTTCTGACACCTGAGGGTATTTGGGGTCTTCTGTCACCTTGGCTCACACCCGATGATGGCGAGATCGAGCGTGCGGTGACCTATTTCTTCCACGCTGTCATGGCCAAGCCATGGCGGGTGGATCGCGTGCTTCTTGCCGGAGATGCCGCGCACCAGACACCACCTTTTCTTGGTCAGGGGCTTTGTGCTGGCATCAGGGACAGTTCCAATCTCGCCTGGAAGCTCGCCCATGTGATCAAAGGCATGGCATCGGAGGCGCTCCTCGATACGTATGAACTGGAACGAGCACCACATGTTCGTAAATATATCGAGAATGCCATACAGATCGGCAGTATCATTCAGACAGTTGACCCTGAACTGGCACGCGAAAGAGATGAGAATCTGGCCAAGGGTGGGCGGTTTATCACCTCAATCAATGCGCAACTCGGCGCGGGACTTCATGGATCGGAACCACTCCCGGCAGGCATGATTTCTCGGCAACCGATCCTGACGTCCGGTCGCCCGCTAGACGACGTGGTCGGCAATGCTTTCGTGGTTCTTGGTGCGAAGGATGTGCTGGACAAGGTATCGAAAGACACACGCAGGCGATGGGATGATGTCGGTTTGATCTGCCTTGCTGATGAGGGCAGCGACTATTTGGCTGAGATTGGTGCGATGGCCATTATCATTCGGCCCGACCGTTACATTTTGGGGATCGCCAATAGCCCGCAAGACCTTGATCGTATCTCAGAATTGCTTCCCACTCAGGCCCGGCAGACAGAAATGACGGGGATAGCCGCTCAAGGGTAATAGCATTCTTGAGGCCGTTCAGCGTCACCGATCTGGATGCTGAACGGCCTCGTTTTCATTGGATCAGGCTTTAAATCTGGATCGGATAAAAAGGAAATTATCAAACGACTATAAAGCATGATAGCGTTGGCACGCTCGATGGCGCGCAACGCTATCATAGAAAATAGATAAGCCTTGCTCTGGCGGTATCGAATATGGCGATAAGGCCGTATTCGATCATTGTCCTCATAGGATTTTATAGCTGTTCTGCCTTGATCGAATTGCGCAAGATGCCAATTTCGGAGATCTCAACTTCAACAATGTCTCCATCCTTGAGGAACAGTTGCGGGTTGCGGCGAACGCCGACGCCACCGGGCGTTCCCGTAACAATCACATCGCCCGCTTCCAAGGGGGTAAAGATCGAGCAATACTCGATAATTTCCGGAATAGAGAAAATCATCTGGCTGGCGTCTGCGCTCTGGACTTCTTGTCCGTTGACGCGTGTCTTGAGATGCAGCGGTGCATTGTCAGGAATTTCACCACGCGTTGACATCCAGGGGCCAAAACCACCCGTTTGATACCAGTTTTTACCCGGCGTCCATTGCCCTGTGTGTCCCTGCCATTCACGAATGCTGCCGTCATTGTAAGGCGCATAGCCGGCAATATGGCTCCAGGAATCGGCTTGCGATATCCGGCGACCAGGCTTGCCGATGATGATTGCAATCTCCCCTTCATAATCGAATGTGTGGGATTCGGGCGGAGCCACCAAAGGCTGCATGTGGCCAATCTGGCTGGCTGGGAAACGCGCAAAAACCATCGGCTTCTTGCTGGGGTCTCTGCCAATTTCAGAGCGGTGCGCCTCATAATTCACGCCAATACAGATGATTTTCGGCGGGTTGGGGATGACCGGAAGAAACGTAATATCCGTTAACGCATAATCCGGCTTTACCCCGACACATGCCGCTTCAAGTTCGCGGAGGGCATCTGCTTCAAGGACCGCCAGAAGATCTGCATAGCGCCCTTCAAACTTGCGACCAAGATCGATAACGCCGTCATCAATGACAGCACCGAAGCTTTTACGGTTCTGGATTTCAAAACTCAGTAGTTTCATGTCTTACGCACTCCTGTTTGTACCGGTTCTGGGATTGAGCACTCACCGTTGACCGGCAATCAAAGTCTTCCGGTCGCGGGGAGTGGAAACTCCTCCAGGAACGGCGCATATTCTGGCTCCAGATCAATCTCGATGGCCGCCATGACGCGAACGAGACCGATATATTCGCCGATGGTGACCAGCAGATCCACAAGGTGCTCGCTGCTGAGGGCTTGCGCGAGTTGATCGAAACGCTCCCCGGAGAGCGTGATGTGATCGGTGAGTTCTCTTGTTGCCGCCAACACGACCCGCGCCAGCGGCTCCAAGTGGGTCTCGCCACCTTCACTTTCCACGCCGATCGCCCGGATATCGTCCCGGCTCACCCCAAAGGAAAGCGCCACATCAACATGATGCGCCCATTCATAGGCAGAGCGGGTGCTGTAGCCGACTTGCAAGATCGCCAGTTCGCGAAGACGTGGGTTCAATCCACTTTGATGGCGGAAATACATTCCTCTTGCTGCAACAAGGTTCGCCAACACAGGACTATGCGCAACGGCCCGCGTAATATTCGACGTCATGCGCGGGATGTTGCGATGCTCGGGCTGAAGATCCTCCAATTTCAAATATTTTATGCGTCCCATCGCCTTACGCCCCCAAGCTTCGTTTTGTCTCGCCAACAGCCTCGGCCACGATCGAAGCGGGATCATAACCGGACGATGCGAATGCGATGAGGTCTGGCTGATAATTGGACTGCGAGCAGATCAGGAAGGCATCCCGCTCAAGGCCTTCAATCAAGACCTTTGCGGCATGTTCTGCCGGCACACGCACAGTGCGTCGCGTCGGAACACCGATGGAAAACTCTTCTGGTGCAGGCATTCCCGGCGGCGGGGTTGGCGAGACGCCGCCTGGCATCTCGGCGGTTGCCGTAATACCGGGGCAGAAAACCGAGATGCCGACACCGGTCCCGCTTAGGGCATGCGCATAGGCATAGCTCATTGAAAGCTGGGCACCTTTGGAGGTGATATAGGGGCCCATGAAGCGGATCGGTGGATCAGGAAGCAGCGCCAATGCAGACGAGGTGTTGACGATGTGGCCCGCGTTGCGCTCCAGCATTCCCGGCAAAAAAGCCTTGATGGTGCGAAGATAGCCCAGCACATTGACATCGAATGCGGCTTGAAACTGATCGAGACCAACGTTCAAAATTGAGCCGGTCACCGGAGGCTTGGCGGCGTTGTTGATGAGGATATCGACCACACCGCAGCGGCTTTCGACCTGTCGCTGCAAGTCAGCGACTTCCTGATCGTTGGCGAGATTGCAGCGGAAGGCTACCGCCTTGCCGCCGGGCACCGACTTGGCCGCTTCTTTCGCGCCGTCCTCGTTGATATCCACGATAACAACCCGGGCACCCAACTGGCCAAGGCTTCGTGCAGTTGCGCGACCGATACCGGTCGCGGCACCCGTTATGAGTACCAATTTGCCATCGAATTTCATCAGTTGCATCCTATGTTACAGCTATAGCCTATTGTTTTTGTTTGTCTTTTCAGGGAGATCGGAGTCCACTTTTCCTTGACAAACTTTAGGCAGCCGGTGTTTCACCCAGAAGGGAAATGAAAGCGCCCCATGAGCAGGCATCAGCCTTGGCGTCATAACCAAAGCCGGGGCCAGCCTCATGAATATCTGGATCGGTGAACCCGTGACCAACACCCCCGAAGAGGCACAGTTGGTAGTCGACACCTGCGGTGCTCATGTCCTGCTGGAAGCCGTGTATTTGGCTCATCGGCGAAAAAGGGTCGGCATCACCGACACAAACCATCAGGGAGGTCTTGATGCCTGCCGCACCCCGCTCGCTCGTCAATGCACCATGAAAGACGGTTGCGCTTTTGACCGGAACACCCCACCGGGCCAGTTCAAGCCCGCACCAGCCACCGAAACAATAGCCAGCGACAGCGATAGCTCCGACATCCAATCGGGCGGCGTCAGAGAGGGCTTTCAACCCGGCTTCGACACGCGCCAGCAACAGATCGGGCTGCGCTTTCAGTGCGCCCACCAAGGCCCGCGCCTGCGCATGCTCTTTCACCAGCTGCCCTGCCCCGTATAAATCTGCTGCGAAGGCGTGATAGCCAAGGCTCGCCAGCATGTCGGCGCGTCTGCGCATATGAGGTCCGAGCCCAGGGGCTTCATGCAGCAACAGAACGCCGGTTTTGGCGGCGCTGTCTCCCGCCGCATAATATCCGATACATTTTGTATCTCCGGCGTCATAACGCCGCTCAACACCCCGCATCTCACACACCTCCCCGTGTTAAGCTGTTGATGATCGGCAGGCCAAAAACCATGGCGTGAATGCCCATGCTCGATATCTGTTTGCACACATCGAGCACTTCCCGTGCGCTTGCTCCATGCTCCAATGCTGCCCGCACATGTTGACGCACGCCAACCGGATTGAGTTGGGTGACCTGCGCATGAACCGCAAGCGCAATCAGATGCGCCTCTTTCATCGACAGTGTTGCATCTGGACCCCGTATCGGGGCGGCCGCGAAATTGAGCCAGCATTGATAGAATTTCGGATCAAGCTTTATTCCTGCCTGAACCTCGTCCAATATTGCCCCGAAAACGGCGAGATGCTCCTTGCGCACCATCGTCGCAGACGGCTCATCGACAACAATCTCACCGGGCGCGAACTCGGCAATTGCTTCAGCGGCGAGCAGATAAGAATGAATGCCCATCGCACTGACCGTCGCGACCACGGAAAGAAGCTCCGAAGGGCTAGCCCCCAAATCCAGTGCCTGCCGGGCGTGGTTTTTAAACCCCTTTTCGAACATATGCGTGGGCGAACAATTCGTTGCCACATAGATCAATTCGCGCAGTTTTGGCGATATCGATCCTTGCTCGTCGGAATAGACGGAGAAATCGAGATAGGCCGCAACATAGGCTGGGGAATAGGACAGCATAGCTTCCCAGTCATCATGCCAGTGACCACGCCGACGTTTAAACTCCGCACGGATCCAGTCTGGATCGAGCGACGACCCTGCTGATGTCAAGATGGTCTCCATAGCAGTCAGAACGGGCTGAGCGGGGCAAGCCCGAAGTGAAGGCGTGCAGCGTTGACGGCCGTGCGCGACCGTTGCTGAACAAAATGGGTTTTCTGCACCGCCGCATCTCGATAAATACGGGCGAGCATGGATTGCTTGGCCCCGGTGCTCGTGCCCGCCGTGGTGAAGATGATTTCCAACCCGTCCCAAGCAAGGCGGCAGGCCTCCTGGGCGGCAGCAAAGAGCCGTCTGTCGGTCTCTTCAGTAAAACCTTCGCCAGTCTCCTGATGCAGGCTGCACGCTTCCAGATAGCGTTCCGTCACCTTCAAGAGAAGCGCTTCGGCGGAATCGATCTTGGTTTGGGCATCGCCATAATATTGCTGGAACTCATGGCTCTCGTACAAACGCTGCTTTGATGAGAAGCGCATCGGCTTGTTGCGCAAGATGTCTTCGAAAATATCGAGCGCACCCTTTACAGCGCCGACCACGACCGCACCCAGCTCAATCACAAAATACGATGCTTTGCGGCCGTTATACATTGGGTTTGCATGCACCGCCGCGCCACGCTCGCCGCGCCACATGACGATGGGAGCGGTACGATATTCCGGCACAAAAACATCCTTGACGACCAGCCGACGAGAGCCGGTGCCCTGCATCCCAATCATGTCCCAGTTATTGACGATTTCATAATCAGAACGGTCAACCAGCATCAATCGGGGCGTCATGCTGCCGTCGGCTTCCGGTGTCAGACCACTGACCATTGCATGGGTCGAGACATCGCAACCTGATGCATAATCCCAACCGCCGCTGACACGAAATCCGCCCTTTTCAAGCGTCACCGGAACTGGCGACCCAACCGAGGGACACCGATAATCACCGTCATCGCCATAGGCTTCGATCTGTGCCCGTTCGCTGAAATCAGCCAGCATGATAGGATGGCCTGACACAAGCGCCAGAACCCAGCCGCTTGAAGGGCAGCCGCGGGCGATTTCCATCATCACCTTCACGTAAGTGGTCAGGTCAAATTCGTAGCCACCGAAACGGCGCGGCTGGACAACACGATAAAAACCAGCCCGCATGAACTCCTGATGGGTAACCTCCAGCAGGCGCCCACCGGCCTCGGCATCCGCCTGGCGCGCTCTGAGTGTGCCGATCATGGCCGTCGCTCGCGCGATCATCTCATCTGGCTGCAAGTTCGGCTCCGGCGGCTCCAATCCAACAGTTTCGAACTTTCGCTCAACATTTACCATTAACGCACCTCACCCTCCGCATGAGCCCTCGCAATTTTAGCGAGCACTCTCCTGAGGATGATTTGAAACCCGCCATTGGCAATCGACAACAAGGGTCAAGGCCATGTCCGGTATGTGTACACGGATACATCTGCCGGACGCCTGCGTCAGCCAAGATGTAGGGTGCTGCTGAAGGCTTTAGTGTTCAAGTCACGCAGTTAAATGGTTAATTGCGCCCGTCTCCGATATTCGGAACGTTCTCGATATCAAGAGGTCGCCCAATGAGGCTGTTTCCATTTCATTCCACACATCCTCGGTATGGCCGAGCCATCCTGGCCGCATGCTCGCTTATCCTATGCATGAACGCGGCGTTTCCCATCTACGGTGCAAGCGTGATCAACACGTCCATGGTCACATCGCTGGGCTGGGATCGCAGTCTCCTCGGGCTGCTCGTGTCCGTCAACATGGCCGTTACCGGCATTACAGCGCCGCTCGTCGGTTCCGCAGTCAATCGCTTTGGTGCGCGCCTCGTGCTGATCGCAGGCAGCCTGTTGCTGCTGCTTGGAGCGAGCGCAATGGCTTTCTGGGTTGAAAAGCCGTGGCAGGTCGTCGTTGCATTTGGCATCCTCATGGGATTGGCCATGAGTGCTGGTGGTTTCGTTGCCAATCAGGCTTGTGTCGCAGCCTGGTTTGATAAAAAGCGGGCTCGGGCCTTTGCGGTGCTTTATGCCACAATGGGCGTTGGCGGTTTTGTTGCGGCACCGCTGATCAGTCGGTCCATTGCCCTTAGCGATTGGCGCGCCGGATGGCTGGTCTTCATCGGTGCCGGAGCCCTGGCTTTGTTTCTGGCAATCTTCGTTGTGCGCGATACGCCACCGGGCGCAAGCGGTGCCGATGTTGCGAAATTCGCACAATTCGACGCTTCAGGAGACCAGAAGGGATCGGTCTATAAATCGCCGGCACTGTGGCTGGTGATCACATGCATTGTCACGGCTGGTGCCGGATGTTCATTCTACATCGCCCATGGCTTGGCGCTTCTGCATGATTCCAGCTTTGCCCCGACGGATGCAGCAGCATCACTATCCTTGATGGCCGCCTCGACCTTGCTGGGCAACTTCGCCGTTGGAGCTTTCAGTGAGCGTTTGGGAACCCGCAATATTCTCGCGGCTGGCCTCCTTGTCTTTGCTTTGGGTATATTGACACTCGGTTACGCTCATAACTCAATCATGCTCTATGCCTATGCCGTCTTGTTGGGCGCGGGCTATGGTGCGGTGCAGGTAAGCTCAATGGCCCTGCTGAGCGAAACCTTTGATTCACGGCATTTTGCTGCGGTCTCCGGCTTTGCGATTTCAATGATGACGATCGCAAGCGCTGTCGCGCCAATCGTTGTCGGACAGTTGTTCGATCACACCCATACCTATATGCCAAGCGTCCTGACCATTGCAGCGCTGAATGGTATTGCCGCAGTGCTGATGGCAACCAATCGTCGGGCTTTTTTGTCCGGCACCCCCCAGGTACACGCCACCTAAATGGTTGAGGGGCGGCGCACGCGCCCGCCCGGCCTCACAGGCGTGGTGACGCACTCGTAACGGGATCAGGTTGCGATGAAAGAACAGGAGAAGGTCGACGGTGGCGAAAGCCAGGTCGGCCTTCTCCTGTTTGGGCAGGCCACTTCCACGGAACCCTATTCTGCTGAGTGCCGACACAACCCATGCCAAGCAAACTGCTTGAAGCCTCGGCACCGCAACCGTGCTTGATACCCCATCCGACCTTCATTGGTTTGCCGCTTGCTCCGAGCATTTCGAGGTGCTGAATGAACATCTGCGTCACTCTTTGACGTTTGTCATGGACCATCCAAACCCTATCGCCGCATGTCATCCACAAAGAAAAACCGCCGCTCTTGCGAGCGGCGGTTCAAATGACCCGGTATTGAAATTCTGCTCAGATCTCAGGCTTCTTCAAACTTGTCCTTCAGCCCCTGCAAGGCACCGGAGATGTCACTGCCAATTCCCTTTTCTGCCATTTCCTGGATCGCACTCGGCACCTCAACGGCAATACTATACTCAACTTTAGAGCCCGCACCTGACTCACCCACAACGAATGTCGCCAGAAAACCTTCGAGCTTCGGCGCACCGGGTGGCAGATCCTGGTTCGGAACCATTTCGTAAGCAAGTGTGCGCTTTTCATTGTCAAGCACAGCAATGCGGTCAAGAACAGTGTTGCCGCGCTTCATCTTGACAATGCGCTCACCCTTGGCTGGCCCCGGAGCCGTGGATTCAATGTGGGGTTGCCAAGCATGAAAATTGTAAAAATCGCTGATGAATGTCCAGACTTCCGCAGCGGGTGCCTTCAACTCGACTGACTGAGATAGTTTCATTGTCTTCTCCCTTGTTATTTCCGTTCCGGAACGAAACGGAAGATTAAAAAAATCGTCCCCACCTTTGTTCACACCACCGCCTGATGCCGACCCAATGGCGGCATCAGGCCGCTCACATCACCTCGAGTGATTGTGCAAATGTGATGTCGATCGGTGTCAGCGCACGAATTTCATCTGGCGTGAATCCTTCTGCAATCGCAGTCACTTCAAAGCCATTTCCCTGACGCACCAGCAGCGCAAGGTCAGTCACCACCGTATCGACACACGCAAGCGCGCTGAGCGGATAGGAACATTCGCGCACAAATTTTGGCTTACCCTTGCCATCGCAATGTTCCATGAGAACGATAACCTTGCTCCCGGAAGATGCGAGATCCATAGCGCCGCCAATGCCCCCACCGGATTGGCCCGGTACGGCCCAATTGGCGAGATCACCCTTTTCACTGACCTGATAGGCCCCCAGAAGGATCGCCGACAGCTTTCCTGATCGCGCAATTTCAAAGGAGGCTACGCTGTCGAACAACGCACCACCGGGTCGCATTTTGATGAAGTTTCCTGCCGCATCGAAAAAATCGACATCAAATTGCGTAGGATCCTGCAGCAGATCGTAACCGAGAGCCCCATTCTCCGCGTGAAGAAAGATGGATTTGTCCTGCGTGTGCCCAGCAACCAGCGTGGGCAGGCCTGAGCCAAGATTGACATAGGCACCTTCGGGCAAGAGTGCAGCAGCACGCTTTGCCATATTCGTGCGGGTTAAGGCTGGTTTGCCGAAATATTCCCGCCCGCTCTCAGGCGCACGGCGGCCCATACGGCCCGCAGGGGCCGGATATTTGGCAACCGTCTGCACGACGCGCGAAACAAAAATACCCGGCAAGCCGACGCGTTCGGGCGAGATTTCGCCAGCTTCAACAATGTGCTCCACCTCAACGATGGTCAATTTCGCCGCCCTGGCAAAGCTGGCATGAAAATGCGCACTGCTGCCGCGAAATTCGACATTGCCGAAACGGTCAGCGCGGTATCCACGGATCAGCGCAACATCAACGGGCAGAGCATGTTCGAGAACATAATCCCGCTCGCCAAAGCGCCGTACTTCCTTGCCCTCCTGGAGAGGAGTTCCGACAGTGACGGGGCTATAGAAAGCAGGCAAACCGGCACCCGCCGCCCGCAGTCTCTCCACGAGAATGCCCTGTGGCACCATTTCAAGTGCAATCTCGCCTGCCGCAATCTTTTCCTCTTCCGGCGAAGGCATGCCCGGGCGGACGGAGAAAGACAGAACAAGCCTGCTTACCTGACCGTTCTGCACCAGGATCTGCGGGCGAAAATCGCCTCCCGCCCCCAGAGAATTCGCGATGATGGCGAGATTCTTGGCCCCTTGTGCCTGCAACGCCAACACCAGGCTGTTGGGATAGGAATGGCCAACGCCAAAGCCAGCAATTGCAATCGATGCGCCGTCCTTGATATCCGCAACAGCGTCACTGGTACTTTCGAAGACCTTGTTCAATGCCTCCTCCTTCCACTACATCTAAAATTGAATTCGGCAAATCAGGCCGGTGTGAATCGTGGGAGAGCGGTGGCGTCGCTGCTATTGTGAAACACGACCTTTACGCGCTGACCTATGCGCAGCGTTTCCCGGCTATAGTCGACGAGGTTACTGAGCATGCGCACGCCCTCATCAAGGTCGATCAGCGCAAGAATGTAGCCCGGCGTCTCACGATAGGCACCCTCACCTTTCATGACTTCCGTGAAGCTATAGATTTCGCCCAAGCCGGACGCTTCACGCCAGTCAAGCTCAAAGCTACCGCACGCGGTGCAGAATGCTTTTGGATACCAAACCGGCTTCGCACAATGCGTACAGAACGGCAGCAGCAACTTGCCTTTTCGGGCATTCGTCCAGAACGGTTCTGTTTCCGGGAAAACCACCGGCACAGGAATGGGAAGCGCTTGCACTTCTTGACGGTCTTCCATTATGCGTCCTCCTGACCCAATACCAGCGTAACGCTGGCGTGCCGCGACATGCCGCCGCCGGTTCCGTGCGCCAGTGCTATGGTGCAGTTTTTGACCTGTGTATTTGGATTGGCTTCGCCCCGCAGCTGGCGCACCGCTTCGATGGTTCGCACCATACCGCCTTGGTAGCCCGGATGGTTGTTGCAGAGGCCACCGCCATCGGTGTTGATCGGGAGCAGGCCATCAAGCCCCAGCGCGCCGCTGGCAACGAATGCGCCACCCTCACCTTTCCCGCAAAAGCCGAGATCCTCCAAAGTCATGATGACGGTGATGGTGAAGGAGTCGTAAATCGAGGCATACCGAACGTCTCGAGGGCTGACGCCCGCCTCAGTGAATGCACGGGGTCCTGAAAGCGCCGCTGCCGTGCTGGCAAAATCGCTTGGGCCATCTCCACCATGCCGGATCGCTTCGGCATGACCCAAAAGCTTGACACTCTGGCGCTTCAAGCTTCGCGCGATTTCAGGAGCAACAAGAACAAGAGCGCCGCCACCGTCAGTCACGACGCAGCAATCGAGCCGATGAAGGGGGTCCGCAATGATTGGTGAATTCACAACATCGTCGATTGAAACGAGCTTGCGCAACAGCGCATTTGGATTGTGTTGCGCATAGGCCGCCGCCGCAACTTTAACGGCGGCGAGCTGTTCTGCTGTTGTACCGTATTCATGCATATGCCGACGCGCAGCCAGCGCATAAATGGCCGCATTGGTTTCGCCATAGACCGTCTCGAAGGGAAATTCCGGTGTATCCGCCGTATGTTTGGCACCGCGAAGGACACCCCGCACCTTGGCCCCTTGCGTGATGAGGGCAACCTTGCACTTTCCTGCGGCAATGGCAGCAGCGGCATGGCCGACATGCGCCATATAGGAGGAGCCCCCGGTAAAGGTGGAATCGATGTAATTCAATCTCAGGCCGAGATATTCGGCCATGGAAATGCCGCCGAACCCCAATTGGCCATTGCTGAAATAACCATCCACGTCTTTGATGGACAGGCCCGCGTCGCTAAGTGCGCCCATCGCACATTCTGCATGGATTTGCTGCACGGAATGGTCAGGCAGATTGCGGCCCGGATGCTCGTAGGCCCCAACAATGAAGGCCTTGCCACGGATACTCATGTCATTTCCCCAATGTTTACGCGGGCAAGTGTTTGGTGAACAAACGACCAAAGGCCTCGGGGCTATCGTTCAGCCCAGCATTGCGCAGGCACCACCAGAGCATTGCCTGATTGCTGGTCAGCACCGGCACACCAAGATCACACTCAAGCGTCGCGACGATATCGATGACGCGGATGGCCGTGCAGCTGAGGAAGTAAACGTCGGCACCGCAACCTGCATTGTCCAACGCCCAGCGATACCATTGACCCGGCTCCACCGATGACATCGCCTTGCCTTCGTCAAGGTCGCGCCCCACAGCGCGGACCACTTCAAAGCCGTGATGCTCAAGGAATGCCGTCTCGCGCTCGACGACGGAGGAAATGTAGGGGGTAATCAGCGCGATGCGCTTCGCACCGAGCGCCTTAAGGCCCGCAACCACGCCGTCTGCGGTGCTGGTCGCAGGCCGCGCCGCAATCTTTTCGATCCGCTGGCGCAGCATATTTCCCATTTCCACGTCGAACGTCGAAACGGCCGTGCAGTTGAAGACAATGCGATCGACCCCAGCGTCGCACAGCAAGGGAACAGCACCTTCGATTTGCCCCGTCATTCCCAAGAGTTCTTCACGGCTACTGCCTGCGAGCTTGAGCCGGGTCGTGAGGAGTGAAACCCCCTCCGGAAGCATCCGCGTCAATTCCGGCTCAGCCACCGGGTTGCTCGATGGCAACAGCATGCCCAAACTCAGACGCCAGCCATACCCTTTGCCCCGCCCCGAATTGGTTTCTGCATTTGCCATGTTCGCTCCCTTGATTAGGCATGCGCTTGATGGCGCACCAATGGGCGTATTTCTGACCGTGGCACGGCCCAGAGCCAACTCCCATGTCGCGCTCGTCCGCCTGGTGTCTGACCCATCCAATCCACAAAAGTTACCGTTATCGGCACCGTGCGCTCTTGGGCGCAAAGCATATTGACAGACGTTAAAATGAGTGACCAATTTGACGCGGGAGGAATAACAACATGTCAGAAAACATCAGAGCTTTGTCCCGTGGACTCAATGTGCTTGAGTTTCTCAGCGAGACCGGTGGCGCGACCAGACAGGCCACCGTTGCCCATTTCGGGCTCTCGCGACCCACGATCTATCGTTTACTCGGTACCCTTGAAAAAAGTGGCCTTATCTCGCTTGGTGACGATGGTGTTTATCGACCGACCATTGCCACACGCGCCCTCAAGGAAGGGCTGACGGATGACGTATGGGCGCTCTGGGCGGCTGAGCCCATTCTGCTCGAGTTACAAAAGGAAGTGGTGTGGACCAGTGAGATAACCACCTTCGATGCGTACAGCTGTACAATGCTCAAGCGCGATACAACCCACTCACTAAACCCCTATCATATCAACCTGCTGGATTTTGATGACAACCACCGATCAATGCTGACAAGTGCATGCGGTCTTGCCTATTTGGCCTTCTGCCCCCAACAACAGCGGGCGCAGATTCTCGAGCATCTCGGACATTTTGGCGATCGGACCCATTCCGATAGTCAGCGGCCTGATAGCCAGCGGGGTGCCGGTGCCCACACTCGAAATTTGATCAACAAAGTTATTAGCGACGGGTACGCTGTCGAGCAACGAAACTCGTATCCACTGATCGCGGCCATCGCCGTTCCCATTCGTTATGACAATCGTGTGCTTGCATGTCTGAGCATTGTTTGGCTTCCGCGAGCTGTAAAGCTGCAGGATGGCATCACTCAGTTTTTACCGGCTCTCAAGCGAGCACAATCTTTCATTGAACAAAAGCTCCTGGACGATGCCTCAATTGAGTATGATACGAATTTTACCGCCAAATATGTCCATCATGGGCAACAGCACGAGCTGATTTAATCGAAATCCTATCCGTTTATTTTTTAAGTTTCAGGCAATAATCGAGGCAAGACACAAAACCAAAATCGTCGTCCGACGGTAACCCGGACGACGAAAAATAGTCTCTCGGAATGCGAACATTCAGCAATCAGAAGCTTATATGAGGAGGCTTTGGGCCGCATTCGTTATCGAAGCGTGCATGTCCTCCCATGCAGGAAAATTGGTGTAACGTCCCGCGGAAGTGCACTCAGCTCACGTTGAGAATGCACTTTCCGGCGTGTCAAATTGCGCTCTTTACAACCGTCAGAATGTCACCCGAAGCCCGGCATAGAAGGCGCGACCGTCGCCGGGAATGTAACCCATCGAATTTGTCAGGCCCAAACTGGGGATGGAGTTGACTTTTATAAGCGCTGCCATTGCATTATATTTCGTATCGAAAACATTGGTTATGAGCCCGAAAATTTCAGCATTGTCACTGAGCTTGTAGCTCGCATTCAGTGAAAGGAGCGCATAAGGGTCTGACTTTTTGAGCGTATTGTTTTCGTCAAATTGAGCATAGCTTCCAGCAACTCCCGTACCCAAAGCGCCAATTTTCAAACGATCATTGACGGCATAATCGACACTCAAGTTCAATATCTGGTTTGGGATGTTGGGCATTTCCGAGCCCTTAGGGACAGTGATATTGCCCATTGCATCTGCAGAGGGATTATCCGAACTGAATTCCGTAAACTCCTTTTCGAAGGTTGATTTTTGCAGGATGTAGTCAAGGCCGATCGTCCAGGGACCGGTTTCCAGGGCCGCATTGAAACGAACGCCCCGGCGCCAGCTGTCTCCTACATTGCTGAACATCGGGCGTGTTTCACGCAATACCAGCCAATAGGTATCCGAGGTCATCTGCGAAAACAGCCGCACATTCCATGAGAGGGTTGCGTCGCCGAGTACGGTGTTTTGTCCGCGAAGGCCAGCTTCGAAATTGTTCGAGTGCGTCTGCAAAAGCGGTTCGTCGGCTATCGGGAAGTTGGGAAACGCACAGGTTGATGCGAGATTGCTGCACATCGTCCCAAAAGAAGTAGGAGCCCGGCTTTCGCGGTTGTAGCCGGCATATCCCACCAAATCACTGTTGAACTTGTAGGTGAGGCCGATTGACGGATCGACGCTGTAGTAGGTTTTGTGCATGTTCAGATCATAGTCGTAAGTGACGTTCGTTGCCGAACCGTTGTAGCGATTGAGGTCTGAAACGTTAAACCGCAGCGCACTGCCTACCGTCAGCCGATCCGTCACCGCGAGCTGATCTGCAGCATAAACCGAGAAGTAAAGCGCTCGCAAATCTGCCGAGGTTGTCTGATAAACTCCCTGGTCATTGGTGTAGACATAGTCGCTGGTATATTCACCCAGGCTTCTAGAAACCGTACCCGAGGTCGTCGATCCATCAAGTGCGGCCCCAATGACGAAATCGTTCGCTCGCCCCAACAGGGTATCGCTGACTCGTCCCTCGAGTGATGCACCGTAGGTGTAAGCGTCTTCACTGTAATTGGTAAGCGATGCGTAACGGTATGAACTGGAATATAATGGAAAACGATTACCATTCAGGGTGAGATAGGGCGAGCCCATCATGTTGCAAAGTGTCGCTGCGTTGTCGGCGCAGGATTGCGGGGTTTCACCATCGGCCCATTGCTTGGTCCGTGACACGTGACCAATGTAGGCTTTGCCATTCACGTTCCAACCTGAGTCCGTCTCATGTTCGCCAGAAAGCTGTATCTTCCATCGTCTGTCCGTGTCGCCGCTTGGCGCTATGAAGGAACTTGAACGGTCCTTCGCAAGCATTTCGGCCGGTGTCAGGCCGTTGCCGGAGGACTTAAGGTCCTGGCCACTCAAGGAAAGGTGCAGGGCTGACGTCTCATTTCGCCAACCAAGGTCACCATAGAATTCGTACTGTTTACTGTCGGTATTATCACGCCAGCTCGGATCCTGGACTCTGCTACCGGCGAAATAGGTAGAGAAATTGTCTTTGGAATTACCGGTCTGGACGGTCTCGCGATTGCGCCCGAAGGACCCTCCCATGGTATAGATTTCTGTGCCGATATGATTGAAGCCGTCCGGAGCCGGGCGCGGTTTGGCCAAGTCCCCAAGGCCAATCAGAATTTGATCCGGCTTCAGCGCTCCAACCATGCCCGGTGGCATCACAAAGATCGGATTGATGTTGCCCACCGCCGGAGGTCCACCAAGCGGAGGGCCGAGATTGAACGATTTACGTGGCACGATCATTCCGAAGGGCGGCGGCGGCAATCCATCTGGCCCAGGAGCCGCTCCCGGACCGGCACCCGGCCCCGGCCCTTGACCAGGGCCTGGTCCTGCTCCGGAACCGGGGCCCTGGCCTGGAGCTGCACTTGGACCCACACTTGAACCATTGTCCACCAGCGTCAGATCCGGGCAAGTCTTGGTGTTGGGATCTTTCGAACGCTTTGTCTGGTCACCGCCGGGACAATCAAGCCTCTGCGCGTCCGTCGTTGGATTTCGGTTTGTCTTTGCTATTTTAACTGCGCCATCCTGTGCGTAGGCACCCGCGCAAACCATCACCAAAGTGAGGGCACAGCAACTCGCAGCAAGACATAAGCCTGCCTTTGAACACATTCCTTGTCCTCCCCAAGTTATGCATGTCGTTTTTTGGAAATAGCTAATCGTTGACCCGCTCCCATTCGGGCCTGCATCCATCAACGATGACCGATCAGGGGTCGTGCCCTGATCGGTGACGGCTTTCAGAGTGTGAAAGCGATCAAAATTACACGATTATTCCCTTTGAATTTTGCGGCTTGCTCCCTCCCGCAAGCCGCTCAAGGGCAACGATATTCACGGCTACAGTAAACGAGAGCCCGTGCTCCTTCAGCTTCACTGACCTCGTCAACTTCTGCGATAATGAGCATATGCGTGCCAACAATCTGGGTGAAGCTGACTTGGCAATGGAACACCGCGGTCGCCTCATTCAATTCTGGAATCCCGAAGTGGCTGGTCTTCCAGTCGCCCATCGCGAATTTATCGGGCAAAAATGTCCCGAAACGGCCTGCAAAGGCATCGGCTATGGGGATATGCTTGCGTGCATTCAGAACATTGAGAGTGAAATGGCGGTTTTTCTCGAGGGCCTGACATGTGCGTGATGACTGGTTGAGGCAGATCATCAGGGTCGGTCGGTCTCCATCGGCAGAGACGGAACTCATTGCTGAGATTGTGACGCCCGCACGCCCTGCCGGGCCATCGGTGGCAACAATAGAAACGGGAGCCGCAACCCGTCCCATGCCAGAGATGAATTTCGCTTTCAGAGCAGCTTTTTCCTCGGCTGCGGTCAGCCCGCCTCCACTTGTCACCGCCGAGGTGTCTATCTGCTGTGGTTCTGATGTCCAGTCCGTTGCAGGAAGAACACTTTTGGTGTCCGCTGCAACCTTATCATTGTTAGTGTGAACGTGATGTTGCATACCCACCTCCCATTGAGTTTCGCGTGCGCCTGTTTTCCAATTCTCGGTTGCTTACGGGCGGGGGGCTTGCGGTCCTTCTGGAAATTTCCGCGCAGCCAACTGCATGGCCGTTTTGTCGAATTGCAGGCCGGGATTGGTGCGCGCCATGGAAATGTCACGGTAATAGCGCTGAAGCCGTGAGCCATTTTTCGCTGAGGTGCTCGTGCCGGCAGCACTGTAGAGGATCTCGACCGCGTCCATCGACAGATGCGCTGCATGCTGCAACCCTGCTTGAATGCGAAGATCGTCGAACTCCGTATAAGCGCTGGGGTCCTTCACGCCACGTTCGCAATAGTCGAGATAGGACCGAGTGCCGGCTGCCAGAGCATTGGATGCCATTTCGAGCATGCCCAGCGCGACGCCATAGGGCCGATGGAAGTCCGGCACACCCGGCATCGGAGGCCCAAATTTAGGAGCCCCTGCCCGCAGTCCCACAATCCGTTCGAATTCGTCTAGCGCAGCAAAGCCGACGCCGACCAAAATTGAGGTGATCTCCGCCTGGAAAAAGCCGAACATACGGCCTGAATACATGGAGTTGCCGTGCAACTTGTAACCTTCGGTGCCACCATCGATATTGACGGCGAAAAAGTTTTGGCGAACCAGCAGAGCCTTTGGTATCCATTGCTTGTCGATGCGAATGCTGTTTGAGCCACTGGCGCGCATGCCGATGAAGTCGCGCCAGTTGTCGATCATCTCCCAGCCAGACCTTGGAACCATTGCAATTCCGAGTTCAGACGGTCCGTCTTTCGCTGGACCCGCGATGCGAACGCCAACGATCGCATGTGTGCTATAGGGTGAACCGGAGCAATAATCCCAGGTTCCGTCAATGATCCAACCGTCATCACACTCCGTGGCTGTCCCCCCTGGTACGCCGCGTGCCGGGGCTGCAAATTCGCCGTCATCGCCAAAGATAATGTCTTGGCCAGCCTTATCAAACAAAGCTGCAGCATTCACGGCATGCCCGGAAGCAAGGCAGAGACACCAGCCAGAACCGGGGCAGCCCCGTGCAATTTCGACGATGACACGAGAAAAGACGGTCAGATCAAACTCATAGCCGCCATACATCACAGGTTGCAGGATTCGATAGAAACCGGCCTTGCGAAAACGCTCATGCATTTCAGGAGAATATGTGCCTCGCTCTTCTGCATCGGCTTGGCCGTCGAGCAAAAGCGGCCGTAAGTCAATGGCTCGCTGTATGATCTGCTCTGGTGTGAGGCCGGGTTCAGGTTGCGCCAAAGGCGTCACCTGTTTTTGAGTGCTCTTTGTGGCGAGTACCACGGTGCGTTCTTTGGCAGCGACCACGTCTGAATGCTCCTTATTTTGAACTATTCATTCATCGTGTCAGGCTGACTCAAGACGAACAAGGATCAGACAATGTACGTCCGTCGTGCGTACAAAAATCGATTGTCAAATATAAATATATATAAAAATCAATAGGTTGAATCTATAGCTGAAGAGCGCCCAAGTATGGTGAGCGGGTGTCCCATGCTTGATGTATGGCACAGCGCCATCCTGTTCAAAGCGCAGGGTCAACTGGTCTAGATTTGCGTTTGGAAAGGTGTGTTGCTTGCGGTTCTGGGCGAGTTCATGGACTGATCACTGCCCACCCTTGGGGCGCGTTGACCAAGGGCGCCTATGCGCTGGCAACATATCATTCTGGTCAATATTGGTAGATGACCGAGGATCTCGCACTGGTAATTAAGGCTGGAATATTCAAATTGTGTGCGACCTGTAATATCGCACGATGCTCTCCGTCGAAACGAATGTCGCACACAATCCTGAGCCGGAGGCGGCTCTCTCTCGGGAAGAATAACAGATTTTATACAAGGACTCGAAGAGATCGACGCATCCTCGTCTTGCAAAATTCCGAATATCTCAAATGCATCAGATGATTAAGATATTCAAAAGTGGAATACGAACAGTCATGTTCTCCGTGTCTTCGTATTAGACAAGCGCAGCTTTTGTTTCAGCTTCGGCTTCAGCGGGTGTGTATAGTTTGAACTTGTTCGTCAGTGGGCCACCCATGGCAATGAGCAAGCCGCCTTCGTCAATCGCGCCAAGATCAATCGGTGTTGCCTTCAGATCCCGCATCAATTGCGCGACTTGCTTCTTTGCCTCCGCATCTGCGCCAGCCAGAAAAAGCACGCTTTCATCCCCAGCGGGAGGCAGTGTTTTGTCGAACACAGGGATCGGCTCATGATTGAAAGCTTTGACCAGCTTTGCACCGGGTAGATAACCCGCGACGAGTTCACTGGCGATTGCATCGCCGATGCCGATGACATCTTCGGGCTTCGGGCCGAGACGATTGTTGGTGGCATCAATCACGGTTTTGCCGTCCCAGGGCAGGCCAGCTGTGGCATCGGCGATTTGTGGCCACCGGATTGCAAGGATAATAATGTCGGTGGCCAACACCATGTCTTTGCTGGTGGCTGCGCTGGCATTTGGGCCGAGTTGAGAGACCAAATCAGCCAATGTTTCAGGTCCACGCGAGTTCGAAAGAATAACCCGCCAGCCACCGGCTATCGCTTTTGGTGCGAGCATCTGTGCGAGGCGACCTGCCCCAAGAAATCCAAGTGTTTTGGTCATGCTTTGTCCTTCCTCTGAGCCAATAGGGGCCGCCCACGAAGGAAACCCCTCGTGGGCGGGCCATATTGATGCAATCAAGCAAGGGCTAGACTGTGAGGCAAGCGATCACGCGCTCCCGTCCGCAGGGTGTATGTTTCAGGGAAGCTTGTCGAGCCCAGCGCCGGTCGTGCGAACTGTTCGTGGAGTTGAGCTTCGATCCGGTCACGCGTTGCGAGCAATGGGTCACGTATCTGATCCATTGCGTCTTCAATCGTGAGCATATTGGCCCGCCAGACAACGTTCATGCAGGCAAGTACCTTCCCATTCAAGCGAATGGGTGCAGCAAGGCTGGCGCATCGCGGGTGCGGTAGTTCGTTGCAGGCGCTAACACCATCACGACGACCCGTTTCAATAATCTCCTTAATGAAAGCGCGATCGCGCGCGCCCTTATCCTCAGATGCTGATGACGCATTCAGAGCGCAAAGAATCGACTTTAGCTCGTCATCCGGGCAGTGACTGAGATAGGCACGGCCCAGCGGGCTCATCAGCATGGAACGCCGATTGCCGACCATTCCGACATCGCACGACATGGGACTGATGCGATGTGTGGTTCCCTGGATGATCATTGCAGCTTTGTGGTAAACAGCAATGTCCGACGGCCAAATGATCTCCGATGTGAGTTCAAGCAGTGCTGGCAAGGCGATTTCATCAATCCAATTCAGCCGAACGGATGACCTGTTGCCCGCCAATCGCTGCACGCCAGAGCTAAGACGATATTCGTCTCCGAGCTGACTGCGATAGACCAAGTTGAGTTCGCTCAGCGTTTCAAGAATTCGATGGACTGTAGGACGTGGAAGATTGACGTTTTCAGCAATCTCCGGCGGTGCAGCTCCTTTAACCGTATTGAGGTACTGCAACACGTCTATACCGCGCTCCAGTGCCCTGATGCTTTTGTAAGTCATGGTCTCCTCCCATTTGACTTTTTTGGAAAACATGCTCCTCGCTCTATGCATTGTCAAACCTGTCAGATATCGAGGAGCGCCGCTCATTCGCCTGCCATCGTCGGCGCTTTACCCGCGAATTCACTGGATTTTCCACCCGTGGCTTCGAGTAGCGGCGTTGGTTCGCCAGGCGGACGGGAGAAAAATGTCCGCCATCAGCGCCTTTGAGACAAATGACTGGTAATTGAGAAGGGAGGATTTCTGGTTCATCGTAGCCCTATCAAAGGAAGCGAAGATGAGACAGAAATCCGGGCCGCAGAAAGCAGCGGCCGAACAGGTCATCAAGGATATCCGGCGTGCGACGCGCAAGCACCACTCGGCGGAGGACAAAATCCGCATCGTGCTGGAAGGCCTGCGTGGCGAGGACAGCATTGCCGCGCTGTGCCGCCGCGAAGGCATTGCCGAGAGCCTTTATTATAGCTGGTCGAAGGAATTTCTCGAAGCTGGCAAGAAGCGCCTGGCTGGCGATACGGCGCGTGCTGCCACCTCTGATGAGGTCAAGGTTCTTCGCCGTGAGACCCGCGATCTGAAGGAGGTCGTGGCTGAGCAAGCGCTGGAACTGCGGCTTCTCAAAAAAAGCATGATAGCGGATGGGGGCGACGAGGAATGAGATATCCCGCCTCCGAGAAGCTTGAGATCATCTGGATCGTCGAGCAGTCACACCTGCCGATCAAGGCCACACTCGACAAGCTCGGTATTCCAAGACCCACGTTCTACCGCTGATATGATCGGTTCCTGACCCATGGTGTCGATGGACTTGAGGATCGGCATTCAGCGCCGTCTCGGCTGTGGAACCGCATTCCCGACGATGTTCGCAGCCGGATCATCGACATGGCGCTGGAGCAGGCCGAACTGTCGCCGCGCGAGCTTGCCGTTCGCTTCACTGATACGGAAAAGTATTTTGTATCAGAGGCTTCGGTCTATCGTCTGCTCAAAGCCCATGATCTCATCACCTCGCCGGCCTTCATCGTCATCAAGGCCGGCGACGAGTTCAAGGACAAGACGACCCGGCCCAACCAGCTCTGGCAAACTGACTTCACCTATCTCAAGGTCATTGGCTGGGGCTGGTTCTATCTGTCGACCATCCTGGATGACTTCTCGCGATACATCGTCGCCTGGAAGCTGTGCACCACAATGAAGGTCGAAGACGTCACCGATACGCTCACGCTGGCGTTGACGGCCTCAGGATGCGACACGGCGAGAGTCGAGCACAAACCACGCCTGCTATCTGACAATGGCCCATGCTACATCGCTGCCGATCTTGGCGATTGGCTCGAACAGCGATCCATCGAACAGGTGCATGGTGCGCCGGGCCATCCCCAGACCCAGGGCAAGATCGAGCGCTGGCACCAGACGCTCAAGAACCGCATTCTGCTGGAAAACTATTACTTCTCGCAGGACCTTGAGGCCCAGATCGCAGCCTTCGTCGATCATTACAATCATCGCCGATATCACGAGAGTCTCAGCAATCTGACCCCGGCCGACGTCTACTTCGGACGCGGCAATACCATCCTACTCGAACGCGAAAGGATCAAACGCGACACCATCAAACAGCGCCGCTTGCAACATCGTCAGCGAGCGGCTTAAAACAAACATAACGACGGACCAGAAACTCCGATCTTCGCAACGCCAATCTGTCTCAAATCTTTCGCAGACGGACAGTTGGACATGTGCCATCGGTTTTGTCGCAAACTTTTGGCATGGTCGCAGAGAGAGGGCTATCCCAGGGCACAGTTATGCGGCGAGTGCGGAGAACTGTTTGAATGCCGATTGGCCACTGGCGGGAAACTGTTGTTTGCGGATCATATGGGCGACTTCGATGCCGTCCAGCGTCGATGATGCGGACCGAAAGGTTTGAAGCCCTTCATGGGCCGGGTCGGCTTCTTGATGAAACGATGATCTTATACGAAAAATCATTGAAAATGACTCTTCGTATTCCCTTTGAAAATATCACAAGCCTCTGATGCATTTGAGGTATTTTCAATTTTTCAAGTCAAGGATGCGTCAGCATCTTCGAGACTTGGTATTACTCAGTCATGTTGTTGAGATGTTTGACTTGGCAAATCTCGATCAGCCAGAACCAACCGTGCAACAGCAGCAGGAGGTTCATGTTCTGCAGTGCTGCCAAATTCGCCCACTCTTGTCGATCACGACTTTGTCCGGCCAGCCATTGTTCTCGATGGTGTGGGCGAAAAAATCGGTAGCGGGGGCCTCGTTGCGATGCTCAGATAGCATGAAATCAAGGGTTTGCCGTGCTTATCAATGACGCTATAAAAATACACCCATTTGCCTTTGACCTTAATGTAGGTCTCATCCATTCGCCAGGAGCCAATGGGTTTGGATTTGCGGGGCTTCGCTTGAAGGGCAATCAGCGGCGAGTATTTCACGACCCATCTATTCAGTGTCGCATTGTCGAGATTGACACCGCGTTCAGCCATGATTTTTCAAGGTCGCGGTAGGAAACCGCATAGCGGACATAGAAAAACACGGCGTCTAAAATCACTTTTTTCGGATAGTGACTGCCTTGGAAATCGACCATGACCGCACAACTCTGCCTGCCTGCTTTCTTCAGGCTGCATCTGCCGCATGATCATCGAGGCTGCAAATCAACCGGAGATTTTGTGACAAAACCTTCAGTTGCGCCGTGACTAAGCCTTTACGCCGAACCTGTCTGGCGCGATCGAGGCGGGTGAAACCATCAAACGCGCCGGCGGGCCCGACGGCAACGATGTGGCGTTGAACTGAAAGACTCCTGGTAAACCGCCGCGGTAGAACGAACGCACCGTTCACCGTTTGACCTTCGTTACTTAGCCCCCACATTCCTATATCTAGGGCAACGCAATCACTTTTCTGCAGATGCAAGGTTTTTACCCATGAAAAACATCGGTTTTCTCTCCTTCGGCCATTGGTCGCCGTCCCCTCAGTCCGGCACGCGCTCTGCTGGCGATGCACTGCTGCAGTCGATTGATCTGGCTGTTGCCGCTGAAGAACTGGGGGCTGATGGCGCCTATTTCCGCGTCCACCATTTTGCCCGGCAGCTGGCATCGCCTTTTCCGCTTCTCGCCGCCGTCGGCGCCCGTACCAGATCGATCGAAATCGGCACGGCCGTCATCGATATGCGCTACGAAAATCCGCTCTATATGGCCGAGGATGCCGGTGCTGCCGATCTGATCGCGCAGGGTCGTTTGCAGCTTGGCCTGAGCCGCGGATCGCCCGAGCAGGTCATCAATGGCTGGCGCTATTTCGGATTTCATCCGGAAGAGGGTGCCAGTGATGCCGATATGGGCCGGCGCCATGCTGAAGTGTTTCTGGAAGTGCTGAAAGGTGAGGGTTTTGCCGAGCCCAATCCGCACCCAATGTTTCCCAACCCACCCGGGATGCTGCGCCTTGAACCGCATTCGGAAGGCTTGCGGGAACGTATCTGGTGGGGCGCCGGCTCCAATGCCACCGCCATCTGGGCCGCCGAGCGCGGCATGAACCTGCAAAGCTCGACATTGAAGGACGACGAGACCGGCGAGCCCTTCCATGTGCAGCAGGCGGCGCAGATCCGTGCCTATCGCGAGGCCTGGAAGGCGGCGGGTCACACTCGCCAGCCACGGGTATCCGTCAGCCGCAGCATCTTCGCTTTGGTCGATGACCGGGACCGCGCCTATTTCGGCGGCGGCGGCAAGGAGCGGGATTCAATAGGCTATATCGATGACAGCACACGGGCCATCTTCGGCCGCTCCTATGCGGCGGAACCAGATGCGCTGGTTGAGGAACTGGCGCAGGATGAAGCCGTCACCGAGGCCGATACGCTGCTGCTGACCGTACCGAACCAGCTCGGTGTCGAATACAACGCCCATGTCATCGAGGCTATTCTGAAGCACGTAGCCCCGGCGCTCGGCTGGCGATAACCTGCAATCTTGAACAGCTCGCACCTTCAGGGGCACGCGCTGAGCCAGCTGTGAATGCCGCCGGCCGCCGCGCGACCGGTAAAAAAACAGGCCGTGAGGAGGTAGCTGCGCCATCGGCTTCTCCCAGTCGTCCATCTCGTCGACCACGAAGACGCCAGGTAGGGATGGATGCTTGAGGAACGCCGACTGCTCGGCAGCGCCATTAAGGCGGGTATTCCCATAAGCCCGTTGGCTTCGCCGATCTTGTCCTTGATGGTATCTGGACATGATTTTTGTCCATCCTGAGTATCAGGGCTTGGGTGTGGCAAGCGTTTTAGTGGGCCAAGTGGAGCAAAAGGCATGAGAACTCGGCCTTGATTGCGTTCGTACGGCAACAAGCATTACTGCGCGGCCATTCTTTGAGCGGCGAGGATTTCGCGTTCTGAAGAGCCAGACGGTCGAAAAATGAGGAGAAAGTCTTTCTAACTTTTTGATGTAAAAACCGTTCCCGTCTCAATGTTTAGCGCCGCCAATAGCATTCATTGCGTTGCCCCGAACTAAATGCCTTGAGTGGCTTCAGGGTTATCATGTGATCTTATCAACAATCATCGCTGGTGGGGCTGCATTGCTGACTGATAGTCGCCCTGTACCGCTCTGATTCTTATCGCGAGTGCTTACGAAACATTGACGTGAAAAGGAGAATAGCGGCGAAGGCAGCGACAACCGAGGCCACCCGGATAACTGCTCGGAAATCGTAAGCTTGCGCTATGAGGCCGGTCGTGGGGCCCGCAAGAATGCCGCTGACACTCAGAACATTCCAGTAAAGCGCGGTGGCCTGCGCCGGGCGATCACCGGAGAAAGATTGCACGAAACTGATGCCGATGCTGGCATAGAGGCCGTAATACAGGCCCTCCAAGGCCGCGCCTGCCAACATCTCTGGATAGGTCTGCACATAGGAGAGCAGCAGGATCGTTACGGTAGCCAGCAGCGCCACTGCGACAAGTGGCCCTTTCAGGCCAAAGCGGGAGATGATCATTGGCGTGGTGAAGATCGCGAGGACCTCCACGAAGGTCTTCATGCTGAAGGCCGTGCCTGGCGCATAAGCCGGTAGCCCGACTTCCCGCACGTAGAACAATGGCAGTGCGCTAAATGTCAGAGAATGCGCTGAGGACAGGCAGAACACGAACGCGGCCGCCAACCACAGGCCGACGTCCTTGTTGGACGAATGTGCGTGTACTGATCCTGACTTGGGACGAAGTGTCATATCGCGCGGGATAATTATCCACCACATCAACGCCCAGCCGCATGCCAGGGCAAAAGCGAGCTTGAAGACGGCAGCTTCGCCGAAGCGCTCTGCGAACAGGAAGGCGACCGCCGGGCCTATCATCCAGGCGGTTGATGTCGTGGCGCGCAGGAATGCATTGGACCGGCCACGCGTAATCTTGCCGCGTTCTGCTACGACCGCCCCGAGGCTGAACATGGTGGATACCGCACTACTGCTCAGACCGAATCCGAGCACGCCGAATGTCAAAACGATCCAGAAAGACGGTGAAATCGACAAGGCACTCGTGGCAAGAAGATAACCCGCCAGTGCTACACCGATCAGTGGAAAAGGAGCAATTCCCGCATCCAGCCAGCGACCAAAGGTGCGGGTGCAGATTATGCCGAGCACGGTAACGCCCGCCGCATAGAGACTGATTGTCCACGGCGCGCGCCCCAAACCCTCCACAATGTAGTAAGCCATGAACGGCCCGATCATGGAGCTGCAGGTCGTGCCTATAAACAACACAAGCAAGAAGGGATAGAGCGAGAGCGAACGGCTGCTCATCGTCGCACTCATAGAAATGCCTTTCGAGAGACTGTCGTGGATATTTCCGCAACGTGCAAATTCAGGCCAATAGGCATGAACTATGACAGCCGTATAACAGGCGAATTGAGATATGAAGAGGTGGACGGTTGGCTCGTCCGCTTGAGCCGACAGCGGCGTACTGTAAAGTTAACCTGGCATCGATCAACATTTGGGATCTTGTGGCATGACCAGATTTGCCCGTGATCCACTTTATCGTCGCCATCGATTTCCAGCCGAGGTGATTGCCCATGCCGTTTGGCTCTATTTCCGGTTTCCGCTGAGCCTGCGGATGGTCGAGGATATGCTGGCTGCCCGTGGCCTCATCGTCTCTCACCAAACCGTGAGGCTCTGGGCGGAGAAGTTCGACAGGCATTTCGCTAATGACATCCGGAGGCGCTCAGATGGCAGGCTCGGTGACAAATGGCACTTCGAAGAGGTTGTCATCACGATCGCCGGCAAGAAACATTGGCTCTGGCGCGCCGTCGATCAGGACGGGTTTGTTCTCGACGTGCTGGTGAAAAGCCGCCGCGATGCTATGCCAAGGCGGCAAAGCGTTTGGTGCGAAAGCTTCTGAAAGGGCAATGCCGTGCGCCGCGTGTGATAATCACCGACAAGCTTCGATCCTACCGTGCGGCGAAGCGTGATATCATGCCCGGCATCGAACATCGCTCGCACAAGGGCCTGAACAATCGGGTCGAGAATTCTCATCAGCCTGTCCGACGGCGTGAAAGGATTATGAGGCGCTTCAAGTCAGCGAGGCACCTTCAGCGTTTCGTTTCCATCCACGATCCGATTGCCAGCCTCTTTCACATTCCCCGCCACGACATCCCATCCACCCATCATCGCGAATTGCGAGAAACAGCCATGCGAACATGGTACCAAATCGCTGGCATTCAAGCCGCCTGAACCAGAACCTCAACCCCAGATCATGACTGCGAAGCGCTAAGTTTACAGTGCCCGGGAAGGTATTCGCCATCGTCCGCCTCTGCTTCGTCGGCGCCGATCGAGGTCACTGGCTCCGTCTGCCGAAGCGTTCGATGCCGTCGGCCGACAGCGCCCAAGCCGGTGACTGCGCGGCAATGCGCCGGCGGTCTCGCAGCACGTCGCGGGCGATTGTCAGCTCATGGGTGGGTGTGCGAATATCGCGGGTGGTGTCATGGAGGACGAGGTCTGCCAGGTGGACGAGTTCGCCCTCGATCCACAGCGAGGCGCAGGCGTCCGTGAAGTGGGACCTCTCGAAGAAGCCCTGGCCGACCGGCGAACGGACGATGCGCTCGTCCAAACGCCCAAGCGCGATACCAGCGTCGAAAGCCGGCCGCAACAGGGCTGTCATGCTGATTTTCGCGAGATCGTAAGCCATTGAAATTATGGTAAATGATTCGCTAAAGGAACTCTACATGAATATTACGGTTCCTCACATGGTATGGCTGCAGAAAGGCATTCTAACCATCGATAAGTAACCCCTATCGGATGTGATTGATTTCCGGTCGAAAATCAGAAAGAATCCGGCAAATCCACGGTCGCTGGGCCGTCGAAACCGTCGATCCGGAGGTTTTCTATGGCCATGCCGTTCCGTTCAAAGACCGCCGTCGATCGCCGCGACGAACTTGCCGAACTGCTCACCGACCAGGACATCGAAACGCTACGCCATCTGGTCAACGAAGGCATGGGCGAAAATACCCTGCGCGCGCTCACCTTCGACCTCGCCTATCTGCAGGCCTGGTCGCTCGCCGCGACCGGCGCCTCCCTCACCTGGCCTGCGCCCGAGGCGCTGCTGCTCAAATTCGTTGCCCACCATCTCTGGCAGCACGAACAGCGCGACATCGATCCTCACCACGGCTTGCCAGCCGATGTCGAACAGAGCCTGCGGGAACAGGGTTTTCTGCGATCGCCAGGGCCGCATGCACCCGATACGGTGCGGAGGCGGCTTGCCAGTTGGTCGACGCTGACCAAATGGCGCGGCCTGACCGGCGTCTTCTCCTCCCCTTCCCTGAAATCCGCAATACGCCTTACTGTCCGCGCGACGCCGCGGCCAAGGAAGCGCAAGAGCGCCAAGGCGGTGACAGGCGACGTCCTTGCCAAAATGCTCGCGACCTGCAGCACAGACATCCTGAGGGATATCCGCGATCGGGCAATCCTGATGGTGGCGTTCGCGTCCGGCGGCCGGCGTCGCAGCGAGATTGCCGCTTTGCGCAGGGAGCAGCTCACAGTCGAGCCACCGATCACCGTCGAGAGTGGCCTTCCCCTCCCCTCTCTCTCCACCCATCTGGGTCGCACCAAAACGTCTGGTTCCGATCACGACGAGGTCGTCTATCTGACTGGCCGACCGGTGGATGCGCTCAATGCCTGGATGGTGGCTGGAAAAATCGAGGACAGGGGCATTTTTCGGAAGGTCGATCATTGGAGCAATGTTTCGAAGCGGGCGCTGGAGCCGAGTGCGGTCAACCAGATCGTCAAGCAGCGGGCGGCGCTGGCTGACCTGGAGCCTGGGGAGTTTTCCGCTCATGGGCTAAGGTCCGGCTATCTGACCGAGGCTGCCAATCGTGGCGTCCCCTTGCCGGAAGCCATGGCGCCGTCGCGACATAGATCGGTCCAGCAGGCCTCCAGTTATTACAACAACGCAACCAGGCGAACAGGACGGGCCGCACGGCTTCTACCGTAGTCGCCACTGCCTTTCTTGAGGGCAGAGGCTCGATGTCAGCTGTCGGAACGGACGAGCAGCCTACTTGCTGCGGCATCACTTGCCTTAATGCCAAAATGGTTCGCCGGTAGAGGGCGTTGCAGGCGCCGAGTAATTGCCTATTCCGCCGCGGCGCAAATGTCAGACGCAAAATTGAAAAAGAAATCGGGATTTCGCGACAACTACCGAGGAACGCGCTGTGTCGGATGTAATTTCGCTTGAAGAAGGCCGACGCGCGTTCGGAGCGAACAGCGAAGGTTATAATGATGCAAGGCCCGCCTATCCGCGGCGCGTCTACGATATTTTGCGCGATCAAGGTGCAGTCTCGCAAACGGCTAGAGTTTTCGAGATTGGGGCGGGGACAGGACAGGCTACTGCGCCATTGCTTGCCTTGGGCTGCACGATAACAGCTATCGAACCGGACGCGCGGCTTGCCGCCACGCTAGGTGATCGATTGAAGCACTACAGCTCGTCACTGACCATCATCCAATCCTCATTCGAGGATAGCTTGATGCCTTCTGCCAGTTTCGACCTCGGCGTCGCCGCCATGGCTTTTCACTGGCTCCAGCAGGATAGCGCGCTTACCAAAGTGTTTCGGATTTTGCGGCCGGGCGGTTGGTGGGCCATGTGGTGGACAGTCTTTGGCGATCCGGCTGACATGGACCCGTTCCAGTGCCGAACTCAGGCGCTTTTCCAACCGCTGAGCCGCAGCCCCTCCCATGCGGCCGGCTCCAATCGGCCGTTCGCGCTCGACAAGGACGTGCGGATGGCCGAATTGCAAGCGGCGGGTTTCAGGCACGCCACATATGAGGAAATCAGGTGGACCCCAACTCTGACGACCCGTCAGGTCGTAGGGCTGACGGCAACGTTCTCGCCGGTCGCTCGCCTGCCTGAAGCGGAACGAACCGGGTTCCTGAACGCGCTTGGACGCATCGCTGATGAGGAATTCGACGGGCACGTTCGCCGGAACTTTGTCACGGCGATTTACCTCGCCCGCAAGCCTGAAGAAATGTTGCGGAAATCCTAATTCTGCAGCGCTGCAGAAGTCGGGATAACATATCGAACAAAATCCGGGATTCTCGCGACAGCCTACTTCCCTCTAGACTCCGACATTCCCAAGAGCTACCTTGATCCTATGGCAGATCTGAACATTGTATCAGGCAGCCCCCTCGCATAGCGACTTTCATGAACTGCGGTTCGGGCTTGCGCTTCACTCTCCAGCATCAACATAATTTCACCGCGCCTGCGGAATGAGTTTCTATGGCAAACGCCGAACATATGTTCGTGGTGACCGGCGGCCCCGGTTCGGTCAAAAGCAGTCCGATCAATGCTATGACCCGACGAGGCTTTCGCACGATGCCCGAGGCCGGTCGGGCGATCATACAAGATCAGGTCAGGATTGGCGGACCAGCCTTGCCTTGGGCGGATCAGATTGCCTTTTCCGAGCTCATGCTAGGCTGGGAACTGCGTTCCTACCGCGACGCTCTCGAAATTAACGCGCCGGTTCTGATGGATCGTGGGATACCTGATGTTGTCGGATATCTCACGCTCTCTGGCATACCTGTCCCTGGTCATATCGAGGCGGCGACGAAAATTCATCCCTACAACAAGCGAGTTTTCCTCGCCCCGTATTGGGACGCCATTTTCACGCAGGACGCCGAGCGGAAGCAGGGCCGGCAAGAGGCCGAGGCGACCGGCAGGGTTATGGCTGAAATTTACACCCAGCTCGGCTATCAGATTGTTGAGCTTCCGTTGGCAGGCATTGAGCAGCGCGCCGATTTCATGGCGGACAGCCTGCGAGCGGTGTGAAGTAGGCTGGAGTTGTCGTGCAAATCCTTGATGTGTCCAGAATCCCGCTTGTCTAGCAAGACCGCACGACCGAAAGCTACAAGATGACCTATAATATCGTTGCTCATGGATGTCGTCACCCGCATTGGCAGGACTATGTCGATCAGGTTGAAAGAACTGATGGGTTTCGGATTTCTCATATCTGGGACCGCGATGAGCAAAGTCTCTCTGCCGCACTGTCAGCAAAAGGCGCCCAGAAATTCGATCCGGCGACGCCCATCAAAGGCGCCTCGGCGATCCTCCTTCTTTCAGAGACCAGCTTCCATGTTGAAGATCTTGCTGCAATCCTGGCTTGGCATCTACCCATGTTTATCGAGAAGCCACTCGGCGCCAGCAGGACAAATGTTTTGCTGGTTTCCAAAGCTGTGGCGGTTTCAGGTCTGCCTTTCCATACCGGGTTTTTCCTACGCACTGTTCCGGCTCTCGCCGAAGCCAGGAAGCTCATTGGAAGTGGACGGCTCGGAAACATAGGCTATGTACGAATCCGCTTCACCCATAACGGCGTCCGCGCGGGCTGGCTGCGCGACAACTGGATACTCGAACCAAAACTTGCCGGTGTCGGTGGGTTTGGGGACTTGGCTATTCACTGCGTTGATCTCTTGCGCTGGTGGGGTCTCCGGCCGTTAGTCCAGGGACCCTCCTCCTATGAAAACATCATGGGGCGCACGGAAGCGGAGGATTTCGGCGTGTCCTTGGTGTCATATCCAGGCGGAACGGCGGTCGTCGAAGCGGGATGGGTGGCAGGAGACGGACCGATGCTGGACATTGAGGTTCTGGGAAGTCGGGGCACGCTTCGGATGCGGGGGGAGCATCTGGTTGCCCAGATCGGCGATTGTGGCGACAATACCAACTTGGGCGCCATCGAACTTGATGCCGGAATGGGGCTTCGACCATTCTTGCACGGCATTCGCAGCGGAGACTGGTCGGAATGCGTCGCCATCGAGGAAGCCGTCGAGGCAAATCTCGTTACCTTGGGCATAAAGAACGAGATTGAAAAGCCCTGAATTTGGCGATCCGCAAGGCTATGCCGCGTCAATTCCCTCAATTGCCCGAAGCGCCGGAAGTGCGAAATCCGTGAAGGCTCTTACGACTGGCCTCATGAAGCGCACTGAAGGATAGGCGAAATAAGCCTCGGTCGGCTTGACCTCGTATTCTGGCAGAATGCGGATCAGCCTTCCCGATGCGCAATCTGTCTGACACCGCCGCGCTCATCATCGGGGCGTGTCGAAATTTTTCTGCGCCCCAGAACGTAGAAATTTATTCCTGCGCGTTTTGAATTTGACGAATGTTTTCGGAAATCGAGGCGACCTCGGCTCAGGAATGACCGCTCAACCGAGCTCTTTAGGCTGATGAAAACTGGCGCATACAGAATAAAAAACTACGATAAGAAATTTTGCGACAAGCCCCCCTATGCCATCAATCGACCGGCGCGAACGACTCCAGCCGGCGAGGTCGAATCCGAAGATCCTTAGCTTTTCAAGCGCAGCCTTTCCGAGCACTCCGGTTCCCATCAAAGAGACCCTGCGCTCTCTGGCCTGAACCTGCGGTGCGATCTCTTGCCAGCACCGCTGGCGCTGATGATCGATATAGTGGTGAAGATTGCGGTGGAGAGCGAGCACTGCCATCGTCACATACTCGGCAATCATCCTCGTGATGCTGTCATCAACTATTCGGACGAGCTTTACGCCCGCCGGTATGACGGAGCCCGCGAACTGATCGACCCCCGCCCCGATGCAAAACACGGCCTGCAAATTTGTATAGCGACGAAGATCGATGAGTGGGTCCCATGTCATGATGAACCGCACGTCTTCATATGCCACCTTCGTCAGCAGCTGTGGCAAACGAGACTTCCAGTAACAGCGTCGAGAAGGTTTCGGCGAATATGGCCCCGCGCACGGGGTCGCACAGAAAGAGAAATGTCATTTTCTTGGCTCAGCTCTTCTGGCGACGGCGTAGCGTCTTCTTGTCGTGTCGTTCATACATCGCGTAGACGAGAGGAATGAACCAAGGTTTGCCGGAAAAGAACGGTACGGCCTTTGGAGCCGGGTCGAAATCGAAGGCGGAGCGCGGCTGTTCCTTGTCGCCGAGGATCTTGAATGCCGCCTTTTTCCCCAGCCACCGTCCCCACACGATGCCAGAGCCGCAATAGCCGGTTGCATAGATCGTGTTGCCGGAGGAAAATATGCGCGGGATCATATCGCGGTGCATTGCAACGTAGCCAAACCAGCTGTGCGTCAGGCCGATGCCGGCGAGTTCCGGGAACAGCCTTGCCAGTTCGGCCTGCAGATGCATCGTCGGAGCGATGGGATCGCCTTCCGTAGTCCCGTCCCGCCCACCGAACAGGATCCGTGTGCCATCGGGTGACGGGCGATAATAGTAGCTCAATTTTCGCATATCGCCATGCATCATGCGGGCCGGCATAAGGCGGTCCATGACGTCGGTGCCCAGTGGCTCAGTTGCAATGATCCTGCTGCGGACCGGTACCAGACGGCGACGGAGCCAAGGATCAAAACCGTCAGTGTAGGCATCGGTGCAGACCAGGAGCTTTCGGGCAAACACTTCGCCACGCGAGGTCTGGATCCGTACCCCGCCGTTCTCGGCGACGGAGACAAGAACAGCAGTGTTCTCATGTAGGATCACATTCGCCCCGGTAGCGATGCGGATCATGCCGGCGAGCAGCTTTGCGGGCTGCAGGCCGCCGATGTCCCGGCGCACCAGTCCTCCAACATAGAGGTCCGTCCCGATGTACTTGTCGATGTCGGACCGCGCGACCGGAAAAGCCTCGATGCCAAGCGTGCCACTGAGGAAGTCGGCGTGGCGACGAAGATCATCGGCCTCATCCGCCGTCATGGCACCATCGAACAGGCCGGACAGGTGGAATTCGCATTCGATACCTTCGTCTCTCAGGAAGCGCCAGAGGTCTTCGCGCGCCTGCTTTCCCTCCAGAAGAATGGCATTGGCCCTGCCCTCACCGAACCTCTTTATGAGCTCCTTGCGACCGGGACGGATGCTCCCGCTCGCCATCCCGCCGTTGCGGCTGGATGCCGCCTCGCCTAAAGCCTGTCGGTCAAAGAGTTGGACATGCTTGCCGGCTCGGGCCAGCGTCATTGCCGCCGACAAACCTGTGTATCCGCCACCCACGATGGCGACATCGCACGTCTTCTCGACATCGCGGACGGGCAAAGACGGAAACGGGCAACCGTCCCACCAGTAGGGTGTTGAATTGGGCGAGACGGCAACAGTCTGGGTCATGAGTGGAATCCGTAAAGTAGAAGGGGGACAGGGTCGGGTGACTTAGTCTCGGCAGACCCAGAGCTTGCGCGTGGTCTCTATAACCTCCCAGGTGCCGGTGAAGCCTGGCTGCATGACGAAGGTGTCGCCGGCCACGATGCGCCTCGGCTCGTACCCGTCCTCGATCAGTTCCGAGACGCCGGAAAGGATAACGCAAACCTCGAAGGTATCGCCCTTGATCGAACGATAGGCGCCCGGGGTTGCCTCCCATAGGCCGGAGCGAACGACGCCGTCGGCGGTCTGCGCGATGTCCCAGGTGAGGAACTGCGGGTTGCCCTCGACCAGCCTGTCGGGCGCAGGCTGACCTTTGCGTGGCTCGGGAAGATTGTTTTCATCGATGAAGGTGAGGTTGGACATGGTATAGCCTTTCTGAAGATGGTTATCGGACAAACGACAGGCGTCGTTCGAGAAGTTTCAATGCCGTCAGAGCGATGACGTTCATGATGAGGTAAAGGGCAGCGGTAACAATGAAGATATCCATGATCGCGAAAGTCTCGCTCATCAGACGCTTGGAATAGCCTGTGATCTCCAGGACGGTAATGGTCGATGCAAGGCTCGATTCCTTGGCGATGATGGCCGCCTCGCTGCTGTAGGCTGGCAATGCCTGGCGTAGCGCCAGCGGGAATTTTACCCGCCTGAACACGATCCAAGGCGACATTCCACAGGCTTCCGCTGCCTCGATCAGGCCCTTGGGCAGGGACAAAAAGGCTGTGCGGAAAATCTCGGCGGTATAGGCGCCTGTGTTCAGAACGACGGCCAAGATCGCGGCGTGTAGTCCATCGCCAATCATCCACCACAGCACTGGACTATGCCTGATGAAGCTGACCTGCGCCAAGCCGTAGTAGATGACGAATACCTGCACCAGCATCGGTGTGCCGCGGAAGATTGCGCAATAGATGTCGCAGGCAAGGCGCAGAGCTTTGATCTTCGATCCGCGGCCGAGCCCGACAACGATCCCGAACGGGAAGCCGACGACAATGCCGACAAAGGCAATCAACACCGTTGTCTTGGCGCCGATCAGCAAAAAGGGAATGGCATAGTTAACGATGTTCAGGTCCATTTCATCGCCCTCCGAAGCCGCGGTTCAACGTGCGCTCTGCCTTTGAGAAGAGCGTCTGGCTAACCGCCGTCATGAAGAAGAACAGTGCAGCGGCGATGCAGTAGAAGAGCAGCGGCGAGCGTGTGATCCCCGCCCCGATCGCCGCCGTTCTCATCAATTCCTGCAGTCCAACCACTGAAATCAGCGACGTGTCCTTGATCGTCATTTGCCAGACGTTGTTGATCCCCCCAAGCGCCAGTCGCAACGCCAGTGGAAGGGTGACGCGGGAAAAGGCGACCCCCCTTGGAAGCGCGAGGGACTTTGCCGCTTCGTGCAGACCTGGCGGCACCGACTGAAGTGCGCCACGAATGGCCTCGATAGAGTAGGCGCATGAGATTGCAGCAATGGCGATAACCCCCACGATATAGGGATATGCACTATCAATCTGGTCCTGATACCCAAATGTCGTAGCGACGGATCTGACCATATCGACAGATCCGAAGAACAATAGGTAAATCACGAGCAGGCCGGGCACACCGCGCACCACGATGCTGTATGCGTCGATCAGCGGCGAGACCACGGCGATTTTCTGCCACCGGAGAACGGCCAAAGGCGTTGCGACGACAAAGCCAAGGGCCATGCCAAGCAAGCCGATCGCGATCGTGACCGCACTTCCGCGTAGCAGAGCCAGCGCCCAGCCCTGCTCTACCATCAATTTCCAGAAATCAGCGGGCATCGATACACTCCCCTAACCTGCCTTGGACGAGGCCAAGGCAGGTCGCACCATCATGGATTATTTCTTGCAGGGGATTGTATAGTCGTCCTGGAACCAATGAATGGAGGCTTCCTTGACCTTGCCGTCATTGATCATCTTGCAAAGAGCCGCATCGACTTTTGCCTTAAGCTCGGTATTGCCCTTCTTCATACCAACGCCCATGCCTTTGCCGAGTGTCGCCGGATCGTCCATGGCCATGACCTTCACCTCGATTTTGGCGAAGTTCGCGCCATCCGGTGTCGCCAGAAAATCCATGACTGTCGGGGAGTCGCTGTAGGCAGCATCGATGCGGCCACTGGACAGATCAGCCAGTTGCTGCGTCGTCGCGTCATAGGTCTTCAGGTCCGCCGAGGGAATGTTCTTCTGGACGAACTTGGCATAGGTCGTGCCGTTGACGACGCCGACGCTCTTGCCGCCAAGCCCCTTTTCGATCTCGACAAGGCTCGTCAGCTTGGCCAGAGGAGAGTCTTTCGCGACCACGAAATACTGGGGCGTCGTGGCGTATGGAATGGAATAATCGATCTTCTTGGCCCGCTCGTCGGTGATGCTCAGGCCTGAAATGATCACGTCGAAGCGATCGCTGTCCATGGATGGAACGAGCGAGCTGAACGTCTGCACGACGAACTCGCATTTGAGCTTGAGTTCTGCGCAGATGCCCTTGGCAATGTCGGCGTCGAAGCCGGAGACATCCCCGCTCGGATCGGCCATGCTGAATTTGGGTGCATCGCCCTCGGTGCCGATGCGCAGCACGCCTTCCTTGGCCGACGCGGTCGTTCCGATAACGGAGAGAAGCAGGCTGCCTGCGACGACCGATTTGATGATTTTGCTGATGATCATGTCTGTTCCCTTTTATAGTTGTTGGTTTGGCGCGACGCCGCTAGGCGCCTGCCGGCATGACGTTGGATAGAAAGCGTTTTACTCCTTCGGTGGCCGGATTTCTAAGCAGTTCGTCAGGCGTGTCATCCTGCTCAAGGCGACCCTTTTGCAGGAATATCATTCGGTTCGACACATCGCGCGCAAACCGCATTTCATGGGTGACGAGGAGGATCGTGGCCCCCTCTTCAGCCAGTGTTCTTATGACCTTCAGCACTTCCCCGACGAGTTCGGGGTCGAGGGCGGATGTCGGCTCATCGCACAACATCAATTTGGGCCGCATTGCCAGCACCCGCGCGAAGGCGACCCGCTGCTGCTGCCCACCGGAGAGTTGATGCGGGTAGCGGTCGCGAAAGCTCGTCATGCCGACCTTCGACAAGGCGGACAGGGCTGTGTCTTCGGCATTTTTTTTGTCCATGCCCAGCACATAGACCAGCGCCTCAGTGACGTTGCCAAGGACCGTTCGGTGAGGCCAGAGGTTGAAACTCTGGAACACCATCCCGATCCGCTGACGAAAGACGCGGATGTTGGAGGCGTTGACAATTTCGCTTTCGGCGCGCTCGTTGCACGCGACGGAAACCGCCTGCCCGAGAAAGGTGATCTGCCCGGAAGTCGGCGTCTCCAGAAAATTGATGCAGCGCAGAACGGTGCTCTTTCCGCATCCGGACGAACCGATTAGCGAGATCACCTCCCCTTCCCTCATGGAAAAGCTGATGCCATCGAGGACATTCGTGGCTCCGAATGCCTTCGTCAGTTCATGGACCTTCAAAATCTCGTTCATGCCTGACACCTTTTCCGGAACTCGACGCCCGTTATCCCGCGATAGCGCCTATCGCATCCAGTTCCTTCATAACCTCATCGACCGAGGCTTTGGCGATGCCAACCATTTCATCGATTTCCGCTTCCGTCATGACCAAGGGAGGCGCAAAGCCCAGGATGTCTCCGTGTGGCATCGCGCGCGCAATCAGATTCCGATTGCGAGCCGCCTGCGAGATACGCGCTCCGACTTTAAGGCCCGGATCGAACATGGCCTTGGTGCCACGGTCGGATACGAACTCGATAGCGGCTAGCATTCCAACGCCACGCACTTCGCCGACAATCGGATACTGTTCAAACTCTGCCTTCAGGCGCTTCAGGAGGTAAGCGCCTTTCGTTGCCGACTGGCCGGCCAGATCCTCCCGCTCGACGATGTCGAGAACGGCGTTTGCCGCCGCTGCGCCGATCGGATGCCCGGAATAGGTATAGCCATGCGAAAACGAGCCGACACGCGGCGTTGCTTCTTCCATAACGTCGTAGACTTTCTGCGACACGATCGAAGCGGACAGGGGCACGTAGGCCGACGTCAGACCCTTGGCAACGGTGACAAGATCGGGCTCCATGCCGTAGAGGTCGGAGCCGAACATCGCACCGGTGCGGCCGAACCCGCAGACCACTTCGTCGGCAATCAATAGCACATCGTACTTCTGGAGCACGGCCTGGATCTTCGGCCAGTAGCCGGCGGGCGGCGGGGTAAGTCCGCCGGTGCCGAGGACAGGCTCGGCAATGAATGCGCCGACTGTCTCTGGGCCTTCAGCAACGATCAGCGCCTCCAGTTCGTCTGCTCGGCGTTGCGAAAATCCCTCTTCGGTTTCGCCCGGATGCGCGCCGCGATAGTAGTGCGGAACGCCGGTGCGCAGGATACCGGATACCGGCAGGTCCATATGATCGTGGTAGAAACTGAGGCCCGTCATCGAACCGGCGACCACGGAACATCCATGATATCCGCGCTCCCGTGCGATGATCTTCTTCTTCTTTGGCAGTCCGCGGAGGTTGTTGTAGTACCAGACAATCTTTGCCTGCGTCTCGTTCGCATCCGAGCCCGACAGGCCATAGAAGACCTTCGACATGTTTCCCGGCGCCATCCTGACCAGACGATCGGAAAGGCGTGCAAGCTCTTCCGTCGTATGGGCGGCGTAGGAGTGGTAATAGGCAAGCTTGTACGCTTGGCGCGCAATCGCCTCGGCGACTTCGGTGCGGCCGTAGCCGATGTTCACGCAGTAGAGGCCCGCAAACCCGTCGAGATACTCCCTGCCGGTCGCGTCCTTGATCCGTACGCCCTTGCCCGTTTCCATGATCGTCGGATCGGTTTCGCCGGATGCGTAATCCTTCAGATAGGTGAAGGGATGGAGAACCGTTCTGCGGTCCATTTCTGCGATTTCTGCAATATTCGTCATCGTCATTTCCTTACGCGGCCAGACCGCCGAAGCACACATATTTGAGTTCCATGAATTCCTGCAGACCATGGCGCGAGCCTTCGCGCCCCAGCCCAGACTGCTTCCAGCCGCCGAACGGGACAGGCGCACCGGTAAAGGAGACGGTGTTGATAGCCACCATCCCGTATTCCAGCGTGTCGGAAAGGCGCATGGCCCGCCTTACGTCGCGCGTGTAGACATAGGCCGCCAATCCCATCTCGCTGGCATTGGCGCTTACGCGAACCTCATCTTCATTCTTGAACCTGAGAACGGCCGCAACCGGACCGAAGGTCTCTTCGGAAGCGATGAGCATTTCAGAGGTGATATCTGCAAGAAGGGTCGGGCGGACAAAGTTTCCAAGGGCGGGATCGGGAATTTCGCCGACGATCAATCGCGCGCCTTTTCCGACCGCGTCCTTGATATGCAGGCGACACTTCTCAACAACCGACGTCTTCGTCATCGGCCCGATGTCGATACCGGCCTCGAACCCCTGCCCGACGGTCAACGCCGCGATACTGCGCCGAAGCTTGTCGATGAAGGCATCATAAATGCCGTCGTGAACATAGATGCGGTTGGCGGCTAGGCAGTCTTGTCCCGAGGTCGCGAATTTCGCGCGCATGCAGCCGTCGACAGCCTCGTCGACATCGGCGTCATCGAAGACGATGAACGGCGCGTGGCCGCCGAGTTCCATGGAAACCCTCTTGACGGTGGCTGCCGCCTTTGTGAGGAGCAGGCGCCCGACCTCGGTTGAACCCGTGAAGGAAAATGCGCGAACCCGTTCATCCGCGAGCAACGCATCCGTCAGAAGCTTCGGTTCGCCAGTCACCACCTGAAAGACCCCCGGAGGAAATCCTGCGCGGTATGCAAGCTCGGCGAGCGCCAATGCCGAGAGTGGCGTCTCGACGGCAGGCTTGACGATCACCGGGCATCCCGCAGCCATGGCCGCGGCCGCTTTGCGCGCAATCATCGCACTGGGGAAGTTCCATGGCGTCACAGCCGCGCAGACCCCGACCGGCTGCATTGAGACGAACAGACGGCTATCGGGCTTGTGGCTCGGTATCGTCTCCCCATATGCCCGTTCGCCCTCGGCCGCGAACCATTCGATAAAGCCGACGCCGTAGAGGATCTCTGCCTCGGATTCGAAAAGAGGCTTACCCTGTTCGGCGGTCAGTATCGTGGCAAGATCGCCGGCATGCAGGCGGATGAGATTTGCCCAATTCAGCATGATCCTGCCCCGATCACGCGGAAGGAGCGTCCGCCAGGATGGGAAAGCGCGGTGGGCAGCGTCAATGGCTCGATCAAGCATCGGCAGATCGCAATCGCCGACGCGGGCAATTTCGTCATCGCTTGCAGGATCGGCGACGCCAGTCGCACTCCTCGATAGCTGCCACTGCCCATCGATAAACGGCTGAGACCTCAAAAGGCCTTCATCGTTGAGCTGTTTTAGGGCGCGCGCGGCGGTCATCGCTACATCCAGCATGTTCCAATCCCCATCAATATAATAAATCTTAGGCCTTTTCTGCCGACGTATTTCCTCGAGATTATTGCATCTACGCATTAATCCTGCTTTCTAAGCAGCTAAGATGCCCAATTCCTGCGAGAACTTTAAAATGAACCTTGATCGGTTTGACGCACGACTGCTCACCATCATGCAAAAAAACAATCGGAACAGCAGCGAAGAGCTGGCAGCCATGGTTGGCCTTTCAGCCACAGCCATTCAGCGCCGTCTGAAGCGATTGCGAGAAAAGGGGGTGATCGAGGCAGATGTTTCGATCGTGAAGCCGAGAGCGGTCGGTCGCCCGATCGCGATGCTCGTGCTTGTGTCACTGGAGCGAGAGAGAGCTGACATCGTCGACCGCTTCAAACAGTCGATCCGCCAGACGCAGGAGGTGATGAATGGTTACTATGTCACCGGCGATTCCGACTTCGTTCTCATCGTGACTGCGCAAAGCATGGAAGACTACGAAGCGTTTACCCGGAAATTCTTCTACGAGAATCCGGACATCAAGGGCTTCAAGACGATGGTCGTAATGGACAGGGTGAAAGCCGGGTTCTCGGTGCCTATCGATGCAGATGACTTTTCGTGAAACAAGTGCCCTTGAGATAAGTCAAGTCAAAGGTTGAGCACAAATTGATGCCAGACAGATCTGGTCAAAAGTGACAGCCGTCGCCTTGAAGGGATGTGAACCTTCAACCCGTCTTTTATGAGACAACGATTTTGTCTAACTCATTGTATTTGCGAATTCAGGCAGTCTGGTGCAATCGGACTTCTACAAATCCGGATGGCGATTGACGTCCTTGTAGAGCAGGTAGCGAAAGCGTCCCGGGCCGCCGGCATAACAGGCCTGAGGGCAGAACGAGCGGAGCCACATATAGTCCCCGGCCTCGACCTCCACCCAATCCTCGTTCAAGCGATAGACGGCCTTGCCCTCGAGCACATAGAGCCCATGTTCCATGAAGGGAATGATGGCGCCCGGCTCGAAGGTGACGATGTTGAGGTGCATGTCTTAGCGAACGTCGGACGGATCGATGAACCGGGTGGTTGCCCAGCGGCCGTCGGTATCGGGCATAGCATGCATCACGCAATCGTCTTCATGGGTGAAGATGGCCGGTGGCAGTTCCAGGCCATCCACGACCTTGACCGCCTTTCGGACCCAGTGAAAACCGGATCGGCGCAGCGCTCTCGTTGCTGAAAGCCCATTTCGCTGCAGGAGGCAAATAGACAAACGATCCGGCACGTATTGGATAGTCGTTCCCGTCATAGGTAATTATACCCTCGCCCTCGACGACAAAGATCGCCGCCGATGCACTTGCGTCCGGCTCCGGCCTGACGCTGCCCCCACCGGGCTCCACCGCCATGATATATTGGGCGAAGGTTTTGGCAAAGCCGCTCATCGGTCTCGCGATGACCCAGGCTCTGATTTCCTCCCAATGCGCAAGGACGCTGGTGACGATGTCGCTCATCACCGTCTTCGGGATCACCGCATAGGCTGTCTTGAAGACGGCCTTGCTGGAGAGGGTCTGAGTCTGCGGCGGAAGGCCGCCAACCTGCGAAAAATACGGATTTCTGCTCATTCTGCCACCAACGTCTCAACGGCCTTGCGATTTTCCCATTCCTGAGGCGTCAGCATTTTGATATCGAACTGGTCACGGGTGCGGGCATAGGTATGTCCTCCCATGCGTCCGACGGCGTCCATGATCTGCTGGTCGATATGCAGGTTCGACGCGTTGACCGCGTCGCTGCGCACGAACACGCCAACGACTTCACCGAGAATGATCTCACGGGCCGGGCCGACCTGAAGCGTCGTATGGCGACGGCATTCCAGAGCCGCAGGAGCGGCCAGAATACGGGGGCTGCGCACCATCTGACCGGGCACGGTCGCAAGACCCGCCTCTTCCATTTCGTCCACCTCGGGACCGAACTTGATGGCGCAGATTTCCATCTGCTCGACCAGCGCATTATCGCAGATATGGACCGTGAACTCGCCAGTCTCACGGATATTGCGGGCGGTATCCTTGAAGCGCATATCGGAATAGTTCTCGACACCGATCGCGACGATCGCCGGATCGTGGGTCAGGACGTTGAAGAAGCTGAAAGGGCCAGCGTTGGGTATCCCGTCCTTGCTCACCGTAGTTACCAGCGCAATCGGGCGCGGGATCACGGTTCCGATCAGGAGCTTGTAACGCTCCCGCTCATTGAGCTTGGCGAAATCAAAATGGGTGTGGTCGGTCATATCAGGCCTCGGCAGCAATGCGGTGCGTTTCAAGCGGAGTGTGGCGGGAGAGGTTCTCAAACCCATCCCTGGTGACAACATACATGTCACCGACGTTGCAGCCAGCAGACATTGGCTCAAGCCACTGGGTGTGCAGCACGAATACCATGCCCTCTTCCATCCGGTCGTAATTGTGCGAGGAGATGTTGAAGCTGTTCTGCCCGCCGGCCATGCCAACGGAATGACCGAGATTAGGGTTATGCGGGCCATGGGTTGCCGGGTAGACATGCATCAGGGTGCGGCCCTGCGCCTCCCAATCGATGTTCTTGACATACTGGCGCGGGATCAGCCGCGCACTGCCATCCTCCATCGGCGCCCAGTTGTAAGGCATGGTGCGCGCTTCCGGAGAAGACAGCATGCCGCGCTCGATCATCGGCTCGAAGGCTGCATTGTTGACATCGCGCATCAGCACGCCCGGGCGGATCAGCTTTTCCGCCCGCTTCACACCTTCGGTGCAGGCGGCGAGCACGTCTCCCTGCCGCTTGGTGATGTCACCAACGGCAATCATACGGGCGGCCTGGGCCGTGTAGCCGCGATAGGTGATGTTGGAGACATAGAGATTGATGAGATCACCCGGTCGAACGACATGGCCATAGGGCTTGCCGCAATGGGTGCCGAACTCGTTGATGCCGATCTGGTAGCCATCACCGGTTTCACCGCCGAAGGAAAGCTGTGCCTGGGTGAAGGCAGCATAAATCTCATGGTCGGTCACGCCGGGTTTTGCTACATGATAGGCCGCCTGCGTGGCGATGCTGACAAGCTGGGCCGCGGCTCGGAACATCTCGATTTCGCGCGGCGAGCGCACTTTCTGCATCCGGTCGAGAATGGCATTGTCCGCAACGAACTTGGTTTTGGGCATCAGCTCGTCGAGGGCAGCCCAAAATGTGAGAGACGTGCGGTCACCGATCCGGCCAATCTGCGTCTTCGCGAGGCCCATGCCGGCCAGCAGTTCGGCGCATTTCTCCGCCGTTTTGATGACACTGTCGCCCGGACGGTCCGCATATTCTCGGCCGATCGGGCCAATCTGCCAGACTTCTTCGACTAGAACCGGTTCGCCGCCTGGCGGCAGAAGCACGGATTGGGTGAAGAACGACAAAAGCGTCAGCGGCTTGTCGGCATCCGTCGGGATGATCAGCACGCCCTCGCGCATCCAGTCGCAAATGTAGCGCAGATAGTGGTTGGACGTGTGGAACCAGCCGACGCCGCCGGTATGGACGATCAGCGCGTCATGCCCGGCCTCGACCGCCTGGCGGCGGATCCGCCGCAGACGGTCCTCGAATTCCTCGACCGGCAAAGGCAGCGGTGCGGAAAATTCGAAATCCGGCTGGAAATCGGCGAGCAGCGATCCGATACGGTAGGCGCCGGCCCTGGTGGGATGTATGGTCATGAGGTATTCCTTCCAGAAGTATTCTTTCTAAGGGTCAGGCTTGCCGGGAGGGCGCCAGCACCCGCCTTGCGACCAGCATCACCACCAGGGTCAGCCCGATCAGAATGCCGGACATCGCCGCGACCCGGACATCGAGCGACTCCTCGATCAATGCAAACATGCGAAGCGGCAGCACGGTCGTTTGCGCGTCGGCGAGAAAGAGCGAGACGGAGACGTTGTCGAGGGACTGGATGAAGACGAGGAAGGCGCCAGCCAGAATACCTGATGTCAGCAGCGGCAGGATCACACGCAGGAGCGTCGTGTACCAGGTTGCACCCATCACGGTAGAAGCTTCAGCCAGCGACGGATTGATGCCTTGCGCGACAACGGAAGCGGCACGGTACATCAGTGGCCCGAAGACGACGACATGGCCGACGACGGTGAGCCAGAGCGAAGGCTGGAAGCCGACGAAATTCGCCACGATCAGCGCTGCCAGGCCATACACAAGGCTTGGCAGGACAAGCGGGGCCAATAGAAACGGCTCCAGCGAATTGACCGTGCTGCGTCGCATCCGCGCCATGCCGATAGTGGCAGGCACGGCAAACAGCAGCGATCCGAGCACCGCGAGGCCTGCGATCTTCAGTGAATTGCCGGCGGCAATATGTTCGGTTCCTGAGCGGACGGGATCGATCAGCGCCTCATACCAGCGCAGAGAAAAACCCTCTGGCGGATATTTGAGCGTCTGGCCCGAGGTGAAGGACATGGTGATCGCAATGACAATGGGCGCCACCAGATAGATCAGGCTGAGACTGCCGAAGCCGAAAACAAATGTCTTATAGAGAAGGGTCGGGATCGGATTTTCGCGATGATTATGCATGGCCGACAAGCCTCCTGTGACGTGAAATCATGCTCATAGCGACAAGAAGGATGCCGGTCGACAGAAGGAGGACAACGGCGATGGCAGAGGCCATCGGCCAATCGAACAACGTGCCGACCTCGCGGTAGATCAGCTGCGGCACATAGACGTTTCGCGCACCACCGATGACCGCCTGGGTAACGAAGGACGCACTGGTACTGGCAAATACAAGGATCCAGCCCGCCAGCAGACCGGGTAGCATCACTGGCAGGAGAACCGTCATGAAGATACGCCATGGCCCCGCGCCTGAAACCTGCGCCGCCTCGGTGAACTGCAACGGCGTGCGCGAGAGAATGGCAATCAAAGGCAAGATGATCAAAGGTAGGTCGATCTGACACATGGCCATGACGAGACCGAGTTCGGTGGACAGCAGCGTGAACGGGCGGTCCGCGAGCCCAAGCGCGACAAATGCCTCGCTAATCGGTCCCTGTCGTCCAAGAATGACGATCCAGGCAAAGGTCCGAACCACATTGCTGGTCAGCATCGGAATAAGTGTCAGAAAGATGATGACCTGTCGCGCGGTCTTGCCACTGTGCCAATAGAAAAGCGCGATCGGAACACCGAGCAGGGTCGTGCTGGCAATGGTCTGGAGACCGAGCGTGGCGGTGTTGACCAGAACACGGTAGTTAAATGCGTCGCCAAAAAACCGTGCGTAATTGTGGAGAGACAGTCCGTCGGGGCCGATGAAGCTGAATCCGACGAGAACGGCGAGCGGCGTCGCAAAGAACGCCACCGACAGCAGAAGCATCGGGACAACGTATGGGAAACCGCTCGCTTTCATTGTGAACCCTCAACCGGCGACGAGAGCATCGAACTGGCGGATCCATTCCGCACGGTTCTTGTTGATCGCCGCCCAGTCCGGATAGACCAGCGTTGCCAGCTGTTCACGCTTCACATAGGCCTCTATGCCCGGTGTAAGAGCGACCTCCTTATTGGTTGGGAACATCTCGGTCGGTGGCAGTTTCAGCTTGTCCTGAGCGGCCTTTGAGATGGCGGCGTCCAGATAGGCATAGGCTGCATCAATGTTCTTGGCGCCCTTGGTCAGATGGATATTGACGGGAGCTGCCGGAGAGCCGGTTTCCGGTTGCACGAACTCGGCTTTGAGGCCCATGGACTTGAGGCGCGCAACATTGCCGGTCGAGCACATGAACACAGCGATTTCGCCCTGCTGGAACAAGGTCATCTGGTGGTTTGTGCTGGCGACGACGCCCTTGATCTGCTCGGGATTGTCCTTGAACAGTTTGAATACGGCGTCCATATCCGTCGGACCGTTCCCAAAAATCCTGGCGATTTCGGTATAGGCCATCACGCCGGTGTTGGAGGCGAAACCGGTCCAGGATACCAGGCCCTTATAAGCCGGGTTTTCGAACAGGTCGCGATAGCCCTTCGGAGCCGGCACCAGATCCGGGTTATAAGCGATACCGTTGACTTCGACCGTCACGGTCGGGCCGTACTCGCCCTGGAATGCCGGATCGAGCATGCTCCAGTTCTTGAGCTTGGACGGATCGATCTTCTGAATGAGGTCGTTCTCGATGGCGACGGCCATCTGACCGGGCGACATCAGCAGGGTATCGTAAGGCGGGTTGCCGGGGCTTGCCATCACCTTCGCAAGCTGGTCCTGCGCCAAGGCGGGAGCGACCGTCAGGTCGAAACCGGCTTCCTTGACGAGCGGTGTCAGCACGGAGCGGTAGCCGTCCTCCCAGTTTCCGGGGAAGGTCGCGGCAACAGCCGTGCCACCAGCGGCGCGTACAGCAAAGGGCAGCGTGGCGGCCGCAGCCGCACCGGCGGCGAGCAGTCCGAAATGACGTCTTGTGATGTTGAAGTTTTGCATCTGTTCACCTCTGTTGTTGTTCATTGACTGGATGCTTCCGGTTCGCTCGGAAAGGCGTGACACCTGGCGGTGTCGATCTCGGCAAAGAGTCGGGCTCCCGGCTCGGGAATGAAGGTGGAAGGGCTGCGGACCTGCGACGCGCGAAGGCCTGTCCCATCGTCAAGAAGAAGATCGTGGACCAGCGTCGGCCCAAGTGGCACGGATACGGTCACCCTGGCCGGCAAAGCAAAGTCACTCGGGCTGGCAGACAGGCGGACATCTTCGGGACGGAAGGTCATTGTCACCTTGGAACCGATCGTAAAGTTCAGCCGACGCGGCAGAACAATGTCCTTGCCGTTCACCAGCGCAATGCTGGTTGCCTTTGCATCCAGGCGCTCCACCGTCCCATGCAGCACATTGGCCTGGCCAATGAAGGTGTTGACGAACAGTGACTTCGGGCGGTCATAAACGGCCATGGGCGTGTCGATCTGCTCGACATTGCCCTTGTTCATCAGCACGAGCCGACCGGCGAGGCTCTGGGCTTCTTCCTGGTCATGCGTCACGATCAGCGTCGTGATCCCGAGCGTCTTTTGTAAATGCAGAAGCTCGACCTGCAAATCGAAACGAAGCGCCCGGTCGAGCGCCCCGAACGGTTCGTCGAGCAGCAGAAGCGAGGGGCGTCCGGCAATGGCGCGGGCAACGGCGACGCGCTGCTGCTGGCCGCCGGACAGTTCACGCGGCAGGCGGTTGCCATAGTTCTTCAACTGTACGAGCGAAAGCATTTCCTCAACCCGTTGCCTGCGCTCAGCCCGCGGCACGTGCTGGCAGGCCAGCGGATAAGCGATGTTCTCGGCCACGGTCAGATGCGGAAACAGGGCGTAGTTCTGGAACACCATGCCGATGCCGCGGGACCTCGCGGACACGTTGGCGAGATCCTGGCCACCGAGTTGGATGGCCCCGCTCTTTGGTTGGATCAGCCCGGCGATGGCCCGCAGGACGGTGGACTTGCCGCAGCCGCTTGGTCCGAGAAGCGCGACGATCTCGCCAGCCTCGACCTCAAACGTGATGTCGCTGATCGCGTTCTGCCCACCATAGCTGTGGGTCAGACCTTGGACGCTGAGCTGCTTGCCCTCCCCTGCCTTCGAGGCCTCTGCCATGAATATCCCCTTTGGTTTCGCCGTGCCGTCAAAGCGCTCGGCGCGTGGCGGCACCAGGCGGAGATTTGGTCGGTCGACGATGATGGCTTCTCTTTCGGTCATGGCAGGAGAGCTGCAATCTGCATGCCAGTTTCCAAGATGCACACAATTTATATCGGCAACACAATGTTTTTAAATATATATTTATGCTTTTAATATTTTAGAATAGATAATATAATATTTTACCGAAAGTTTTGTCGAAAATAAAAAATGTGCAACTTTCATCGACGTAGCTCACGCATTAGGCAATACTTGAGGCATAGATTGGGGAGTTTCTGGGGATTTTCCCGATGGAACCGCTGCAGACCATTATCCCAAGCGGATGGGTAAGGCAAAAACAACCTGCAAACGCAGTAACTTAGTCAGGTGACCGTCAATGCATGCCCCGGACCGAGACGGGAGGTGGTTTTTTAATCAGACAACTTTCGAATATTTATGCGTATGTTCGTTCGGATATAGCAAGGGCGTTATCCGCCAAAAATAAGCATTTGAAAACAGTATATTAAGAAACCACTGCCCAGGATGGCACGCCGATTGCATCGATGTTGCGTAAATTCACTTCGACAAAAAGCGACAAGGGGATCACATGCGCAGCTTCAATGAAACTCTCAAAGGCGGCCTGGCCGGCATCGCATTCGCACTGCTCTCGACTTCGGCACACGCCGCAGAAGGTACTGCCATAAAGATGGTGCCGGATGCAGACGTCGCCAAACTGCCCGGCGTCGCGTTCGATCAGACAATTGCGGACCGCCTGACATCGGACATCAAAGATAAGAAGATACTGAAGGTGGCAACCGACCTGACGCCGCCAATCAGCTTCCAGGCAGAGGACGGAAAGCTGATCGGGATCGATGCCGATATCGCCGCGGCACTGGGTGTCATTCTCGGCATTGATGTTCAGATGACCAATGTCGGCGCAGGCGCCGCCATCGTGCCGGCCGTCCTGTCCAAGCGTTTCGACATGACCATTTCCGGCATCAACGACGATGTAGAGCTGGAAAAGCAGGTCGACGTCATCGACTACATGTTCGACGCCACGACGATCATGACCATCAAGGGCAACCCGCTCGGCATCAAGAGCATGGAAGACCTCTGCGGCAAGAAGGTCGCCGTGCCGGTCGGCACGTTCCAGGCGCGCCTGGTGGAAGTCGCATCGGAAAAATGCGCTACGCCGATGAACATCATGTCGATCCCCAAAATGCCTGACGTCCTGCAGGCCGTTCGCACAGGCCGCGCTGATGCAACCGTCAACGGTTATGCGACGAGTGTCTACACAACGGAGAACCAGACCGGCAAGGGTGTCGGCCTGCAAGCGATCCCGGAAGTGCGCCTCGCTGTCGGCTATCTCGGCATGCTGACATCGAAAGACAATCCGGAACTTCGCGATACGGTCATCGCCTCGCTGCAGCACATGGTCGACAGCGGCGCTTACAAGGCGATCATGGAGAAATGGGGGCTCGGGCCACTCGCCGTGACGACCGTCAAGTTCAACGACGCCGCCAGCATGCCGGTGAACTGAGCCATGTCATTGTTTGCTCAACCCGTCAGCATGGCCATCGCACCTCCGGTCGGCAAGCCGATCCGGTGGGGGCAGATCACGTCAGGCACCAGCGTGATCTTCGCGCTGGTTCTCTTCGTCATCACGATTGGACGAAACCAGACTGTTCAGTGGGGCGAGATACCTCGGTATATGGTCGATCCGGTCATCCTCGACGGCGTTGGCCTCACCTTGCAACTGACGGCCGGCGCGATGGTGTCCGGGATCGCCTTTGGCTGCATCGTTGCGATCATGGCGACCAGCCAGAATATCGTCTTTAAAGCTTTTGCCGTCGCCTTCGTCTGGTGGTTCCGCGGCGTGCCGCTCATTGTCCAGATCTTCTTCTGGTTCAACATCGCGCTGTTCATTCCGATGGTGGGCGTCGGCCACTATTCCATCTCGATCAACGAACTCGTCACCCCAGCGCTGGCCGGCTTCCTGGCGCTCGGCTTGCATGAAGCCGCGAACATGAGCGAGATCACTCGCGGCGGATTGACCGCCGTCGATCGTGGCCAGCGCGAGGCGGCCTCGTCACTGGGCTTGCGCCCACTCCAGGCCCTTCGCACCGTCGTCCTGCCCCAGGCTATCCGGCTGATCGTACCGCCGACCGGGAACCAGGCGATCGGCATGCTGAAGGCGAGCGCCATTGTGTCCGTCATCGGCATGCAGGACCTGCTGACCCAGGCGCAGGCGATCTACGCGCGCAACTTCCTCGTCATCGAACTGCTGTGCGTTGCCTCGCTCTGGTACCTCCTCATCACGTCAATCGCATCGATCGGACAGCATTTTCTGGAAAAGCACCTCGCCCCGAAAGGCAGGACCGCCGGTACGCACAAAGGCGCGCCCAAACGCGCCTGACACATCTCCCGTTCAATCCATCAACCAACCAGGATCGCCATTGCAGCGCATCCGATCAGGAAACATCAAAGGAGCAGATCATGAGACTAGGCATTGACGGACAGAAGCTGCCCGAAGCCAGGAAGCGCGGGCCACTCAAAAGCCTGGACCACGTCAAGGAACTCGGCCTCGGCGGTATCTTCTTCAGCACGATCCTCGACATGAGCGAGACGCTGGACAAGGGCGCATTGGCCGAGATCCGCGCCAAGGCAGACAAACTCGGACTTTATCTCGAAGCCGGTGTTGGCAAGATCAATCCCTATTGCAGTGCCGAGGCACCGGAATTCCGGGCCATCGGCGATGGCGACGTTATCATTGGCTTCACCCGCATGATCGAAGCGAGTGCGGCCATCGGCTGCCGCGAGCTCTGGGTATCGCCGGGAAATTTCAAATCGGAATATCGCGGACGCCTGGCCAATGACCGCTTCCGTACCGACGTCACCTGGGACGAACAATTGCTGGCCATCGAAAAGGTACTGTTGAAGCTCGCCCCCGTGGCGCGCGCCAATGGCGTCCATCTCAACATGGAGACCCATGACGAGATCACCTCCTTCGAAATCCTCCGGCTGATCGAAAAGGTGGGTGAGGATTGCATGGGGGTGGTCTTCGACACCGCCAACGGCCTGCAACGGGCAGAACATCCGGTCTTTGCCGCAAAGCGCGTGGCGCCCTATGTCCGCCAGACCCATATCAAGGATGCCTATGTCGGCCATGCCACAGGGGGGCTCGATTTCCAGACCCGGCCGGTCGGCCGGGGCATCGTCGATTTCGCCACGATCATCCCCATCCTTGCCAAGGCCAATCCCGAACTGAACCTTTCCCTTGAAGTCGCCGCCTCCGTGGAGGACAAACCGCGCAAGGCCTATCCTCGCCAATGCATCGAGATCAACGACCCGATCTGGCGAGCCGGCCATCCCGACCTGACCGCGGAAGAACTTGAGGCCTATCTGGCACTGGTGGAAGGGTTCGAGAAGCGTGTTGCCACCGGCGAGATCCCGGACTGGGAGACCTATGAAGCCAGTCAGTATGGATACCCGACCTATGCGCAGCAGTCCTACGGCTACAGTGAAGCGTTAGAGTTTATCAAAACCTCCGCCCGCCACGTCGAAGGGGTCTGCAGAGAGAATGGAATTCCGCTCTCGACGCCTTCCACGAAACAGCGAGCCGCCTGACAGGCAGAGGTTCAACACCGGCTACATATGTCGCCGGTGCTCCTCAAAACATTGGGAAGATCTCGACTTTTGGCGCCAAGCGCATATACGCAGGAATATTCTCATGAAAATAATTAGGTTGCTTGATCTGAGGTGGAAACAGACATGAAGAAGACGACACGACGTCAAGGCGCAAAGACCGCACCGAAGGCAAACGGCCCGGTCGATGCGACCGAGAACGCCCATGACGACGTGACTGAACGCATCCGGATCACGCTCGCCACGGCGATCGGTGAAGGTGCGCTCAAGCCCGGCGTCAAGATCCTTGAGGACGCGATCGCCGACCACTTCGGCGTGAGTCGCACGGTCGTGCGTGGCGCTCTTGGCGTTCTGGAAAGCGACCATCTCCTGGAACGCAAGAAGAACCGCGGCACCTTCGTTGCCGAACCTGGCATCGAAGAGGCCAAGGCCTTGTTCGAGGCTCGTCGCAAGCTCGAGCACGTCATCCTGGAACTTGTCCTGGACCACGCGACCGCCGATCAGTTGGACGCACTTGAAAAACTGACCGACGAGGAAGAACACATCCATTACCATGGTGATGAGAAGTCGAAGACGGTGCTGTCAGGCAAGTTCCATGTCGTTCTGGCAGAGCTCGGTGGCAATGCCGTCCTGACGGAGGTGTTGTCGAAGATCGTCGCGCGCCTCTCGCTTGTCATGTCGCTCTACGAGGAGGAGCGGAAAGACGACTGCGGGGCTGATCACCACCGCCAGATTGTCGGCGCACTGAAAGCCAAGGACCTGCCAAAAGCGCAGCAGTTGATGGATCACCATTTGGCCGACATCGAGGGGCGCGTTCGGCTGACCGAGGGACAGGGCGATCGGCACACGTTCCTGGCCGTCTTAGAGAATTTTTCCTAACCAGTGGTCTTGAACGGTATCGAACTCTCGGCACTCTATTTGTCTTTGCTACTTCGAATTAAATCAACTGCTTTGCCTGCAAAGCGTGTACCGCCTATTCGCCAAACGGAAGCTCAATGTCTTCGCGGTTTTTCTTAGCGCCCTCGCTCAGGATCGTTTTGAACCGCTCGGCATCCGGTGCCGGCAGCATCCCTGCCCCGGTTCGAATACCTTCTTGCCACGCGGGCCCGCGCTCCCATGCTTCGTTGTAGACGAGTGCCAAGTCAGCCGATCGCCGTGTTTGCTGCAGGGCCTCAAAGAGCAGCGCAGCTTGACGAACGTCCTTCTCTCGCTTTGCCGACCCCTGCCCGTCAGTGTGCCGACGGCTGGCGACTATGAGCTTGTGGACCGCATACCGAGACGGATCGGGGACGACGACTGGGATGCCGCTTCGGTGGAGCAATATTGTCCTGACGGGCTCTCTAATAAGAAAGTCGAGAAAGCGTAGTGGGTCCGCGCTGGCGCCGCCAAGAGCAGGCATCTTCGCGGGCTGGTCGGTGAAGTCGTTCGAACCGCGGTTCGACGTCAGGAATTCGACCCTGTGGCCGTCGGCATTCTGAAATGCCGACGAGGCCGCGGATCCCGATCTATGAGGAACTGGCCTGAAGCTGGCGTCGACGCCCTGCAGCAACTCCACGATCGGAGGCAGACTGTCTTCAACCTCCCGACTGATGGCATAGTCCTGGGCGATGTCGGCATCGCCGGTCAGGATTGCAGCCATGGGAAGGCGTACGCCCAGCAATCCTGAATAACATTGGAAGGCCACCGTACCGATGAGAATACCGCGGAGTCGAAAGAGACCACCATCGGCAAGAGCTTCGACGATATCGCCCGACATAGCGTCGGGGGCGATCATCCCGCCTTCACGGGTCAGGGTATTTACTAAGCGCCTGCGAGCGCGTAAATCGTTCTTGTCCCGCTTATGATCAGCTACGCGTTGCGCGATATCCGGATCGTCAGCAGGACCTACGTAACGACGCTTCGTGCCACCGTGTCCATCTGGGATGTCGAAGTACCAATATTTGCGCCCCTTAATGTTGGCAGGGGTGAACCGACCGTCTGGAGGGAAATCGGCCGTCCAAGCGGCGTCTAGCGAGCGCTGACCTAGCTCGGCGAGCATAGTCTGATACATGAGGTCGATGGACTTCATAAGCTCAACTCCGAAGTTATACTGTTTTTCAAAAACAGTATAACGATCGAGAGGATAGGCAGCAAGATGGGATGCTAGCTCTATCACCTTGAAGGGATGTGAACCTTCGACCCCTTGTTTTCCTCTAAGCAGGATCGACAGTCTCAACAGACCGTCACACTTCGTGCGTCTGGTCTTGGAATGGCTTCACCGACAAGCAGACCGACAGAATTTCTGCTTCCTGTTCACCGATAAACTTGATGCCGAGATCGCACACAGAGCCAGGGAGAATGAAGTGGCGCGGCGCCTGATGACGGTTCCGGGCATCGGCCCACTGATTGCCACGGCGATCGCAGTCCTGGCTCCGCCGCCGCAGACTTTCCGTAAAGCACGCGACTTTGCAGCCTGGCTTGGCCTGACACCCCGGCAGCATTCCACCGGCGGCAAGCAACGGCTCGGGTCAACGACGAAGATGGGCGAGCGCTCTCTACGACGCCTGCTGATCATCGGGGCCAATAGTGTCATCATAAAGCGGCGCGTCCATGCCGAAGCGCGACCCGGCACTTGGTTGGGCGCAATGCTGACGCGCAAGCCGCCACTGCTGGTGCGGGTCGCACTGGCAAACAAAATGGCGCGGATCGTCTGGGCTTTGATGGTTCGAGGCGGCGTCTACCAGTCTCCGGCCGCAGCAGCGTAAGCGTCTTCGGTCGCGAGGGCGTCGGAGCAAAAGAGGGCAAGGAGTCGTTTGGCGCAACGGTCGTGAGACGGGATCGGGACAACCAGCTTGCAACAGAGTGCCTTTGAGCACGCGGCTCTGATGTGGACCCGATCTGCAAACACCATACGGGCCCGCGGCATGTTGATCGCCGCATCACAGGCCGGATACATGTCAGCACCCGACAACGCGTCAAAACAGGCTAAAATACCCTCTTGCGCATGGGGCGGTTATACATGTTGCAAAGATTTCAAATAGCAACGAAATTCACTAATGTACTTCGTCAAGCGGCCTGACTTTCGAGATTCTGGGCGAGCAGTGCCACGGCTTCAGTGAGAGCGCCCGGTCCGATACCAAAAGTCCGTTCAACGATGCGAGCTTCACCACGGATATCGCCGGTCAGGTTGAAAATCGCAGCCTGCCCCTTGCGTAAAGCCCGCATCACCTCGAATCCCTTGATCGTCGCATATGCCGTTTTCAGCGTCTTGAATCCTCTCACAGGTCTGATCAGCTGTTTCAGCTTACCATGATCGGCCTCGACAACGTTGTTCAGATACTTGACCTGCCGATGGACCAACTCTTTTGGGCATTTGCCATCGGCCTTCAGTTCTGCGATCGCGATCCCATAGGTTGGTGCCTTGTCGGTGTTGATGACCGTTGGCTTTTCCCAATCTTTCAGGCTGTTCAGCGCCTTGCCCAGGAATCTCTTGGCCGCTTTGGCATTGCGGGTCGGCGATAGATAGAAATCAATCGTGTTGCCGAACTTATCGACGGCCCGGTAAAGATAGGTCCACTTGCCGCGAACCTTCACATAGGTTTCGTCAACCCGCCAGCTCGTTGATTGGGGGCCGCCGCCAGTGCCAACGCCGCCGCTTCTCGATTTCCGGGGCATATTTCTGGACCCAGCGATAAATCGTGGAATGTGATCAACGGCGACGCCCCTTTCAGCCATCATCTGTTCAAGATCGCGGTAGCTCACCCCATAGCGGCAATACCAGCGAACTGCCCACAAGATCACCTCGCCCTGAAAATGACGCCACTTGAAATCGCTCATCAAAAGTCTCGCTGAAAACTATCTCCCCTATTTCCAGCACAAACGGAATCTTTGCGACAGAGCCGTATTTCCGGCCTTTGATGGTTACCACCATCTCATCGAGGTGCCATTTATCGGCAAAGCCGCCCTTTGAGCGCCGGCGAAGCAACGCAGCAAACTCGGAGCCAAATTTGGCGGCCCATTCCGATACTGTCTGGAACGAAACGTCAATACCGCGTTCGGCCAGCAAATCCTCGACATGCCGCAGGCTCAATGGAAACCGGAAGTACAGCTAAACCGCGTGAGCGATAATCTCGGCTGGAAAGCGGTGACGTTTGTAACGATAGGAGGCGAAGGTAGACGAAGAAATGTTCATGCCCACTGCTCTATCGTACAAAACTTAAGGCGAAACTGCCTCTCAGGGCGCAAGGCTTATACTATAGCCTGACTTGTATTCGATTGGCAGAAAAAGGCGATGATATTCCCTGAATGTCTCGTCTGGATCGAGATCGGCGAACAAATCCGGATGAAGCCATTTTGCGATTTGTTGTATGGCGATGAATTCATAAGGGCTGTTGTAGAACTGATGCCATATGCCATGGAAACTGCGGTTTTTGACCGCTTTGGTGCCAACATAGGCATTTCTTGTCGTGAACCATTCCAGTTTTCGTTCGGCTTCCTGTCTGTTGGCACCCGGCCCCAGGGGTATCCAGTGTCCACCCGGAACATAAGCTTCCCAATTGGCGCTCGTGACCACAACCTGATCCGGGTCGGCAGCAATCACCTGTTCCGGGTTCAATTGTCCGAAGGTTCCGGGAAGAAAATCACCGCCGATATTGTGCCCGCCGGCGATTTCGACATAGCGACCAAAATTCTCATTGCCAAAGGTGAGGCAGCAATCATCCGCATAACCGCCAATCCGCTCGACAAAGACATTCGGTCGTGCGGGCTTTTTTTGTTCGATCACATCCGTCACTTGCGACAATGCCTTTTTCCTGAAGGCAATAATTTCCTCGGCGCGCTTTTCACGTCCCATGATCTCGCCCAAAAGGCGGATTGTTGGTTCGGTATTGTGAAGGGGTTGATGCCGGAAATCGATATAAAGAACCGGTATTCCCAGTGATGCCAGCTTTTCGATATATTCGGACTCTTTGCTGGCGCGCTGGGTTTCGAGATTCAAAAGCACAACATCAGGCTTTTGAACAATGGCAGACTCAAGATCAATCAGACCTGCTTCCTTGCCGCCAAAGGTTGGCAGTTGGGCCAGTTTCGGAAACTTCGCGACATATTGGGCATAGGTTGCGGGGTCGGCTTCAATGAGGTCATTTTTCCATCCTGCCAGAAACGCCAGAGGATTCTCGGACTCCAATGACGCGACAAGATAGAGCTGCCGCCCTTCGCCCAACAACATGCGATGGACAGGAACAGGCAATGACACCTGCCGACCAGCAATATCTGTCACGGTGATATGACGCGGCGTTGTTGCTGCACTGGATGTTTGAGCCGCGGGCTCTTGTGCCAAAGCAGATGGCATCTGAGCTGCAAGGCACGACAGCAGAGCTACAAAGAATGTGATGGCTGGCTTTATCACAGTTTTATCCTATGCGGTTGGGTAAGGGGCCGCTTTTGAGCAAGAGCGACAGGCCGATAAAAAATGACAGGATGTAACACGCCGATACGAGGGGAAATGCGGCGTCCGCACCCCGAAGCTGCATTGATCCAACACCGGCTGCTATTCCCAAAATGGAAGCGATTTGCTGCCAGCTTTGCACACGGCCCAAAATTTCACCTTGCCGGTTGAAGGATGTGGCCTGGGAAAGGCGGGAGGTAAGAACCGGTGTAGTGCCACCAAGTAAAATGCCCCAGAGAAAGTACAATCCGGCAAAGACGGGAACGAGGGTTGTGTAGCCCGCTATCAACGTGATGCTGGCGCAGGCCAGAGCGATCGCGGTGTTTACCGCCAACACAAAGCCAAGGCTGCGCATTTTGAACAGACGCGCCCAGAGGGGGGCGCCAATCACAAAACCAAACGCCATGAGCCCGTAGCTGAGGCCAATAATCCAGTGGTTGGCTCCGAAAGCTTGGGTCATGTAGAGCGAAAACGGCACTTGCAGCACCATTCGGCTGGCCAACAATACGCAAATCAAAACCAGCAACCCGACGACTGGTGCAGAACTTTCTGGATGGCCCGGGGTGAGCGCGCTTGAAGCGGAGCGCGGTGCATTCTGTCTGATGGGCGGGATGGGCAATGTTGCCCAGGCAACAAGGGCACATAGACCACATACGGCCCCGGCCGTGATATTAACGGCCGCGAATGGCATTGCATCCAGAATGAGACCACCCGCAAATGCGCCGCCCAGCGAACCAACATTGGTCGCCACCTGCAACCAGGCGAACAGACTGGCGCGATCACGCCCGCTATTGACCTGCACGGCATAGGCTTGCGCGGGCGCAATATAGCCGGCGAAAGCCCCCTGTAAGAACCGCAGAAACAGGATGACCCAGACATCTTGGGCAAGCGCAATCAGAAGCTGGGTGATCGCCAACCCCGCCAAGGCCCGAACCATCATCAAGCGATTGCCATAGCGGTCACCCATACGCCCCCAGAATGCGCTGGTGAGGGAAATGCCAAGCATGGGGCAAATATAAACCCCGATACTTGCCAATCCGAACGCCGTATCCGACGGGCTGAGTACCCTGATCTGCAGCGGCCAGAAAGGACCGCTCATTTCCATGGCTCCCATGGAAATGAACTGGAGCGCAAACAGCAGCAGAAACACAGGCGTGCTTGCCCTGAGCATGGCAAAAGCGTTCAGCATTCACGGCCGACCAGAGGATTGGGCAGCTCATGCTCCACCCGATAGTCGCTATATCGCTGGAGATGCATGGTGAGAACCGACCGGGTGGGCCATTTTTTTTCAAGCAGGGCATCTCGTTCTTCTTGCCAGAACGTGTCCGAAGACACACGGGGCCGCAATGTTTCAAACGCCTCTTGCGTTACCTCTTTGATCACTGTCCAGAGCCTATCATTGCCGATGCTATAGTGCTGGGTCAGGCACAGAGCAATTTCATGCAGATGGCATATAAAGCAGGCGTCGATCAAAAACGAGCGAACCAGCCCGATGTCATCGTCAAAGGTGGTGGGCAAAATCCCAGCACGCTGAAAGGGTTTGAGGTGATAGCCACGCTGTTTGAGCAGAGGCGCAAAGCTGCGGCCATCACCAAAATCCCGAATGATCAGCTTTTCCGCAGAACCGGAAGGATCAAACACGATGGTGGTGTTTTGCTGATGGGCCTCAAAAGCGATTCCATAAAGAAGATACATCGCCAACGCAGGCCGAACCACCACCTCAACATACCGGCGGAAAAAGCCGACAACGCTTGCCTGTTCCTCATTGCCGTAACGGGCAATCAGCTCGCAGATCAATGGTCGTCCATCCTTGGGACTTGCACTTAGAAGTGCGGCGACCGTCACCGCATAGCGTCCATCCTCGCGCTTTAAAGGCTGGGCGTTGCGATAGACCACCGACAAAAATCGCCCGCGATGCTCATCGCCGGTATCGGGATCGTGCAGAATGGCTCCCAATTCTTCGGTGAAGATTTCCAATTGTGCGGCCATGTCCGGTTCATTGGCCAGAATATCGGTGATTAACGTGGAAAGCCGAGGCCCCATGTGAATGGATTTGGCCTGCAAGCTGCGCTGCTCGCTGGTGAGCCAGATGGCAACCGGCAACTTGATGAAAGGGCGCAACGTTTCATCGTCCGGTAACATGGTCCGAAATGACATGGATGGCGAGGTGTCAATGTCTGGCCCGTCCAACAGCAAGATGCCAGAGGCGATTTCCTGTCCAAATTCGCGGCGGACAAAATGCTCGAGGTGCCATCCGTGGATGGGCAAAGGAATCCAGTCTTGCGCTGATTTGCCCTGTGCGCTCAGATGGTCTTTCCACGCGGCAAACAATTCGGGAAACTGGGCAGAAAACCAGTCATTGTAATCAGTCACATGCGGCATTTTTTCCACATAGGCCCAACCCCGACGCAAGGCCGCAATCCGGACCGGCACCTTGGCCCCGAATTCAGGCGAAAGGGCAACAACCTCTTCGGGCTGCAAACTCGGTTTTGCCTTCCATGTCGGATAGAACGGATGACCTTCGAGCGCACCCCACTGGTCAATCAGCATTGCCGCCAGATGTGCAGGCAAATGACCGTAGAGATAGCCCAGAAAATCCACCGCACCGGATTGTTTGATCTTCTCATTCAGGCTCGCAGCCCAGACCTGCCGGTGTCGGCGGGCCAGCATATCATTGTTGATGCTGTCGGCGATATCGCGCATCAAAACCTCAAGCCCATCAGGGGTCGGAGAGATGGACAACGAAGCGAACACTTCCCGCAGCAAAGCATCGGGATGGTCAATCCGGGCATGGCCGCCGTCGGCGTCGAGAATTTCAATCTCGCCACGGTTTTGCAAGGTGCCAGCGGGTGCCGCATGCAAATGTTTAAAATGCAGCACACGGCGCGTGTTCCACAGCGGCAACCAGGCTTGATGCTTGTCACGCGACCAGAGCAACGCTTCAGGAGCCAGAAGACGTTCTGCAAACAGGCAGCGAACAAGGCGGCTGATTGCATTGGCAACGGCAAAATCCCGCAACGGCTGGTCATCGGTCTGCGCGTGGATGTCAAACAAAGGCGAAAGCAAATGGGTCATCAGGCAGCCTCCAGCCAATCATCAGGAACCGGGCTTAATCCATCCGGCAAAGCACCATGATAGTGGCGCGCCCACGTGTAGGTTTTCGAGATGGTTGGAATCGGTACCGCCAGCCGCTGTGCGATCTTGACCAGCAATGCCTGCCCGCATGCAACATCCTCATGAAAGGCACGGCTTTCCAGATCGATCAACCAGCCTTGACCATGATGATTGGGGATCAGCGGCAATTGAATTCCCGCATAGGCGCTGTTTGTTCTGAGCAGGGAATACATCGTTTGACTATCGGCAATCTGATCGCCATAGGCTTCAATCAGTTCCTGCCGCAAAGGTTTGACGGAGCTGAGATCAAGACCGGTTCGGGTCGCAATCGCCTGACATATGGCCTGATTTTCGGCATCGAACATTTCCAGCAAGCGCGCCCCTTCCTCAGGGCAATCACTCCACCAGCACAGCGGCTCGGAGAACGGTTTACGCTCCCAGGCAGCGCCCGGCCCCAGCAGGCCATAGAGCATCGCTGGATGCATCAGCGCATTGCCGGGTGTCAGGGTGATTTCCAGATAGTCCTGCAAAAGGGTTACAGGCGCATTGTAAAGCGCGGTCAGCATTGTTTGCAGGGCCTTGGCACTTTGGGCGGATTCCCGCCGATGAAGGCCAGCAAACAAATGGGCTTTAGCACCGCCCATGCGAACGCTCTGTCCGGCAACAAGGTCGTAGGCGATATGCGGCACATCCTTCAAACCCCAGATGACCACATTGTCCCTTGCGCCTAAGTGATCGGCAGCGAGCCAGTCAAAACCGCAAAAGCCCGGAATAGCTCCCACGAAAACCTGCTTGGTGCTGGAGATACTGCCTGCGATCCGCTGCAAAACAGCGGATCTGGCATGGGCTGGCTGGGTAATGACAATCAGATCAACATCCCCAACCGCCTCATCGGGGTTGTTGCCAACGTAATCTGGGCGCCCGGACATACCCTGACCATCCGGCAAAAAAGCCTGCCATGGAGCAGGATTTCCAGCCCAATTGGCGGCAAGAGTGTCATTCTCCGTCAAAACGGAGAGATGGACCTGCGGATTTTGCTTAAAAAGCACGGCATTCAAATGCCCGGTGCGGCCTGCGCCGCAAATGGCGACCCTCATGCCGCACCTGCCAAGCCATTGAACCAACCATCCAATTGAGCTGCGATTGCCGGATTGAGAAGCCCGCGCTTTTCCATCCACTCATCGTCAAACACGGATGCCAGGTATTTTTCACCCCCATCTGCGACGGCTGTAACAATTGTGCCGCTCAATTTGCCGGATGCGATGAATTCGAGAGCTTTGTAAATTGTACCCCCGGTTGATCCACCAACGAGAATACCTTTGCGTCGGGCAATATAGCGTGCCGTTTCAAATGCTTGCGTATCGGTGACCTGAACACCTTCATCAATGCAGCTATAATCCAGAACCTTGCCGACTTCATCGCCTGCGGGCGTACCTGTGCCAGATTGGTAATAGGAATGCCCCGGCTTACCAAAAACAATGGAACCAGCAGGCTCAACCGCAATTGTCTTGATGGCGGGATTGAGGCGCTTGAGGCGCTGGGATATGCCCGTCATCGACCCACCCGTACCCACGCAACCAACAAAGGCATCCAATCCATCAGGCAGTTGTGCCATCAACTCATCCACAAATCCGGCATAGCCGTCAGGATTGGCGGGATTGTCGGACTGGTTCATGAACAGTGCACCAGGCAGTTGCGCGCCGAGCTGGGCGGCCAGTCTCTGCCTTTCAACGACGGCCACTTCATCTTCGCGATAGTCGCCTTCAACATAGCGAATTTCGGCACCCAAGGCCCGCATCATCCGGATTTTATCCGGCGCGGCGTGATGATCCACGACCGCGATAAAGCGAAGACCAAACTCCAGCGCCGCAAGAGCCAGACCTGTGCCCGTGTTGCCTGATGAGGATTCAACGATCGTGCCGCCACGCGGCAGGCGCCCATCCGCCAAGGCCGCAACCACCATGCTGCGCGCCATGCGGTCTTTCATTGAGCCGCCAGGATTGTTCTTCTCCATTTTGAGCAAAAGTTTTGCATTGCTTGTTGCCAGATCAAGCGCGATCAGGGGGGTCTGGCCAATCAATTGCGTGACGGTTGTATAGAGCATAGTACCTCCTCACAGGTATCCGGAATAAGTTCGGACAGTCCATCTGCGGTCCTCCTGACACATAAGCGGATTGGCATGGGGTGGCGGTGAAACTGGTTTTCCATCAGATCCATCTGATAGCCGCCGGTATTGACATAGATGAGCAAATCACCAGCTTGCGGGGTAATCGGAAAGTCGAGCCAGCGGTTGGAGACAATATCTTCATCAAGGCAGCTATGTCCGGCAAGATAGGCGCGCACAGGAGTGGTGCGTGCAGCTTCCGGCCCGTGCGGCACCACAATGGGATCGATCAGAAATTCTGATGCGAACCATGTTTCGCATGCACTGAAGCTGCTGCCCTCCACAAAAATTGCTGCTGACTGCGCACCCAGTGCCTTCACTCTCGTCACTCTGAAAGCCGTGATTGCAGTCTGATCCGCAAGGGCCCGCCCCGGCTCCATCCCCAGCGTAAGATTTTCTTGACGGAAATATGTTGCGACATCGCGCCCGTCCTGCATTTTGGATTGCAACAGGTGAGTTAACCACTCCGTTGCGCAAACAGGTCCTCCATAGGGATAAAAAGACTGTGGCAGATGGTTGGTGCGATAATCCTGCGCCGTTTGCGCCTCCAGAAAGGCGGCGTAGGTCGGGTGATCGACATATTGCACCGGCAAACCACCACCAATATCGATCATGCGAGGAGAAAGCCCCATGCCGCGCGCTTTGGCAATGAGATCAGCGGCTTCATTCAATGCTTCGATGCGCGTCTCGACGCTATAACCACTCAGGTGGAAATGGATTCCATCAAATCGTAGGGCTGGGGTGCCTGCCAAACGATGCAGGCACGAAACAACGTCTTGAGCATCCATGCCGAAGCGGCTTTGCCCTTGATTTTGGGGCCTTAATCTCAAAAGCACGGGCTGAGGGTCACCGGCGCTTGGCAATTCCTTCAAAATATCATCGAATTCCTCAACAGAATCGATGGAAATCAGGGCCTTGCAGGCCATCAAGGCTCTATGAAATGTCGATGTTTTGGCAGGACCGGTCGCAACAATATCGGCACCCTTTGCACCCAATGCCAAGGCATCCTGCAACTCGTACAGGCTGGAGACATCAACGCCTCCTTCAGCCTGAAGGGCAGCTCCCATAAGATTCACAGACTTGTTGACCTTCACACCATAATAAATTCTGCATGGAACTTGACTGCCGCTCAATATGGCCTGCAAAGCCAGAAGATTATCGGCCAGCAGATCAGGCCAGATCAAATGGAGCGGCGAGCCAAATCTGTTGAATCCTTCCCGCAACTGTTCATGCTTGTTTTCAATAAAATCTGCGACCTCGTCATGAATCAGGGGCGTCAGAGTGTGAGATTGCTTGGAGCCAAGTCTCATGACAGCACCGCCCTGCCGCCTTGCATCGCCGAATCCATGGTAGCCACAATTCCGGCTAATACCGCGAGCGGTACATCACATACCGGGTAATCATCCGCGAAGACGTGACGTGTCGTTTTGATCGGAAATTTTTTGCCGGACCGCGCCATGGCAAAAATATCGTCTGGTGTAATGCATTCCTCAGGCCGCCAACTCGTGACAGACACACGCTCATAATCCAGGAGGACAACAGGAATGACAGCGAGATTGAGCTGCCTTGCGACCTCAAGCCGGTGATGCCCATCCATCACCAGAAACTGAGTGCGCTCGACCGCAATAGGGCGTGTCCAGATCTGCTGACGTAAAATGGTTTGGCGCAAATTCTCAACAACGCTTTGATCGACTTCTTCAGTGTCGACAAGTTTTTTGGGAGAGGAAAAATGATATGGCATAAAATACAGCCCTTCGGTGAAAATCGCTATTTCCAAAAATATGACTACATAAATCATGTTTAACATGTAGCGTTTATTTCCAGATGTCAATTTACAATCCTAAAAAAATATCCAGTATAAACAGATGGATAAAAGATATCTGGCTATTTCATTCGCGATGAAAATAAAATCTTGACTCTTAATGTCATGTTCAATACCCAGCTGCTTGGGCGTGTATTTTAAAGAGCATAGTTCACGGCAACCTTGCCGGTTCTGCTGAGGGGGATGCTGACATGATGGGTTTGAAAAGTGGCGTTGCCATGGGTGCAATTCTGGCTGCTCTCGGCACTGTTGCGCAGGCAGAAGAGGACACGGTTCTCAAGCCAATTGTTGTTGAGGGACAATCCTCATCGCCCAACGCAACCATAGGCAAACAGAGCGAACCTTATGCAGGGGGCATGGTCACCGGTAGTGCTCGATTGGGCAGTCTGGGCAACCGCAGTTTCATGGATATGCCTTTCAGCACCAGCGGATATACTGCAAAAGTCATAGAGGATAAGGGAGCATCAACGGTTGGTGATGTGATGGAGAGCGATGCATCGGTGCGCAATACGCATCCGTCTGGCGGCATTGTCGACTCTTTCTATATCCGTGGCTTTCCCATCGGTGACGGCAATTTTGGTGAAATTGCGTTTGATGGCGTGTTCGGCGTCGCACCAAACTATCGCGTTTTTACCGATTATGCGGAATCCGTAGAAGTCCTGAAAGGGCCAACCTCCTTCCTCTATGGCATTTCTCCCAATGGTGGTGTGGGCGGAACCATCAATATTGTTCCAAAGCGTGCTCTGGATACGGACCTGACCCGTGTCACCACCAGCTATGAATCGGATCTTCAGGTTGGAACCCATGTGGATATCAGCCGCCGCTATGGCAGTGAACGGCAATTTGGCGTCCGGCTGAATGGCAGCGTTCAAGGTGGTGATGGCACTATTGACGATCTTTCTCGTTTTGCCTATGTCGGTGCGGTTGCGCTGGACTACGAAGGAGAAAATCTGCGCGCAACGCTCGATGTCATCAATCAATATGAACATTATGACGCGCCACAGCGTCCATTCTATCCCACAGCCGGCATTAAACTGCCGAGTGCACCGGACAATCGTCTGAATGTGCAGGAGTCCTGGGAATGGTCAGCAACCCGGGAGTTTTCAACACTGGGGCGCGTTGAATATGACCTCAGCGATGACGTGACCGTGTTTGGTGCCGTCGGTGGTGGGAAGTCAAACGTCGAGCGTCTGTTTGGCACGCCCACAATCACGGACTCTGCCGGCAATGTCAGCATCGTACCGCAGCATTATATTTTTGATGTGCAGAGACGAACCGCAGAAATCGGCACTCGCGGACAGTTCGACACCGGCATCATCGAGCACTCCGTGACATTGCAGGCCAATTATATGCTGCAATGGCTGTCGCGAGGCTCCAATTCCGGTACGGCCCAAACCACCAATCTGTATAATCCGGTTGATCGTGAGGAGCAATTTGTTGCCAAGCCGTCCAGCGTACCGAAAGTAACGGAAAGCGAATTCTACGGTGTGGCTTTATCCGATACAATGTCCATATGGGATGAGCGGGCGCAATTGATGGTTGGCGGGCGCTTTCAACACATCGATTCCGAAAACTACAGCTCGACAACTGGCGCTGTAACATCCTCTTCCGACGCGAGCGCAATAACACCCATGGTTGGTGTCGTGGTTAAGCCGTGGGAAAATGTATCGCTATATGCAAACTATGCGGAAGGGTTGAGCATCGGGGAAACGGCTCCGACAAACGCCGTAAACGCAGGCGAAACCCTCAGCCCCTATAAATCAAAGCAATATGAAGTGGGAACCAAGATAGACACCGGTCCGGTGACGCTCACCGCCAGTCTTTTCCAGATCGAAAAGCCGTTTGGTGTTTTGGAGACGCGTGGCAGCGATCTGGTTTTCGAACGCGGTGGCGAACAGCGTAACCGGGGTCTTGAACTTTCAGCGTTCGGCGAGTTGACCGACACCGTGAGACTGCTTGGCGGCGTTACGTTCATGCGGGGCGAGTTGACGAAAACCAACAATGCCTCGACGCAAGGCAATGACCCCATTGGCGTGCCAAAAGTCCTCGTAAACCTCGGTGCAGAATGGGACACCCCATTCCTGAGCGGCTTCACCCTGACGGGCAACGTCATCCACACCGGCAAACAATATGCCGATACAGCCAATATCCAAAAACTACCGGCATGGACACGTCTTGATCTCGGCGCGCGCTACAAGACAACGATCAAGGAGCGACCCGTTACCTTCCGTGCCGAAGTCGAAAACGTCTTCAACAAGAATTACTGGTCAGGTGTCGCAAGCTTTGGCACTGTGACACAAGGGGCCCCATTAACCGTTAAAATATCGATGACAACCGATTTTTAAGTCTCGTTAACCACTGATGTATCGTTTGCGAGTCAGCGCCTTTCGAAGAGGCGTTGTCTTCGTCTATGGGGCTTGACTGTCGATTTCCACTTGGGCCGGCACTGTAAACTTATCGCCTTGAACGCAACATCTTGGCGTGAGGAATTAGTTCATGCGGCGTGAAGGCGCGCGATTTGGTGCCATGCTTGCATGGCTGCTGTTCGCAGTTCGCGATGGTGGGCGGATGGGATATCGTGTCGGGGAACGTTAAAGAGGTTGGCGATGGGGTCATGGATGGAAACGAAACGCTGAAGATGTCGTGCTGACTTGAAGCGCTTCATGATCCTCTCCCGTCGTCGGACGGGCTGATGAGAGTTTTCCGACCGATTGTTCGATCCCTTGTGAGAACGATGCTCAACGCCGGGCATGACCTCCCGCTTTGCTGCACCATAGGATCGTAGTTTGTCGGTAATCATCACACGCAGCGCACGGCCTTGGGCTTTCAGGAGCTTGCGCATCAAACGTTTTGCCGCCTTGGCATTGCGGCGGTTTTGCACCAGCACGTCGAGAACAAAGCCATCCTGATCAACGGCGCGCCAAAGCCAGTGTTTCCTTCCACCGATGGTGATGACAACCTCATCGAGATGCCATTTGTCCCCGAGCCTGCCGGCGGATCTTGCGGATATCGTTGGCAAAATGTCTACCGAATTTCTCCGCCCAGAGCCGCACGCTTTGATGAGAGACGATGATGCCACGCGCTGCCAGCAGATCCTCGACCATCCGCAGGCTAAGCGGAAACCGGAAATACAGCCAAACTGCATGGGCAATCACCTCGGCGGGAAATCGGTGGCGACGATAAAGAGGATCACGGCTGGATCTGGTCATGCAGCCAGATCCCATATTTTGATCGATGTCCGGTTAACGTTACGATGCCCAAAAGACCACTCCGACGTAGAAGACCACGATTGAAAGCATCGCTCAGTTTGACGATGTACAAGTGTCACAGATCTGTTACTTTTACTTGGAATTGAGGCTGTGGCGAAGATGACGCGAAAAATTCTAAAAATCGGTATTCTCATTCCTCGCAGCGGACCGGCAGGAATCTGGGCGCCGTCTTGCGAAGCCAGCGCCATTCTCGCAGCCTCGGAGATAAACGCGACGGGAGGTCTCCTTGGTCGCGACATCGAACTTATCGTGCGCGATGCAGGCTCTACCGACCGCAGCGCAGTCGAGGCGGCTGCCAGTGCCGTCAGCCTCGATCTGGTGGAAGCCGTTGTCGCCATGGTGCCAAGCTCTGCCCGTCAACCAATCCGCCATGTCGTGCAGGGGCGCATTCCATTCGTCTACACACCGCAATTCGAAGGCGAAGAATATCACCCTGGCATTATTACAATCGGGGAAACGGCAGCAGAACTGCTCAACCCGGCTATTGAGTGGCTCGTCCAGGAAAAGAATGCCTCACGATTTTTTCTGCTGGGCAATGACTACATTTGGCCGCAGCGCTCTATGGCTGAGGCGAGGCGGTTGATTTCCGGCAGCGGAGGACGGGTGGTTGGTGAGACTGAAGTGCCCTTCGGCCTTGAAGATCAGGATTTCATTCTATCGAAAATCCGGCAGGCGCGCCCACATGTGGTGATGTCCTGGCTGCTGGGCCACGAAGCCGTCGTTTTCAACCGCGCATTCGCCGAATCCGGGCTGGCCAGTGGTATTCTGCGCTTCAGCACATCAATTGACGAAACTGTACTTTATGGCATCGGAGCCGATCATACCGAGAATCTCTATGTCTCGTCAGGCTATTTTTCGGGTGTTCGATCCCGCAACAACGATGCATTTCTGGAAAAGTATCACCAGTATTTTGGCATGTGCCCTGCGCCACCCAATGCTTTTGGTGAATCTCTTTATGAGGGAGTCCATTGTCTTGGAAGCCTGGCAAAGGCGGCCGGTAGCATTCACTCGCAGGATCTAGTGAGCAAGATGGGACGTTCAAGCCAGACCAGGACTGCGCGCGGCTTTGATCCTGAAGTCGCCACTGGCAACCGGCATCCGATTCACATTGCCGCCGTGGATGGTTTTGATTTTCGCATTATCACCGATTAGAACGGCGTGACTTTAGTTCATCAGACCACGCAGAATATCGGCAAGCTGATCTGCTTTTCGCTCGGACAAGCGGCTCACAAGGCTCTGCTGTTGCGCATCATGGAGGATTTCCAGCCGCTCATAGAGCGCTTTGCCCTTGCTTGCCATGCATATCAGCACTTTTCGCCGATCATCCGGATCGGGTGCGCGAAAAACGAGCGCTTCAGTCACCATCCGGTCGATGACTTTTGTCAGCGACGCAGGGTCAATCAACACGGCATTGGCAAGATCACGCATGGGACGACAATCGGACGCTGCCAAAGCAGTCAATATTCGAAAATGCTCGATCACTACACCCTGTGGCTTCAGAACATCACTCAACTCTTCTTCAAGCTGACGATTAATGCTTGCAATGAGATAAGCAAGCTGATCCTGCATTGTAGGGTTGCTCGGCACGGCAAGAATCCAATCGTCTCGTATCAATGATCATAGCACTATCAGATATATAATTGGCAATCATCGCCGTTACAAGCTTATTTAATGGGATAATCGCCTATTTTTGAGGCATCTACAGGGTCGTTAAATTTTCTGGAAAATGATCGACACCAAGGCCCCAATCCGCGTTTTCGTCAGTTATTGGCTTCGAAAAGGCGGGTGGCGAACCAACAGACCGGACGCGCCACTCTCTTCCGTTGCTTGTCAGCGTGCTTAAGGTCAGCGAGGGAATATCCAGTTTAGAAACCTGTGCGGGCGTCATATCGAGGGCAACGAGAACACAGGCACGAACGACATTTGGAGATGCCACGGCAACCATGCGGCTCTTGCCAGAAAGATGGCCTGCAAGATGGTTTGAAAGCCATTGGCCAACCCGACCGAACAAATCCTCCAGGCTTTCATCGCCTGGCGTGAACTCTCCACGCATCCAGCCTGAGAACTGATCCGGCTTTGCCTCCATGATCTCCTGGATGGACCGACCGGCCCATGTGCCATAATCCAGTTCAGCCAAGGCAGGGTCAGGTGTCACCTCAAGCCCAACGGCTGCTGCTGTCTGAAGGCTGGCCGGGTCCGGCGCGCTCCAGGCGCAATCAAACCGATGCAGATCGAGGGCAATGCTATGCGCTCGGGTTTTCGAGGACGCGCTCAGGGGATCTGCGCATGGAAAAAGACCTTGCTTATGCGCCGCGGTCACTCCTGAGGACAACAATGTCAGAATCCGAGCCATGTCCCCACCTTCCATTTTGAAAGCGCCACCCCCTCAAGCGAAGGGGCCGCCGAAACAGCCCCTTCGAACAGTCGATCAATGCGCGACTATCGTGCGTGATTTTGATGTTCTTTCAGCCAGAAAACCAAAAGTAACACCAATCACACTCCAAAGAACCGCTTGCGTTCCGAATGCACTTAGTCTGAACCGCCACAGAAGGTCTGCGGAGAACCCGTCTGGCAGTTCACTGAAGGTCGGGAGTGCCGCATAAGCAAGAACCACGATCATCAGGAAGATGCCAATCCCCAATAACGATCCGTTCCACACTCCGAGGCTGGTTGAGACAAGCCTTGCGGTCTGGATCGCCAGCAAGGCGGCAGCGATCGAAATCGCGACCATGCCGAAGAACAGACCGGTGCGAAGGCCAATGGTCTCGGGCGATCCCACCGCAGGTGGATTGGCGGGATATTTGATGCCGGGTACAAGGACGAGGATCACATAAGCCGTCAGCGCGATGCAGAGCGACAGGATCCGCGGATCACGCGGCCCCATGCGACCATGCAGGATGATGAAGGCGATGGAGAAAACGCCACCCATCGCAAGCCCGATCACCGACAATCCGGTCAGAAGACCGATGCCGGACTGGGTTTGACGGCTAAAGGCTTCGGCATCTCCCGCTTGAGAGGTCGCCGGTGTCTCCGCGCCGCTGGAGGCATGAGAATGCGTGTGTTCGTGCCCTTCCTCAAACGAAATGGCCCGTTCAATAGTGGGTTCAGCATAGAGCGTCGCGAAGCCGAAGGCGATGACGGCAGCCAAGAGGCCAGCCAGCATTCCGCGAACAAGGAAAGTTCCTGCCATAACAATCACTCCTCAGTGACAAGGAAAGCCAAGCAGATGGCGGGCATCATGCACAAATTCATGCACCTCGTTGCCGGCGATGAGCGATATTGCCCCCTGTTCTGCACCGACAAAATAGGCCGCGATCAAAAAGAACACCCCGGCAAACACTGCCCATGGGAAGATTTCCGCCAACGGCACCGGGCGAATGGTGATGGATGGTTGGACGCTGGTCATGAGAGACATCGTTACAGTTCCTTGTTTGGATCAGTTGGAGACGGCGGCGCTGACCGCAATGGGACTACGTTTGGCTGCATGATGGTGATGATGGTGGTGGTGATGGCCACCATCATGGTGATGTTCGTCATCGTGGTCATCGTGGGCATGCCTGGGAGGGCAGCTTGCGTTGATGAGCAGGATCGGCTGGCCATGGGGGGTGTTCAGATAAGCCTGCCGCCATTCCTGGGTGCGGGCAAGAAGATCTGTCTCCTCTACCAGTTTGCGAGATGCGACCATTTTTTCCAATGCCGACATCCACTGACGATAATAGGCATCGTTGACGCTTTCGCCCGGCAAATTTGGAAAAGCCTTGATTTCTTCACTGAAGACCTCGACCCATTCCGGCCAGGTAAACAGATCGCTCTTGTAGAGTTCAACCGTCAAGGCAAAGGCTTGAGCCTGCCAGGGGCGATCGAAAACCGGACCAGCTTCATCGCGTGGAAGCTGAACCATATCGGTCAGAACAGGCGCGCTCATGATTCCACCTTTTCCAGGTAATCATCCCAGAGGTCGATATAGACCTTGTCCTTTGCGGATGCGTTGCCGCCCCAAAGCTCGTCACCGCTGAAGACGACATTGTAGAGGTGTTGGGGATGTTCGCCCAGTCCATGGGCCACGGTGTCCGGTGTTACGAAGACACCGTGATCCATCATGATCGTGCCGGTCTTGCCCCGAACGTAACGTGGAAGGCGGGTATGCGTTGTGGGGTTCGCATTCTTGGCGCGCACCTTGTCGCCAACCTTGAAGCTCGCCTGAATGTCTTCCGCCACGCGTGCGGACGCACCTGTCATGACGATCGTTGGAACCATATCCTTCGTTACTGGCATCAATTTGCTCCCTTCATCTGCAGGATCCGGGCCTCGAGCTCATCGGCTGTCAAGTAGCCTTTTTCACAAAGAAGCGTCTCAAATGAATGCAACCAGTGCTCGTAATAGCTACCTTCGAGATATTCGGCCGGAGACATACGCTCGATGGCGTGGCGAAATTCGTCGACATTGAAGCATCCGGCGCCAAAAAGCGGTACAAAGAGTGCAAATGCGCGCCGCTCCCATTCATGTGCAAAAACAGGTTCTTCTGCTGGCGGCGCGATGGGCCCCATGCCATGCATGCCGCCCAGATCATGGATTCCGTTCATTGTTAGTTCTCCTCATGTGTTGTCGTTAAAGCAGGGCGATCAAGGCCGTGATTGGAAAGAGTGAGTAGCCAATCCGGCCCTGTCCTGATGCATCGACCCGTTTGGTTCCCAGACCTCAATTCCGGTCAATTGGGCCTATGTATCTGGGCCTAGAGATTTGGCTGCTTTGGAAATCCGGTCCCGATCATCGAATCACGGGTGACGAGCTCAACGAGCTGTTCCTCACTCCAGTCTTCAGTTCCGGCCGGGCGCTCGGGAAGCACGAGATAACGGATCTCCGCACTGCTGTCCCAGACACGGATTTCTCTCTCAGGCGGCACGCTGACGCCGAATTCGGCAAGCACGCCGCGCGGATCGATGACAACGCGCGAGCGATAGGGAGCGGATTTATACCAGGCTGGAGGCAATCCGAGCGTTGGCCATGGATAGCACGAGCAGAGCGTGCAAACCGTCATGTTATGGACCTCAGCGGTGTTTTCGACGACAACCATATCCTCGCCCTGAACCCCGGAGAAGCCGAGTTCGGCGATTGCAGCTGTGCTGTCTTCCAGAAGACGTTTTTTATAGTCCGGGTCCGTCCAGGCTTTTGCAACCACCAGCGCGCCGTTGCGCGGCCCAATGCGGTTCTCATAGGTATCAACCAGCTCATCAAGGGCGGCTGGATCAATCAATCCCTTTTCCAGCAGAAGGGATTCCAGTGCCTTGACGCGCAATTCGATATCTGCCGGTGGCTCGGTGTGACTGTGCGACATTTCTGTCTCCTTTTCATCGATAGTGAGTCGGGCGGAAGAACAATTCTTCCGCTACATTTCAGAACAACTTCATCAGGCGCAAAGTGACATGGGCGTCTTCCTTGAAGCCGCCTTCAACACGCAGGTCCCGCTGAAGCAGGCCCTGCACCTGGAATGTCGGTGTCAGAAACTTGGCCATCTGCAGCCTGACCTGATCGGATTTGGTGGCTGTGCCGTTTTCCACGCCATCCAGCGTCTGCACGCCGCCCCAATATTTCGAATAGCCGACGGCGAAGGTCCAGCTCTTGTTCGATGGGGGCGAATAGGAAAGCCAGATCTGACCCTGATAGGTATTGTCCTGCTCGAGACGCCCGACACCATCTGACGTGGCATCGGAATTGCGCCCATACCACATGGTGTCAAAGGAGGCTTGGACCGTGAAACCATTGCCGAGCGCCTGTGTGCCGCCAAGCTGGAGATCGAATTTCCAGCGGTTTTCACCCAGATTGAGAGACCGCCCGGCTTCATAAGAACCAATAGGCACATAAAGATAGGGAACGATGGCGAACGTTGTGCCGCTATTCTTGTTGTTGACCAACCAGAGCGGCGCAGCAAAAATTGGATCGCCAATTCCGCTTGCCGAGTCCAGCGCTGCCCCACCAAGACTACCGTTATACAGGCTGCCGTAAGGCAGCAGGACTTGCGGCGCAAATGAGAAGCCCGCGATATCCGTGTAATGAACGTAGCGCAGGATGCCAACATAGGAATCCAGACCTGTTCCGTCTTTGATTTTACTGCCCCTATTGGTCACATAGCTGCTTCGCGTGGTGTAGGTCGAATAGGACAGAATTGCATTCGTTCCGCTCGGCGCCGGAATGAGATCCAAGGCGTCGAGATCGACGGCCAAGGCCGATGAAGCGGTACACAAGCAGGCCGTGGCGACGGCCATCAGCTTTGTTTTAAGATATTGTTTGGATGCCATTTGTTAATTCCCCTCTTTTTGGTTGGGTAGCGGCACGAGCCACCCGGCTTTCCTGGCTTCACCAGATCCTCAAAACTCCCTCCAGTCCCCATCGGCCTCGAAGGCACTCGCGGCCTGGTAGATCGTGGTTTCGCAATAGTCGTTGCCGATCAACATAAGACCGACGGGCAATCCATCGGACAGACCACAAGGAATCGACATGGCGGGATGGCCGGTGACATCGAAAGCAGCGGTCGTCGCTGTCATTTCGAAACCTCGCGTGACGATTTCGGCGATGGAAGCGTCTTTGCCGGGTAGAGGCGATGCCACGCAGGGCACAGTCGGCATCAGCAAAAGGTCATAGGTAGCAAAGACGGTATCGAACGCCTTTTTCAGCTCCAGAACGATATTGCGTGATTTCGCATAGTACCGACCGCGATAATGGCTGAGCCCCCATTGCCCGACGAGCATGCAGAGCTTGAGCGTCACGGAAAAATCGTCAGCCTTGTCACGCCAGGCCGAATGGGCATCGAGCAAGCCGACATCGTAAAGCCCCTTCCAGTTGAAGCCCATGCCATTGCCATGCAGCATCTGCGCCATGAAACCCTCCAGCGTGATCGGGTTCCATGCGCAAAGCGCCGTCAGGAATTCCGGTATGGAGATTTCCGAGACGTCAGCACCGAGCGCGGCAAACCGGTCCGCACCTGCACGCACCTTCTGCGCCACACCTTCCTGGGTGTTGGCAAAAGAGAAGCCTTCCGTGAGAATGCCGATCTTGAGACCTTTGACGCCCTTTCCGAGGGCTTGCGTATAGGCCGCGACTTTTGGTGCGTACTGGCGCGGATCAAGGCCATCGGCCCCAGCCAAGACCTCCAGCAGCAAAGCGTTGTCAGCAACATTCGACGTAATCGGGCCGGTGTGATCGATTGTGGCCTCGATGGGCATGACCCCTGTATAAGGAACAAGGCCATGGGTGGCCTTCATTCCGTAGACACCGCAATAGGCCGACGGAATACGAATGGAACCGCCCTGATCGCCCCCGATGGCCATATCGACCTCGCCCGCCGCCACCAAAGCTGCAGAGCCGGAAGATGAACCACCTGCTGAATAGCCATGCCGGTTTGGATTGTGGACGGGGCCGGGATCAGACGTATGGCTGCCGCCCGACAGGCAGAAATGTTCGCAGGTGGCTTTGCCGACAATGGTCCCGCCAGCATCAAGGATACGTGTGACGATTGTTGCGTCCGCTGCCGGAATGAAGCCTTCCAGCGTGGTGGAGCCATTCATCATCGGCACGCCGGCAAGCGCGACATTGTCCTTCAAAACGACGGTCTTGCCTGAAAGCTTGCCTTCCGGGGCACCCTTCACGACACTTTTCTGGGCCCAAGCTCCGTATTTGTTTTCCGCGTCGCGTGGCCGATAGCCCGGTGTGCGGGGGTATTTGACCTCTGGCAGCACATTGGGATGGCCGTCAACGACATCATAGGCATCGAATATTCCGCCCATCAACGCATGGTATTCGGCGGCCTCCTCCACAGACATGGTCATATGCAGGTCAGCCGCAAGTTTGGCGACATCCGCAACGGTTGGGCGTGTTATAGACATAGTGCGTCCTCGTTTCATTCTGGTTGTGGTAGAGCCGCGTCCGGCAAAAACGTCAGACCGTGAGGTCGCTCGCGGGAAAATCCGGCACAGGAACGCAGCGCCGCAGACGCTCCGTTATTTTCCGATATTCAAATGAACTGGGTGTCATCAGACTTTTCAGCGGTGATTGAAACCGATCGTCAACGTTCGGTTTAGCGCCCGCCAGATCAGATTCACGCTCTTCGCGAGGACACAACAAAACCGTGCGCGCGTGAAAACGCAGTGTTGACCGCTAAGGTACAGGCAGGATGATGAAGCAGATGCATGTTTGATGTTCCCTTTTTTCTTACAATTATCGCATCGCCAATAATTGTAAAGTCTATGATATCGAAAAATTTTCGACCTGAGAAAAAACCAATTATTTTAGCATGTGCGCGACAAAATGTGATTTAAAGCGCATTTTAATGCTCTTTTCGTTGAAAACGCCCTATCGACATTTATCGCTTTTACGATCATTATCATCGTAGATATGAGGAGATAATCCTCATACGGTATGCCTGTTGGCAGGGCGTTTTGATCCGGGCTGATCGCGCGATAACCACCGCGATCCTCCCGGATCTTGTTGCCGGGGAGTTTTTAAGCGGACAGTTCATCCATGGCGGCGTCGCGCATCATGCCGGTTTCCGGATGGCAGTTGATATATTCGTAAAACTGGTGGCCACCATCGAACACGGAAACTTCATGATAAAGTCGAAGCTTTTCAAGACCCGCCGCCACACGGAAGAAGGTGACGAAAATTCGCAAATGGGTGGGATGCGACTCTGCCCAACGCTCCAAGAGGTCAAGTGAGCGCCAATGTCCGATATTATAGCTCTTCTCAAGAAAATTACCCTCGAGATCGATATAGCGGACATATCGGTTGCTGTAGCAGCCGAGCGCCTTTCCATTGTCACGCAGAAAATTCATGCCATCGCGAAGCGTCGGTTCGATCTCGTCGAGATAAAGCGTACGCTCGGCACCATCCGCCTCGGCCCAATCCTGTCCGGACCGGATAAGAGCAATATTGTCATGGGCTTTGACGAGAACGCGTCCGCGCTGGTGCGGGTTACCGGAGACAATTTCAAGCGTGCCGGTGGCACTCATGCGATCCGTCTGCGAGATCGGAAACCGGTCGCGCATCGAACCCCAATAGCCATGTTCCTGAATATCACCGCTGATGGTGTCCATCACCGCGCCGACGCCGGGCAGACGATCCTTAAAGGCGTACAATGTTTCAAATTGCTCGGCGCGTGGTGCAACGATTTCGCGAAAATAGCCGAGACCTTCCGTCAGTCTTTCATCGGAAGACCACCATTCTGCAACCGCTGGAGTGGCAAGCCAGCGATGATAGCTTTCCTGATCTCGCCAGTAACCGACAGCGATCAGATTATCATATCCCTGCGCGTCCTGATGATGGGTGGTGTCATGTTCAGTGGGACCATTGGTAAGCGCAAAATCACCAACGATATGGCGCAGTGCCGCAAGAGCATCACCTTTTTTGTCTTCTCCAGAATACTGAACGCCGAAGTAAGCCATCACGACCTGCTGGAGATCGCTGTCGGCGCGCGCGACCCACATGGAGAATGGTGGTTCGTATTCATCGGCAACGCGGCGAGAAAGCGTTCTTGGACACTTGAGATGGGGGGGTATAGCGGATTCCATTGTTCCTCTCTTTCTTTTTTCCACCTGTTGCGGCAGGGCGCGTGCGCCGTGCCGCAGGGGCTTGTTCGAATTCGCCGGGGGCCCAGCTCCCCTTTGAGCTCAGAGAAAGAATGACACTGGCATCCGGATTGGTATCGTCCGGAATTGCGGAATCTTTTGCCTATATTGCGGATTGACCGGAGAGGGAACGTGATGACAATAAACTGTCACAGCACCAGGAAATACAAGACGGGGACCCTCCTGTCGCTTGCCTATGATGCCCCCCGGATGAGAGTGGAAACCTGGAGACATGAAGCGGGTTGCCTGCCCGAAGTGAAGCTTGAGGCAACGGAGGTTGCCGTCATGCTCTCGGGACGGCTGACTGTGGAGAGAAAAGGCGACGGCAGACATCAGAAAAGTGCCGCCACTGCCGGCACTTTCTGGCTTTGCCCGGCGGGCGTCCATGAAACAGACATCGTACTGTCCGATAAGATGATCGAAACGGTTCACATGTTTCTACCGCCGGACCTTCTCGGCGCCACGGCCCTCGAAGAACTGGACATCGATCCTTCATCCGTCCTTTTGGATTATGCGGGCGGGGAATTCGATCCGATGCTCAATCAGATTGCAACATCATTTCGCGCCATGAGCCATTCACCACAAGGCTCGGTGGACCAACTGTTGGCGGACAGCCTCGGGACCACCCTGGCAGCTCACCTCCTCCGCTCCTACCTTGCCAGGCCTGCAATTCCCGATAGGAAAATCCAGCAGGGAGGAGTTCTGGATTCCCGTCGGCTGAAAAAAGTCTTTGATTATGTTGAAGACCGGATTGATCAGGAACTATCATTGCGAAGCCTGGCAGACGAAGCCTGTCTCAGCCCCTTCCATTTCATCAGGGCTTTTCATCGCTCGACAGGAAAGACACCCTATCAATATCTGATAGAAAAACGAATCGACGCCGCAAAAAGCAAGCTTCGATCCAGTTCGCTCTCCCTTGCGCAGATCGCCTCGGAAACGGGCTTCTCAACACAATCCGGCTTCACCCGCACCTTCAAAAAACTGACTGGCCGGACACCGGGCCAGTTTCGAAGTGAAGGTTAGTGCCTTTACAAATGTATCCCAAGGTCCCGATAAGGGCGTGTCGCAAATTTTTCTGCGACACACCCAGAACGTAGAAATTTATTCCTGCGGGTTTTGAATTTGACGGATGTTTTCGGAAATCGAGGCGACTTCGGCTCAGGAATGACCGGTCAACCGAGCTCTTTTAGGCTGATGAAAACTGGTGCATACAGAATAAAAAACTACGCCAAGAAATTTTGCGCCAAGCCCCAGACTTGCATTCAACGGAATTTGTGCGTGACGCTGTCCGGCTCAATCCCCGCATTGGTCCATTCGCTGATTGCGATTGGCCAATGACCTGGATTGCGGCACACCCAGAGGCAACGCTTTGCTCCTACACGCATGACGATCACACAGTATTTTTTAAGGGCAAGCCACTCATACAGGTTCTCACTGATCACAACCCAATTGTCCAGTCTCTGCGGCCGATGGAAATGATGCGCCAAGGCTTGCTTTCGAGCTTTCGCCAGGCATCACAGCAATGATCGACGATGTCGTCGTAGGATTTAAAGATGCGGTTCGAGAGCTAGTTTTCACGCATGAAGTGCCAGAGGTTTTCGACCGGGTTCAGCTCGGGTGATTTCGGCGGGAGTGGCAGGATGGTGATGTTTTCAGGCACGACAAGATTGTTGGACATGTGCCAGCCTGCTTGATCCATGATGAGGACGGCTTGGGCATCCTCGCCGACATGGCGGGCGATTTCGGTCAGGTGCTGCGTCATCGCGTGGGTGTCGCTACCCGAGGCAGACGAGAGCTGCCGCTTTACCGAGCTTGGGGCAAATTGCACAGAAGATATAGGCCGACCTTGTGCGTTGATCATGCGGCGCGGATGGCCGCGTTCCACGCCTGGCCCAGCGGCGGGTGATCTTCGTTCGTCGGGCAAATGATTCACTGGATCATTTGCTTTTCCGCCTCACTCTGCCCGATACGGGCCTCGTCCTGGAAGCAAATCTCTATGCGTTTTCCTTGGGCCGCTCCGGCGGCAATTTCTGCCACTGCGGTGGGGAAGTTTTTTTAAAACCCACAATGGCTTGAGGGTCTTGCGCATGATGTTTGGGCCTGGCAGCAAGCTTGCGATAGCCCATGGCTCGTACTTCACGGCTCAGCGTTTGCTCGCTCACTGAAACGCGAAACTCTTCCCAAAGCCATTGAGCCAAGTCGCACAGACGCCAGCGAACAACGCCGTCGAGATAGGGCGTTGGACCACGCTCGACGGCCTGCGCCAAGGCCGCACGCTGCTGATCATTCAACCGCGACTGCTGACCGAGAGCCTTGCCATTGACCAGGCCTTGAGGACCGCGTTCGTTGAAGCGTATAACCCAGTCCCTGATGATCTGGAGCGTCACATTGCCGAGACGGGCGGCATCTGAGCGTGAGCCGCCGTCGTAGATAGAGGCGAGTGCCAACAGGCGTCGTACCTGGGCTGCATCCTTCGTCTGCCGCGCCAGCCGCCGGAGACGTTCACCATCAAAATCTTCACGTAACGAAATCCCTGATCGCATCCTAAACCTCCCGCTTGCGACAGAGATTCAGATTCACCGCGTTTTGGGAAGGCCAAAAAGTCGAAATCACTGGGGCTGCGTATTAGGCATCTTCCCTATAGCGTATCGAACAGGCACGGATGTTCCGTCCCACTGGCCCAGCTCCTCAGCGAACGAGCGGCACCAGATGAGCCGACCGCCTCTTAGTTGCGGGGACGTCTGTTCCCCGAGCAATTCAATTGGCTTCCCCTACGGCGTCTCAAAGTGCTTGACAGGAACTTTCGCCGGCCGGCAACAATCCTATTAAAGTCTGCCGATTTCCGGGGTAGGAGTGCACCATCGAATGAGGGAGAGTGCGGCGTGACCAATGAATGGCGAGTGGGAGTTCTGTTTTCCCGCAGCGGGATTACCCAGATCACCGAGACCGAACATTTTTTCGGAACGGCGCTCGCGGTCGAGGAAATCAATGAGGCAGGTGGCGTCTTGGGCAAACCGATCGTACCGGTGGCCCACGACCCCGGCGGCGACAACACCGCCTATCGTAATCTGGCCCGTCGTCTGCTGACCGATGACGACGTGAACATCATCTTCGGTTGTTCGATGTCGGCGAGCCGCAAGGCCGTGCTGCCGATCGTCGAGCGTCACAACGGCCTGCTGCTGTATCCCTCGATGTATGAGGGCTTCGAATATTCCGAAAACGTCGTCTATACTGGCGCGACGCTCAATCAGAACACGTTCGCCCTAGCCGAATATCTGCTGCGCCATCACGGGCCGCGCCTCTATTTCGTCGGCGTCGATTATATCTACCCGCGTGAATCCAACCGCGTGATGCGCGATATCGTCGAATCCAAAGGCGGCGAGGTCGTCAGCGAACGCTATATTCCGCTGCATGCGGACAACGACACATTGAAATCGGTGCTCGCCGATATTGTCCGTCTCAAGCCGGACGCGATCTTCTCCACAATCATCGGCCGCCCGGCTCAGCAGTTCTATCGCATGTATGCCGAGGCCGGCATTGATCGCCTGCGCCATCCCATTGCCAGCCTCACCATGGCCGAGACCGAAATCCGTGAAATCGGCGCCGGTCTGTGCACCGGCCACATCCTCTCCGCAACATACTTCCAGACAGTCGAGGGGGCGACCAACGAGCGGTTCGTCAAGGCCTACAAGCGCCGGTTCGGTGGCGAGGTCACGACCAGCGTCTGGTCCCAGCCGGCCTATGCGCAGGTCCATCTGTTCGCCCGCGCCTTGGCCCGCGCCGGCTCGCTGGAGACCCATCGCATCTCCGAGGAAATCCTGGTAGAAGACTATGCAGCGCCGGAAGGCCGGCTCAGTTTCGATGCGGATACCCGCCATCTATGGCTGCATCCACGCATTGGCGTTGCCCGCGCCGACGGCCTGTTCGACATCGCGTGGCAGGCGCCGGGGCCGATCCGTCCGGACCCATATCTGACCGCGTCGCGCTTCGAAGACGCCTGGTTGGAGGCTTAGGAATGGCGGGACCCAACAGGATTGTTCAGGATCTGCGCCGCGCACGTGTTTTGGTTGCGCATCCGCGTGATGAGGACGGCGATGTGCTGGTCGCGCATCTGAAGCGCCTGGGCTGCGAGGTCAGGGCCACCTGGCCACTGCCGCCGACACTGCCGCCAGATGTCGACACGCTCTTCCTGCATATCGAGGATACCCAGCTCGAGCAGGCTCTGCAGATCAGCGAAACCCAGCAGCCGGCGATCATCGCCATTCTGACCTATGAGAGTCCGACCGCGCTACAGGCCATAATCGATCTCAACGCCCATGGTGTGATTTCCAAACCGCTGCGGCCGCTCGGCATCCTCACCCAGTTCGCGCTGGCGCGCTACCGCCACAGCTACGAAAAACGCCTGGTCGGCAAGGTGCAGAAACTGGAGGAAACGTTGAAGGGTCGCCGGCTGGTGGACAAGGCCGTTTCGGCGCTTAGGGCAATGAACGGGCTCGAAGAGGAGGCTGCCTACAGGTTATTGCGTGACCAGGCGACAGCCAAGCGCGTGCCGATGGCTCAGGTGGCCGAAGCGATCATCGCTGCCCATGACACCATGCGCAGCTTCGGTCTTCCCCTGCCCGGCAAGCCCAGCGCGGGCTAGGGCCCATAGCCCTTCTGCCTAAAACTTGACCATCGAAAAGATTGCCTAATTTCATGGCTTGACTTGCCCGGTTTTCCGTGGAAGTTTTGGTCACGAGCAAGCTTGCTCAGCGGCAGGGCTGCCGCAACGACATCATGGCTATGCAGCCTCTGGTTCACGGATTGATTTCCGTGCCAGGGGTTTTTTGCGTTTGGAGATTGAATTGACTGACACCGCACAGACGTCGCGCAATTTGACGATCGCCTCGATCCAATTCGAACCACGCATCGGCGATCGCGACCACAATCTCGCAGCCATTGACCGGCTAGTACGCCGTGCCAAAGCCGATGGCGCCGATCTCGTGGTGCTGCCGGAACTCGCCGACAGCGGCTATGTGTTTCGCGACACGGCCGAGCTGGCCGAGCTAGCCGGGCCAGTCCCTGAGGGCGAAAGCGCGCAGATGCTGATCGCGCTTGCCCGCGAAATCGTTATCCATCTGGTTAGCGGCATTGCCGAGCGTGACGGCGAAACCTTCTACAACTCGGCGATTCTATGCGGCCCAGACGGTTATATCGGCAAATATCGCAAACTCCACCTGTGGAACGAAGAAAACCGGTACTTCGCGCCAGGCGATCTCGGTCTGCCGGTCTTCGACATCGGCCGTGGCAAGGTCGGCATCGCGATCTGCTACGACGGGTGGTTTCCAGAGGCGTTCCGCCAGCTGGCTCTGTCGGGTGCGGAACTGATCTGCGTGCCGACCAACTGGGTGCCTATGCCCGGCTCCGAAGACCAGGCTGACGCCATGTCGAACATCCTGGCTAAGGCGGCCGCCCACTCCAACGCCGTCTACATCGCCTGCGCCGATCGGGTTGGCACCGAGCGCGGTCAGCCTTTCATCGGTCGCAGCCTGATCGTCGGCCCGCAAGGCTGGTCGGTAGCTGGCCCGGCCAGCGGCGACCGCGAGGAGATCCTTCTTGCCAAAATCGATCTGTCGAGCGTGGCGGCCAGCCGTACGCTCAACAGCTTCAATCATTTGCTCGGCGACCGCCGGGCGGATGTCTACGGGTAAAAAACACGCCATACTCACAAAAGGGGAACATAATGAACCGCAAATCCATCCTTCTCGCACTTGCTTCACTCGCTTTCGCCGGCAGCTCCCATGCCGCGGACCCGATCAAGATCGGCGTGCCGGTCGGCCTTTCCGGCGCCAACAGCGTCGTGGCGCCGTCGGTCGTGCAGGCCGCCGAACTGGCCGTCGAGGAAATTAATGCCAATGGCGGCGTTCTCGGCCGTCCGCTGGAACTCGAAATCGCCGACGATGCCTCGGGCGCAGCCGGCGCGCAGAAGGCTTTCGATGCGCTGGTCTTCCAGAAGGAAGTCAATGTCATCATCTCTATGGAAACCAGCGCCGCCCGCAATGCCGGGCTGCCGATCATCACCAAGGGCGACGTGCCTTACATCTACACGTCGTTCTACGAAGGCAAATCCTGCAACGCCAACCTCTTCGTCAATGCCTGGGTGCCGGAACAGCAGGTGCCGCCGCTGGTTGACAATTTCATCGGCAAGCAGGGCGCCAAGAAATTCTTCCTGGTCGGCTCGGACTACGCCTTCGGCCGCGGTATGCTGGAATTCGCCAAGGCCTATATCGACAAGTCGGGCGCATCCGTCGTCGGCGAGGAATACCTGCCGATGGACAGCAGCGACTGGACGGCGGTGATTTCCAAGCTCAAGGCCTCCGGCGCCGATGCAATCATCACCTCGACAGCCGGCGGCGCACCGAACGTGACGCTCACCAAGCAGCTGCGGTCTGCCGGCGTCAGCCTGCCCTACGGTAATCTCGCCGTTGACGAAGGCACGGCCAAGAGCATGGGCGCCGATGCCAGCGGCATCTTCCTCTCGGCCTCCTATGTGACCGGCATCGACAGCGCCGAGAACAAGACCTTCCTGGCATCTATGGAAAAGAAGTTCGGCAGCGAGTTGCGCACCCCCAACGATCTTTCCGTACCGCAATATGAGGCGATCTATCTTTACAAGGCCGCCGTCGAAAAGGCGGGCTCTACGGACACCGCCGCCGTGATCGAGGCATTGCCTGCTGTCTCCTATACCGGCCCGCGCGGCCTGATTTCCATGGCCAAGCAGCACCACGCGCCGCTCACCATGTATCTCGGCCAGGTCCAGGACGATGGCAGCGTCAAGGTGGTCGACAGCTACAAGGACGTCGATCCCGGCGCACAGTGCCCCAACCTCTGAAAACGCGACCAGGGCGGGGCAGCGAGCCCCGCCTTCACATCAGGGAAAAATGCATGACGCTCTTACTGGACATCCTCAGTACGGCAGCCATCCTGTTCATTGTCGCAACGGGGCTGCTCGCCATTTTCGGCGTACTCAAGATCATTAACTTCGCCCATGGCGCCTGGCTGACGGTTGGGGCTTACTGCACCGTCGTCACAAACGAACTCGGCCTCAATCCCTGGTTCGCCCTGCTCCTGGCTTTCGTCACCGGCGCCGTTCTGGGCGCCCTAACGGAGCGCTTCATCGTCCGCCCGCTCTATCGCCGTCCGCTCGACGCGATCCTGGCCACCTGGGGGCTCGGCATTGTCATTGGCCAGCTGATCACCCTGTGGTTCGGACGCGACGTGCATTTCACCCCTGCGCTCCTGCCAGGTACGCTTGACGTCCTCGACACCGGCTATTCGCTCTACCGGCTGTTTGCCGTCGGCGCAGCACTTGCCATCGGTCTTGGCTTCGCCTTCCTGCTCGAAGGCACGCGGCTCGGTCTTTCAGCCCAGGCAGTCATCATGAACGAAAACCTTGCCCGCGCGCTCGGCATGGATACCGAGAAGATCCGGCTCGCCACGTTCATGATCGGTACCGGCCTTGCCGCGCTGGCCGGGGTGCTGCTGGCGCCGCTCACCAGCGTCGATCCCAATATGGGTGTTGCCTGGCTGACCGGCGCGTTCATGCTGGTCATGGTCGCCGGCACGTCCTTCGGCGCGCTGGCCGTCGCCTGCCTTGTCTTTGGCGCCGCGCAGGTTCTGGTCTCGACCTTCCTCAGCCCCATCCTCGGCGGCATCACCGTGGCCGTCCTCTGCGCCATCACGCTTCGCATCCGTCCGAAGGGATTTGCCCGTGCCTGACAGACAAAGAATCCAGCTCGTCCTTCTCGCCATATTTGCCGTCGCGGGCATGCTGCTGGTGCTCTTCGGACCGGCATTTCTCGACCGCTTCAGCCTCAACGTACTGACCCGCTCGATGATCTACGCTATGCTCGCCATCACGGTGGACCTGCTGTGGGGCTATACCGGCATCCTCACCTTTGGCCAGGCCGCCTTCTTCGGCGCCGGCGCTTACGCCACAGCAATGGTGCTGACCCATATAGGCGCCAGCCCCGCCCTCTTCGCACTCGCCTTCGCCGCAGCCATTCTGGTGCCGCTGTTGCTAGGCCTCGCTGTCGGCTGGCTCTCCTTCTATCAAGGCTCGACGCCGCTTTATGCCACAGTCATTTCGCTTGTCGTGCCGATCGTCGTCACACAACTGATCTATTCCGGCGGTGTGTGGACCGGCTCTTCCAGCGGCCTGGTCGGCTATCAGACATTGCCACTGGGTCTTCCCGGCTTCTTCCGCCTTACCGGCCTTTGCCTCGTGGCGCTTGCGGTTCTCGCCTTCGTCTTCGTGCGCTCGGATGCTGGCCGGCTGCTGAAGGCCATTCGCGACAACGAAGCCCGTGTCGCCTATCTCGGCCTCAGTCCGTCGCGGGTGAAGATCGCCCTGACCGCCGCGCTCGCCGGCGTGGCGGGACTGGCCGGCTTTCTCTACGCCAATGCCTCAGGCGTTGTCGCCCCGGAAAATACCGGTTTCGTGTTCGGCACCGAGATGGTCGTCTGGACCGCACTTGGCGGCCGCGGCACGATCATTGGCCCACTGCTCGGCGCCATCGGCATAGACTATCTCAGTGCCAATCTTTCGGGCGAACTGCCGTTCCTGTGGCAGCTGATCGTCGGCGCCCTGTTCGTCGTCATGATCATTCTTCTGCCGGGCGGCCTCGCCTCCCTCGTCGCCCGCCACTTCCGCGATACGGCTGCGAAACAAGCACTCGAAGCACTGCCCGCCACTGTCAATATCTCGGCAGGCGGGGCAGACACACTCGTCTCGATCCGCAACCTCGGCAAGTCCTATGGCAGCCTTGCCGTGCTCAAAGGTATCGACCTGAAAATCCGCCCCGGAGAACTGGTCAGCGTCGTCGGCCCGAATGGCGCCGGCAAGACCACGCTGATGCGTTGCCTGTCAGACGGCACCGAAGCGATCGACGGCCAGGTCGAGAGCAATGGTCACGATATAGCCGGCATGCCGCCGGAACGTATCGTCGCACTCGGCGTCGGCCGCAAGTTCCAGGTTGCCAGCATCTTCGACAGCATGACCGTGGCCGAATGCCTGCGCATGGCGCGCCTCTCCCACGAGCGTCCGAGCTTGACCAGATCAGGCACAAGCATTCCGCTACCGGTCGCCGCAGTGGAGATCCTGCGGCTTACCGGTATCGCCGACATCGTCGACAGGCCCGTCTCGCTGCTGTCTCATGGACAACGTCAGGCACTGGAACTTGCCATGGTCGTGGCGCTCGAACCCCGCCTCATCCTGCTCGACGAGCCGACCGCCGGCCTGACCAAGGCGGAGCGCATGACCATAGGCACCGTCCTAAAGAAGCTGACATCGGAAATGGGCTTCGCCGCCATCCTGGTGGAGCACGATCTCGATTTCGTTCGGGAGATTTCAAGCCGCATCGTCGTGCTGCATCAGGGCAAACTCGTTCTCGACGGAACGGTCGAAGATGTCGTCCAGTCCGAAACGGTCCGCACCATCTATGCAGGAGGCGCCCATGTCTGAGGCCGCAAAACTTCAGCTCAACGGCATCAGCAGCGGCTACGGCGCCGTCGACGTGATCAACGACGTGTCTCTGGCCATAAAACAGGGGGAGATTTTCGCCCTGATGGGCAAGAACGGCATGGGTAAGACAACGCTGCTCAAGTCGATTCTAGGCTTCATGCCCCTCTCCAAGGGATCAGTGAATGTCGATGGCAAAGCGATTGCCGGAAAGAGACCCGCTGAGCTTGTCGCCTCGGGCATCGGCTACGCGCCACAGGAACAGCCGCTATTTCAGGACCTTTCGATCCGCGACAATCTGCGGCTGGCGTTGCGTAGCGACCGCGAGCTCAGCCCGGCGCTGAAGCGAGTCTACAGCTATTTCCCATTCTTGGAAGATCGACTTGTTCAAAAGGCTGGAACACTGTCTGGCGGCGAACAGAAGATGCTGATCTTGGCGCGGGCGCTGATGCTTCGTCCGACGCTGCTGCTGATCGACGAAATCTCCGAGGGCCTCCAACCCTCCGTCATCATCCACATCGCGTCTGTGCTAAAACATGATCGCGCACGCAACGGCACCACCATTCTACTGGTTGAGCAGAACCTTGACTTCGCGCTTTCAGTCGCCGATCGTTGGGCAGTGCTTAAGCTCGGCGCCATCGACGACGAGGACAACAACGGTCCCGATACCCGCGCACGCGTGCTGCAACATCTGAAGATCTGACAATGGAAGACCGCTGGAATGCGCTCATGCCTTATCCGGCGGTGCCATCGCACATTCGGCAGATCCGAGCCGGCCATTGGCGAACATGCGGCTCGCCGTCAAGGATCTGGTCGATGTCGCGGGCTATCCTACGGCGGCGGGTAACCCGCACCTGCTCGCCGCCTCCGGCATCAAGAACAAAACGGCGCCTCTTGTACAGCTGCTGCTGGATGCCGGAGCGCAATTTGTGGGCAAGACCAACACAGATGAACTTGCCTACTCGCTCATTGGCGGCAACATGCATTTCGGCATGCCCGTCAATCCAGCTCATCCGGAGCTGATCCCCGGAGGACCTCTTCTGGCTCCGCTGTAGCGGTCGCGGCTGGCCTCGCCGATATCGGTCTCGGAACCGACACGTCAGGCTCGATCCGTTTGCCAGCTAGCCAATAGCGTCATCGGTTGGCGGCCCGCCCCCTGGTTTGCTTAACACCGACAGCATTTGTCTCTTGGCATCAAGTTTCGATGTGCCGGGCTTCCTGACGCGAACGCTCGATCATACGGGCGCCGTGATGGCGGCACTGGACGTCTCTGAAAATCCCTCTCCCGATCCGTCTTTCGTTGTGCCTTGCGACATGCTCGAACGCTGCGACCCAGAGATTGTTGCGAATTTCCTCAGGGCGCTGAACAGGAACTCCATGGCGTTCACTAAGGTAGCTTCCATGTCGACCATCCCTCTTTCCGACCTGGCGGATGGCTTCAGGACTCTTCTCCAAAAAGAAGCCTCGGAGGCCAATAAGGATGTCTTCGTCAAAGCTAGTGCACGGACTCATACAGATGGTACAGGGATTTCAGCGATATTTGCGAAAATGTTACTGGCGGATTTTGTCCAGACGAATGGTTTTGGGTCTGCGTTGTTCCGTTTGATATAGTCACGAATTGTCTTTTGCAGGTCGGGCACGGATTTGAACACACCGCGCTGAATTGCCCGACGGGTGATGGCGGAAAAGAAGTTTTCGACCGCGTTGAGCCACGATGCTGATGTCGGCATGAAATGAAAGGTCCATCGTGGATGATCGGCCAGCCATTCGAGCACTTTGGGGTGTTTGTGGGTCGCGTAATTGTCGAGAATGGCATGAACGACTTTTCCGGCAGGGACGGCTTTTTCCACGGCATTGAGAAAGCGTATGAATTCCTGATGACGATGGCGGGGCATGCACCGCCCCAGCACGGTTCCGTCAAGGACATTGAGGGCAGCCAACAGGGTGGTCGTGCCATTGCGCTTGTAATCGTGGGTCATGGTGGCGCATTTGCCGGGCTTGAGCGGCAATCCCGGCTGGGTTCGGTCGAGTGCTTGTATCTGGCTCTTCTCATCAATGGAAACGACGATGGCATGGGCTGGCGGGCTCATATAGAGTCCAACCACATCTTCTACCTTCTCGGCGAAGGCTGGGTCGTTGGATTTCTTGAACGTACGCAGGCGATGCGGCTGGAGACGATGGGTCTCCCATATGCGCTGGACAGACCGCAGCGCAGGGGCAATAGCCCTCATGATCAGCGGACTGACCATCGCCAATGTCGTGGGCGTGCCTCTCGGCACCTTCATCGCCCAGGCCGCAGGCTGGCGCACTACGTTCCTTATCGTTGCCGGCATCGGTGCGGTCGCGCTGCTTGGTCTGGTTTGTTTTCTTCCGTCAATCGAAACCGCGCGTGATCTGGATGCCGAGATTCGAGCGCTGAAGGTGCCGCCGGTCTGGCTGACGCTGACGGTCAGCACGCTCGCCTCCACCAGCATGTTCGCCTTCTTCACCTATGTGACGCCGATCCTCACACGGATCGCCGGCATTGCCGAAGCACATGTCGGTTTCGTCCTGCTGGCCCTCGGGGTTGGACTGACAGCCGGGAATTATCATGGCGCGCGGCTGGCGGACTGGCGGGCGGGCCAAGTCTTGTCGCGGTACTGGTCGGTGTCGCCCTCGTGTTGCCCGCCTTCGCCGTATACGGGCAGGCGCCGCGGGCCGCGTCGGTAATCGTCACTGTGTGGGGCGTTTTGCCTTTGCGGTCTGCGCGATTACACAGGCCGTGGTGATCGCGGCCGCGCGTGAAGCGCCCAACCTTGCCTCGACGTTCAACATCAGCGCCTTCAATCTCGGAAACGCCCTCGGGGCCGGCTTAAGCGCTGCCGCATTGTCGGCCGGGCTGAGCCTGTGGCAATTCCATTGCTCGCGGCCGGGTTGGCAGGGCTGGCCACCGTTGTCGCGCTGGTTTCCGCCGCGATCACGCCATTTCCGTTGGGCGGCAGCAAACCGGAAGGCTAATGCCCCCGCGGCCTCGACCGGTATTTGCAATCGACGGAAGCCATATCCGGAGAGCGATGGTCTTAATTCCTTGCAAAAGGAGGGCGATAGCGCAGACATAGCGCTCGTCTTCAACCGGCGCGGTGCGCCAAATTCCGCCGATTGCCCTCCAATTAATATGTAATTGCATGGCTTCGGGGCGTTTGCATGGGCCTCGGCATGATGTGCTGCAGGCTAAACCTAGCCCTGACGAGGTGGATAGGCGACCGCGCCGCCATCAAACGACACCTGCCGGCAGGAGGCGTCGCGCTGACGCACAGCAGCGTGCCGTTTCAGGCGCAGTTATCCGCTGTCAGATGCTCGAACAGGCTTTGTGCGGCAGGTGTCAGTTCAGCACCGCTGTGTATGCCAGCGGACAGGTGACGTGTCGCCCATTCGTCTGAAAGTCTGGCGAAATCCATTCGCACCGTGCGCTTCCAATGCCGAGCCGCCGTTTCCGGAACAATGCCGATGCCTGCTCCTTTGCCCGCCAATCGGCAGATCCCTCCGAAACTGCGAAGAGCCACGCGCAGTCTCACCTTTGCGCCAAGTCGCATCGCCTGCATTTCAATGTGCCGCTGCAGAGCACCGTCCATCAATCCGATGAAGTGGTGATCGAGCAGTTCAGCGAAACGAAGCTGTTTCTTTCCAGCAAAGTCATGATCCGGCGCAAATACGGCGACAAGCCGATCAATGGCGAACGGACGCAAGATCAACTCTTCTGTCCCGGCTGTGCTTGATAAAATTCCAATATCAGCAAAACCCGCCGCAAGCGCGCGGGCGATATCAGGGCTCTGCCGTTCCTTCAATTCGATATCGACTTGCGGATTGGCCCTCATCCAGGCCCCAAGCCTCTCGGGCAGGAACTCCGATACGGCGGCCGTATTGGCCAGGATGCGTATCGTGCTGCGAAGCCCCTTCGCATAACGGCCGATCTCGCCTCGCATCTGCGCCATCTGGTGAAGGATCGCACGGGCATGATGCGCCAAGGCCTCGCCAGCCTCCGTCGGGCTGACGCCGCGCCGGCCGCGATGGAGCAGCAGGACTTCACCCGAGGCCTCCATGTCCCGCAGTCGTTCGCTGGCAGCCGGCAGCGACATCCCCGCTTCGGCCGCACCATGCGTGATGCTGCCAGCATCGATGACGGCGAGAAACAGACGAAGATCGACGAGGTCAAAGCGCATGGGGGAAGGATAGCAGCTTATGTGCCTTCGGAATAGCCGAAGGCAGGCATCAACCACATCCGCATTGTCGCCTGCGTCCGAAAGGATAGTCATATGCCATGTTTGATCTTTCGACAGCAATGCTCGCCGCCGTTCTGGCCACCTTTTTTGCGGCAGGCCTGGTCAAGGGCATCACCGGAATGGGCCTGCCCACGGTGGCCATGGGCGTTCTCGGTGCGCTCGTCTCTCCGCTGGCGGCCGCAAGCCTGCTCATCATACCGTCGTTAGTCACCAATATCTGGCAACTCTTTGCAGGCCCGAGTTTCAAACCGCTCCTGCGGCGGCTTTGGCCCATGATGCTGGCGATCGTGGCGGGAACCTTGCTTGGATCTGCATGGATATCGGGTGGCGATACCAAAGCGACGACACCCTTCCTCGGTCTCGCCCTCATCCTCTATTCCGCCTATACGTTATTCGCCCGCCAGCTAAACTTTCCACGTTGGAGCGAACGCTTTCTGTCGCCGCTCGTCGGTGGCGTCACGGGTACGGTCACGGGGGCTACAGGCGTGTTCGTCATTCCCGCCGTGCCGTATCTACAGGCGCTTGGGCTTTCAAAAGACGACCTGGTTCAGGCGCTCGGCCTGTCCTTTACCGTATCGACCGTGGCTCTCGCCATCGGTCTTGGCGCATACGGTGCCTTTGAGCCCGACCGGCTGGCCATTTCGGCGCTGGCCGTGATCCCGGCGCTGGCGGGCATGTGGGCGGGACAGCGTGTTCGCAATCGGATCAGCCCGGCGGCCTTTCGTCGCGGGTTCCTGGTCTGTCTTCTGCTGCTCGGATGCGAGATGGCAACGCGCCATTTGCTGTGATCGACCTCGGTCCTTCGGCACGATATGGGCAAGTGCGCTTGCCGCCGCGAAAAGGACAGAGAACGGGGTAGGAATCGTTAATCTCGGCCCCTGGGACGATTTCGAATGGGGAATGATAACGGGAAGCCGTCAGCTGTACAATGGGTCACGGACGCCTGATATCAGCGGCCACCGGCTCGATGCAACAACGTCGCAACAAGCCGGGCATTCATCCAGACCGCAATGATCAAGCTTATGACAAGACGGCTGGCACGTATCCGCTTTCTTGAACAGACTCTGACTGCCTCCCGTAAGAATTCGAAAATGCTTGTTCAAACTTCCCGACTAGCCCAGCATTTGTGCTGCTTGGCAAAGTTACGAATTGCATCGGTATCATAAGTCTTGTCAGCAAGGATCGTCGCGCTGGGCTGAACGTTGCTCAGCAGCTTTTCAGCCATTGGGCATCTGCAGCCTGACCTGCAGTTAACTTCTGTCGAACCCGCGGCGCATTTATTGTCGCATGAATCGTGCAGCGCGCGGACGGCATTAAACTCAATCAAATTGGAGATATTTGATCGGTGAGTTTGGGGGCGTCCGGTCACTTGCCGGCCGTTGGGCAAAACGATTGCGGTAGATCACGGGGCTAACCCCGTAACATCGACCAAACTGAAGCCTCAGGTTTTCGGCGCTTCCAAGTCCAGTCACTCTGGCAATCTCATCGGGTGCGGTCGTGCTGGTTTCAAGCAGGATGCGGGCTTGCTCCAGCCGCTCCCTCAGGATCCACTTGAGCGGGGACAAGCCGGTCAGAGACTGAAAGCGACGTTGAAAAGTACGCTCGCTCATACCGGCGTGGCGGGCAAGAGAACTGATTGTGTGCGGATCCTGAAGGTTGGCCAGAATGTGATCGAGGATCGACGACAGGCGGCCAGCCTCACGCCTTAATGGGACGGGCCGCTTGATGAACTGGGACTGGCCGCCCTGGCGATGGCTATACATCACCAGGCGACGCGCCACCGTATTGGCAAGTTCCGCCCCGAAATCCGCCCGGACGATATGCAGGCACAGATCGATGCCTGCCGAGCTACCCGCCGATGTCAGAATGTCCACCTCATCGACATAGAGACAGGTCGCGTCGATCTCGATAGCAGGATAGCGGCGGGCCAGGTGCTCGGCGAAACGCCAGTGCGTCGTGGCACGGCGACCATTGAGCAGACCGGCGGCCGCGAGCACGTAAGCACCTCCACAGATGGAAACGATCCGGGTGCCGCCCCGATGAGCGCGGGCCAGGGCGTCGCAGATCTGATCGGGCACAGGCGCATCCGGCCCGCGCCAGCCCGGAACGATGATTGTTCCGGCCTGATGCAGATCGGCTTCCACGCCTGTCGCTGTGACCGTCAGGCCACCGCAGGCATGAAGAACCTGGTCCTCCAGCGAGACCGATTTGAACTGATACCAGTTTGGTCCTGCTTCAGGACGGTCCAGGCCAAAGACTTCGGCAGTGATCCCGAACTCGAACGTGCAGAGGCCGTCATAGACGAGGCTGACGACACGATTGTTTGCGGGAGAGCGAGGCTTCTCAATATTTGGCATGAATGCCGTCTTATCTGGCAATTCTGCCACTGGCAACTGGCGTTGTCGGCGTGCGACACGGTCATAAGCCGACAAACCACGGAGCAAGCGCAATGAACCGCGATACCGAGCTGCTAGACGCAATACAAACGTATTTCGATGCCCTCTACGCCTGCGATCTCTTGCTTTTCGACAAGGTCTTTCATCCGGCCTGCAGCCTGTTCGACGCGGAGGAAGGCGCAATTACAGTCGACCCTATTGCCGATTATCGCCAGGTGATCGCAAAGCGTGAATCCCCCGCAAGCCGCTCACAGGAACGCGAAGACGAGATCATCCTGATCGACTGGCTTTCGCCGGCCGCAGCAACTGTAAAGGTGAGGTTGCGAATTCACGCGAATGTCTTTGTCGATCATCTTTGCTTCGTGAGAGGCGTTGACGGCTGGCGGATCGTTGCCAAGGTCTGGCATCTCGAAACTGTACGGGTGCCGTCTTAGTGGCCAGGAGAGCAGGAACCATGCTTTTGTCTTACGAAGAACAGTCGCCATCAATCGATCCTGATGCCTGGATTGCTCAGGACGCGACGGTCTGTGGCGATGTTGTTATCGGTGCGGGTAGCAGGATCATGCATGGCGCTCGCCTGGCGGCAGAAGCTGGCGGCTCCATCCGCATCGGACGCAACTACATCATGTTCGAGAACGCGGTCATCCGCGCGACCAGTCGGCATGACTGCTCCGTAGGGGAACCACTGCATCGTTGGTCCGAACAGCCATGTGGTCGGTGCTCAAATCGACGCCGAAGTGTTTGTCGCCACCGGAGCCGCCGTGTTTCATGGGGCGCAAATCGGACATGGATCGGAAGTCCGCATCAACGCAACCGTGCACCTGCGAACGCGGTTGGAACCGGGCTCGACCGTACCGATCGGATGGGATGATAACGATGGCCATGAAGGCTGGATCTTGCAGTTGATCCCCGAATGCCGCCAGAAGCCATTGATATTACGCCGTTGGTCTACCCCTTCATCAGTCCACAGCCCTTGGCGGGTCATCCTCCACCTTTCTCGGCACAGGCCCCCACACAAAGCCGGCAAACTGGTTGCGACCTCCAAGTTTGGCTCAAAGCGGACTCTATTGTAAAATAGGTCTGCGTCACCAAAGCAATGCCGCAATGCAGATTATCTGGTGGTGCGAAATTCTCAGCGCCCTGTAGTTCCCGATCTGAATCTTAAACCCGTCGTCATCGAAGCCAGGCAAAGTGTCTCGTCGGTAAATCGCGGCTCGTCACCTGGCTTGCCGCGCGTGACCCAGTCGCGCTTTGCGCGCAGATAGCCGGTCAATTCGGCTAGTTCGGCCGCCTTCTGCTCCAGCTTGGCAAGCTGGACTTCCATGATTTCGACTTCACGCGCCTGCGAGAGACCTTCGCGTTGCAGTTCCGTCGCAATTTCGGCAATCTCTTTGAGCGACATTCCCAGCGCTTGCGCGAAACGGATCATCCTGGCCGTCGAGGCGTCCTGTTCAGTGAATATCTGATAGGGATTGCGACCGCCCTTTACACCCACCTGCGGCGTTAGCAGACCCTTGCGAATATAGAAGCGAATGGTGTCTTGGCTGAGCCCTGTCCGATGGGCGAATTCCCCTATTAGCATTTTACCTCTTAAGCTCTTGACCATTGACCTTGGTCTAGACTTATAGAGCATGTTCCCTCAACAGTGGAACATTTTCATGTCTAACGATCCCAATATCACTTCCCGTCCGTCCATTGCCTTCGTGACGGGGGCAACAGGCCTTCTTGGCAACAATCTGGTGCGTGAACTAATTGCCGAAGGTTGGCGGGTGCGGGCGCTGGTGCGCTCACCTGAAAAAGCAGCACGACAGTTTGGCGGACTGGATCTGGAGATCATCATCGGCGACATGCTCAATGTAGCCGGTTTCGCGGATGCGCTTCGAGGCGTCGATGTGGTTTTCCATACTGCGGCCTATTTTCGGGATTCCTATAAGGGTGGCCGCCATTGGGATGCGCTCCAAGCGGCCAATGTCGAGGGTGTCAGCGCCCTGCTAGAACATGCATGGAACGCCGGGGTGCGCCGTTTCATCCATACCAGTTCGGTTGCAGTGTTGCGCGGCGATCCAGGACAGATCATTGATGAAACCATGTTGCGGGATGAACGGGACGCCGACGACTATTATCGCAGTAAAATCCTGGCGGACCGCGTCGTGCTCGGCTTTCTCGATTCTCATCCCGACTTCTGGGCGACGATGGTACTTCCCGGCTGGATGCACGGACCCGGCGACATTGGGCCGACATCGGCAGGTCAGACCGTCCTCGATGTGGCGCTTGAACGGCTGCCCGGCGTTCCGCCGGGGTCCTTCTCAGTGGTTGACGCCCGAGATGTGGCGCGGGCAATGATCCTTGCCAACCATAAGGGCAGGCGCGGCGAACGTTACCTAGCCGCCGGGCGGCATATGACCATGGCTGATCTGCTGCCGCTGATCGCGCAGGTGAGTGGGACCAACGCGCCGACCCGCCGCATTCCGCTGATCTTTCTCTACATGATCGGCGCGGGCAATGAGCTTTACGCCCGGTTGACCGGCAAGCCGGTGCTGTTGAGTTGGGCTATGGCGCGTACCGTCGCGACCGAGAATGACCGCTCCCGTTACGATCCCGCAAGAAGTCGACTAGAATTGGGCCTTGAGTTCCGGCCAATCATTGAAACTCTGCGCGATGAAGTGGGTTGGTTTCGTGCAAACGGCCTCTTGCCCCTGCTAAACGGATCAAAATGTGGCCGATAGCGTAGACATAGCGATAATCATAATGGGCTGAGGGTTGGTGCATCGGTCGATGACTGAACGGATTCTACTCTATGATGCTGTGTTTATGCCGTGGCTGCCACGCGCCGGACGGACTTCGGGCGCGCACATGCCAGCATTCGATTGAGGCTGGTGCAGCCGATGGCGACTTCCGTCTGTTGTGCGGCGAATGAGCGTGCTCGCAACCGGCCTCCGATGATTGATTTATAGCGACCGATCGCGGTCTCGACCAGGAATCGTTTGCCGTAGTCGGTAACTGCCTGCCATTTCATCCGTCCAACCGTCAACGGCCTCAGACGTTATCCAAAGGGTCAGACCGCCACGTTGGCGCAGACCCGCATACTCGGCCCAGTTCGTCACCTTGAAATTCATCTTGCCGATGTGATGACGGTGAGCGGCGTTGTGTATGTGTGGCATCGATGGTCAATCAAGCTGTTTTCGATCGCAGCTCCATAGGCGGAAACGGTTGAAATTTGATCCGTGCACCAGCGCTGATCCAAGGCGGATCGGCCTGGATAAGATCATCGAGCGATTTCAAAACGATACCGGCTGCGAAGGCAGCGTCAGATTATTGATATCGCGGCCGGGCGAAAGCGCCCACGCCGTTAGGCGGGACGACCAAGCAGATGTATTTCGTGCGGACGGCGCGAACGAATCCATGCGCCGAATTATAGATCAGGCGCGCAGTTGTAGGCAGAAATATCGGTTTGAACCGCACCCATCGTCATCTAGCAAATATGCCCGATAATCTTGCATTATCGGACATATTTGTCATTATAGAGAAATGGCCCACATCATCGAGCAAAACAGCGAAATTCACCTCCAGGAGAGCTCAGCGCCGTCTCTCAGCACGGCTTCTGATCGTGATGTTTCCGCGCCGGAGGTATCGGGCGACAGTCCTCTCCCCTCGCCTACAGGCGCGGAACAAGCACCAAGCCATCTCGCCAGCCTCACGGAGCGAGCCCGCAGCTATGTCGAAGCCGCCAGTTCCGCCAACACCCGCAAGGCTTATGCCGCAGACTGGAAGCACTTTGTCGCTTGGTGCCGACGATCGAACCTGGGCCCCCTCCCCCCGGTTCCGCAGACAGTCGGTCTCTACATCACTGCCTGTGCATCCGGATCTGTCGAACGGGGCGCCAAGGCCAACGCGGTATCGACGATCGAGCGACGTCTTTCTTCTCTCTCATGGAATTATGCCCAGCGCGGGCTGATGCTCGATCGAAAGGATCGTCATATCGCCACGGTGCTGTCCGGCATTCGCAACAGCCACGCCCGGCCACCGGTCCAAAAGGAAGCGGTGCTGGCCGAGGATCTCATCGCGATGCTGGAGACGCTGGATCGTGGCTCGCTGCGTGGCCTGCGCGATCGGGCCATGCTGCTGATCGGGTACGCCGGCGGCCTGCGCCGGTCCGAAATCGTTGGTCTCGATCTGAAAGCAGATCAAACCGAAGACGGCCGCGGCTGGATTGAAGTCTACGATGAAGGAATGCTTCTCGTCCTACGCGGCAAGACCGGATGGCGCGAGGTCGAAATCGGCCGCGGCAGCTCGGATGCCACCTGCCCGGTCGTCGCCGTCGAAAGCTGGATCACCTTTGCCAGGCTTGCCCATGGCCCTCTCTTCCGCCGCGTCACCGGACAAGGCAAGTCCATTGGCCCAGAGCGCCTGAACGATAAGGAAGTGGCAAGGCTGGTGAAGCGAACCGCCATGGCTGCCGGGGTTCGCGGCGATCTCAGCGAGATTGAACGTGCCTTCAAATTCTCAGGCCATTCCCTGCGCGCTGGTCTCGCCTCCTCCGCCGAAGTCGACGAACGCTATGTGCAAAAGCAACTCGGCCATGCCTCAGCCGAAATGACACGCAGGTACCAGCGCAGAAGGGATCGCTTCAGGGTTAATTTGACAAAAGCCGCCGGGCTTTGATCTTGTTCATTTGAACCAGAATTCGCATCCCTTGAATCGCTGATCACAATGTTTGGCGCCTGAAAATAGGATTTTTCGGCCACGAACTCAATTCAGCCCGGTTGTTTCACAAGGATTTTTCATGACAATTGAGACTGCTGATCCAATTCAGTTACCTGCCAAAATGCACGTCAACATAGTCCCATCACGACCGAAGATCATAACGGTCTATCGCGCTCATCGCGTCGAAATCCCTTTCCGCGCCACACCCCGAGCTTTTAGCCTTGCATGATAGCGGATTAGCGGTTTCGGTTATTGATGACATAAAATCGAGTGCGCCATTGCGGGTTTTGTACGCCATTCCATACGCATTTTCACTCTGGCGGAAGCGGAGATTCACGGCAAGAGGAAAGCAACGTCGCCAAGGCTGAGGGGCAGTCAACAGAATCGGATCGCTTCCTCAATCCGTAATCGCGCTGGTCGTTTGTTCAAACCTATTTCCAGACGGCAGAAAACAAACAACTCTATTTCTACCGGTCTGCTTTGCCCAATAAAGGCGCCGATCCGCCAGTTGCAAAACCGCCTCGGCATCGACTGCATGGTCTGACATTGCCACTCCGATACTGACGGACACATTCAGCCCATCGGCAATTTCGGACCAGTCAAAGTTGGTAATTGTCATTCGCAGTCTTTCGGAAACTCTTTCCGCGTGGGCGGGTGTTAGGTCCGTCATAAGTATCACGAACTCTTCGCCACCGAAGCGAACTGCAAGATCTGTTTCACGAATAACAATTTTGACCAGTGTCCCGATTTGCACGAGGACACGATCACCAATAATATGGGAAAACGTATCATTGATTTTCTTGAAGTGATCGACATCAAGGATCGCCAGCGCATAACTCGCGCTTTGAGTATTAATGTCTGATATTATCGTCTCCAAATGCCGCCGATTGGAAAGTCCCGTCAACGGGTCCGTATTCGCCGCTTCGGTCAGGACATTGGTTTGCTGCTGAAGGGCCTCTAATGACCGGGCAATTTCTGCAGAGCGCTCTGCCTCTGTATCAAGCATTGCCTTGAGTTTTTTCGTTTCATAACGGATCTCCGCCATACGGGCATTTTGCTGGATCCGCTCCGCTGTGAACTGCTGATGGAGCTTGTGATACTTTTTATGAAAATCCAGTGCAGACTCAAATGCTCCAAGATACTCATGAGCCTTTGAAAGAGACAAACAGGCATGCATTAACGTCTCAAGATTGAAATTTTCCCCGGCAAGCAAGTGGGCCTGCTCAAGTGGAACCAAGGCCTCTTCATAGCGCTTTAACGAAACGAGCGTGCTTCCCAGTGTAACCAGATAATGCCCCTCACCGCGGACATAATCGTCTCCCGGAATGTCACGATACCGCTCCAATAACATTTCTGCGGCGGAAAAATCCTCAACCGCATTAAAATATTCTGCTAAATTTGCGATACACAACCTCTCGGCCCAAGCGTCTTTAAGTGATTGAGCGAGGCTGAGTGCTTGTTTCGTAATATCTATTGCGCTGCTAATCGACGTTTCGAATTTTTGATTATCGGCTTCCTGAGCGAGATAAGCATCCTCTGCATGCGCCCCACCAAGATTAATCAACCACCAACATTCGAATGTAAGATCGTATGCCTCTCGGGCTAGCTCCACGGCTCGACTGCAATAATCAACAGCGAGAGATGGTTGACGCGTCATCCAGAATATCACGCCAATCACATTTATAGCCAAAGACCGAGATCGGAGATTACGGCTCTGGTCGGCAATGTTGAGTGCTTCTGCGGCAAACTCGACAGCCTGCTCTAGATTACCGAGTTCCAGATGCAGCCAAGCACCGACACTAAGAGCTTGTGCCTCAAGCACTGGCTCTTCAAGATGCTTCCACAGAGAAATTGCTTTCTCCGCGTAAACTAGCCCCGTCTCTGCCTCACCAAGTTGAAAGCAATACCAGGCACATTGCTGAGAACTGCCCGCTATAAGACCCTGATCTCCCCGCTGTTCTGCTGAAGCCAAAACTGAATTCGCTAAAGAAAATGCGCGAATGGAACGACCTGTGCATGCGAGGTCCCAAGCTTCATCCAGCGCGGCTGCAGCGTCCAAATCAAAACTATTTTTACGATTGCCAAACTGGTGGTTCAATATCATCAGCTCATCTTGCGCAACGATCAGACAGAATACCCAGCAAATTTAGCAGAGATCGATTTAAGGGAGTCCTAAAATCAATTTTTTCACAAGGCCTCTTCTCACGTTCCTTGCGATTGTGCATTGCGAACTTACGTAAGCATCGGCTGCTCATCGGCGCGCTGACTTCTCCTCCCCTCGTCTCTTACTGCGTTGTTAATCTCGCCAAAAATTTCCTCTCTTTGTATATCGCTCATACCAACCTAAGAGCTTCTACCAGATTGAGATTTCGGTCCACTATCATCATAGAGTTGTAGATAGCCCGCATCGGCCGACTATTCGTAAACAGCTAACGTCCAAGGAAGAGATGGAGACTGCCTTGGCGAGCATTCGCAGAAGCGAGGGATGCCGACTTAATGAGATGCCCGACGACCAAGAAAAACGAATAATGCAGACAAATTTACTCCTACAGCCACAGCAATAAGAATCCTCGTTGTCCCTGCCCCTATGCTTCGGCTCTCGGCAACACCCCAGGGGCCAGCACACACTTCAATTTATAGAAAGGACGAAACAATGCCTGTCGAAAAAATACATGCACTCGTCGTCGGCGGTGGCCAGGCGGGCATCGCTATGAGTGAGCATCTGACCAGGAACAATGTGGCACACGTTGTCCTTGAAAAAGGAAGGATAGCGGAGCGCTGGCGTTCCATGCGTTGGGATTCTCTGGTCGCCAATGGTCCGGCTTGGCACGATCGTTTTCCAAACCTGAACTTTCCCGGCAATGCCGATGCGTTTGTTTCCAAAGAAGGCGTTGCAGATTATTTTGAAGCCTATGCAAAAAAGTACAACGCACCAATACGCTGTGGAACCGAGGTAGCTCAAGTCGAGCGCCTGGGCGGTCGCCCTGGCTTCCGTGTCGAGACATCTAACGGAGTGATCGAAGCACGCTACGTCGTTGTGGCGACCGGTCCGTTCCAGTTGCCGAATATCCCGCCAATCGTTCCGCCGATCGCCAATATCAACCAGATACATTCCAGCGAATACCGCAATCCTCACCAACTCGGGGAGGGGGCCGCTCTCGTGATTGGCGCTGGCTCGTCGGGAACGCAGATTGCGGAGGAACTCATGCGAGTAGGCCGCAAAACTTATCTTTCGGTTGGTCCGCATGATCGTCCTCCGCGCGCCTATCGCGGGTATGACTGCCCTGGTGGCTCGGCGTTCTCGGCAAATGGGATGCCCAGGTGAAGGAATTACAGACAAGCAACCATGTTACGGTCGCTGTCAGTGGTGCGCGAGGCGGAGAAACTATCGACTTCCGTCGTCTTGCAGCACGAGGAATGATTCTGGTTGGCATGACCGAAAGTTTTAAGAACGGCAAATTATCCTTCGCTGAAGACCTTGCCAACAATCTCGATCGTGGTGACCAGACCTATCTATCACTGCTCGACGAGGCGGATGCTTTCGTTGTATTGAACGGTCTCAACCTTCCGCAAGAACCGGAAGCCCGCATTCTTGGTCCGACGGCTGATTGTATTACTAATCCGATTCTCGAACTGGATCTTACCGCGGCAGGCATCACCACCATCATCTGGGCCACCGGCTTCAGGTCCGACTATAGCTGGTTGAAAGTGCAAGCCTTCGATGACGCGGGGCGCCCTAGACATCAACGAGGTGTCTCTTCTGAGAGAGGCCTCTACTTCCTCGGTCTTCCCGGACTTTCCGGGCGCGCCTCCAGTTTCATCTGGGGTGTCTGGCATGATGCCAAGCACTTGGCCGATCACATCACCATTCAGGATAACTACCTGGCTTGTATGCCGCAGGCCTAATCTTATTTTGACGTCTTATCCGGCCACCAGAATAGTGGCGTGGATGCATTCGGATTAGAGATACCGCAAACAATCTGCGCTCTTTTTCTGTTGTGATAATCAAGGCAGAAGCCCAATATTCCGCTTACACCGACCAATTTCACCGCAATCCGCATTTTTTGTGTAAATAATCACTCACAATCTGGCTTTCAAAGCACCATTGAAAAAACCTTGCTCTTTCAACTACTTATGTTGGTGGTCAGCTGACCACCAAATCACCCGCTCAATTCCTCGCATTTTGGCTCCAATCATCGTCCTTTTGGAGGATTCGCTCAACCTTTTACCCGGCCTTCATACCCGCTTCTCCGTTGGTCCTTAACAAAGCCATCATCATAGGCCCGAGAGAGAATTCTCCCTGCTGTGACCGACGGGTTAGATCACGCAGATAACCTCCTGCCGAATTGATAAAATTTGCACGTTCTAAAATACATGCAATGGCGGTTGCCGCATTCTCTTGACCCATGATTTCGCAAGCTTCCTGATAGGCGGACGGACTTACACCCAACATGGATCTAACCACCACCGCAGCTGTCATTAAGTCACGCCAATTTGCGATCTTTCCATCTGGTCCGTAATCGCCAACCGAAGGGCAGGCCTTCAAAACCATTCCAAGCGGAAATGACTTTATCGGCAGTCTTTTAGGCGAATTGTCGTGCTCCGTCATCGCTTCTTGCTCTTTTCGAGAGCGAGGTTCAAATTCAGTTATGTATTTGGTATTTGAATTCTGTATGTGCCGCTCAATTTGAGCGGCATTGGCGCTATTTTTTTCTACATTAACTTGATTTTCCAGTCGTTTAACGATGTCTCTCTTAAGGGTGTTCATCTCATCTAAAACCAACGTGACCTCAGAAAGAGCCGGCGTTCTGGATATTTTGCCGACGAGAGAGATATAAGCGCATTCGATCTCTTGCCAGTCACCTTGCGCGCCCTCCTCGATCGCCGCCGTGATGAGCTTGCGGACGTCTCGGCGGCAAATGGTCAGGCTTTCCTTGGCTTTTCTAAAGGTGGCGCGATCAGCCATCACCTGTTGCGCCATCATCGCAAGCTCCTCTGAGCGTGCGAGGAGGGGCGATAAATCGAAACCAAATGCCTGCTCGATTTGACCGGCATTATCCTTGCGCGCGTATCGTTTTCCATTGGCGCTATCTTTGCGAACGATCAGGCCTGCATCTAGAAGCACTGCGATATGCCGGCGTAAAGTCGCCCCGGCCAAGCCGTGCGCCCGAAGAGCAAGTTGGGCATTCGAGGGAAAAACAACAAGCTGTGCATCCTGCCGCAGTTCATTCTCCGGATAAAAGCTCAATAAGGCATCGAGAACCGCAAGACTGTTGGATTGTATCCCAAGCAAGTCCATTGCGGCTGAGGCATCCCTGAATATTTTCCATTTATCCGCACGTTTGCCAGGCTTAATGTCGCTTGCGGCGACCTGCCGGCGCACCAGCGCAAGCGTCATACCCCGCCGCCCGAAGGGCGTCGTTACATTTCCAGTCTCCATCATCTCTCACCTTTCAGCAGGCAAAAGAAAATCACTCACCAAAATGGCGCAAAAACTCTTGACGAGGATTCGAGGAAATGCGATTCTGTTCTTGCTAGAGAGACAGAAGGGCTTCCACGACGGCGACGTTGGGGGAGCTCTTTTCTTTTGCGGACTACTCTCCTTGTTTCTTCTGGTTCTGTGCTCGGTGCGCCTGATAAAGCGCAGGCAAGTGATCAATGACGAAGGCCGCGAAATCAGGCGTCGCCTTTCTGTCTATCGTTATTTCCAATTTGGATTTGCTTTGCGAAACCTGAGCCAATCGATCCCCATCAGGGGTCGCCATTATTTCCGGAAGTCCGCGAGAGACCCGCGGAGGCTTAAGGCTGACCAATACCGCCTTGAACCGCTCCGCAGATGGCAGTGCTTGTACTTCACGCGATAACGCGTACGTCGAGGCATCAGAAGGCGAGGGGGCCTTTTCGATAAGTTCCGTTAGTTGCTGCCAGCTGGGTCGGCCGACCCCTGGTGCGGGACCGATTGCATCGATCAGTTCCGGGGGGAGAGTGTCCACAAGCAAAAGCATTTTCGACAGGTTACTCTTGTCGATTGACATCGCGGCAATAACGATCTCGCGTGAAAATTGCTTATTCAGGCGATGTGCAAAACGTGCTTTCTCAATAAAGGTGAGATCCTGGCGTTCATTATTCTCCTGGCCCTGTGCAATGACCAATTGTTCGTCCGTCAAATCGCGAACAACCGCTTTGACCGGAAGACCTAATTCTGAAACGGCCTGAAGCCGACGGTGACCGAAGCCGACCTGATATCGGCCCGGCTGATCTGGGTGAGGGCGCACGAGGATTGGCACCTGCTGGCCCTGCTCTCGAATCGATTCGAGAAGTCCGTCGATGTCGCCAGGCATCCGGTCCTGCACGAAGGATGGATCTACCATCGCGACATCCAATTCGATGACCGCTTGGCCTTCAGCAAGACGCCGCTCTATCTCTTCAGCGCGACTCAACCGGTCATTCTGCTCACGCAGTGCGTTTCCAATATTCGCAGTCAGCTTTGTTGCCGGGTCGCGTTCTTTTCTGGCGACCCCTAGAAGCGGCATTGACCGCGTTTTACCTGCCCGGTTGTCAGAGGGCTTAGCGTCTTGGGCATCCGTTGAGACGCCAAGGATGTGCTTCCGGCTCATGTGGTTCTACCCCATGCTTTTTTGATAAGAGATTCAATCTCATCATTTACAGCGTTCATAGCTTCCAAGGCGCGATCATAGGTTGATCGGGTAAACTGACCGCGTTCCACTTCAAAAAGTGTTTGGTTTGTCAGGCCCGCGTCTGAGACAGCCGTCGTTTTGAGCATTGGAAAATTGAGGACGTTCTCACCGAAAATAGACCTGAGATAGCCAACCATTTGATTTTGTGGCCCATCACTCGGTTCGAAACGAGTGATAAGATAGCGCATCCAATTGAACTTGAACTCAGCGCCGGCGCTCTCAATTTCCCTCAACAAATTCGAGGTCATTGCCAGAAATTGGTTCATTGACATCACATCGAGCATCTGGGGGTGAACCGTCACAAGGATAGATGTTGCAGCCGTCAATGCTGAAAGCGTGAGGTAACCGAGTTGCGGAGGGCAATCGATGACGACGACATCATAATTATCTGCAATGTCTTCAATCGCTTGACTGATGCGACCATAGAAGAGCGTGTCACCTTCCTTGCGCTTCATCAATGCACGAGGAGTGTCATGCTCAAACTCCATAAGTTCGAGATTGCCGGGAATGAGATGAAGGTCCGGAATATATGTTCCTCTAACAACCTGTTCGATCGGTACTTGCTCATCATCATATCTGATGGCGCCATAGAGGGTCTCGTTTGGACCGACATCCGTCTCCGGTTGGCTGCCAAAGAGCGCAGACAAGCTTGCCTGAGGATCGAGATCGATAGCAAGCACTCGGTAACCACGCATTGCGAGATATTGAGCCAAATGCGCAGCGGTCGTCGTTTTGCCCGAACCACCTTTGAAATTCATAACAGAAATGACTTGAAGCTGCTCCCCGTCTCGACGATGCGGAAGATAGCGACGGTTTCCACGACCAATCTGGTCCATATGTTTGCGGATCACGTGGATATCTTCAATCGAGAAAATGCGCCGGCCCCCGGGGCTCATGCTGACATTCAACTCTGGCATTTCCGAAGCAATCTGTCGTAGATAAGACTCCCCAACGCCAAGCAGCTTGGACGCTTCAGACGGCCCGAATGACCTAATCCCCTTTTCGGAGGTCGGCGGGAAAACTTTCAAATGATGTGCTTGCAACTGGCTGGAAAGCGCGTCAGCGTGACGCTCCATCAAGGCAGTCAACCCCTCAATCATGGCATCAGTTTTCGGGGCGATCTTCGCCATGTCAAAACCCATTTTTTGCTATCGGCGCTAATTTCCGCGAAACCAGTAAAATTTCGCCATTGATTATTAGCGCCGATTCGGATTTTCGAGCAAGGAGTTTAAGGTTGGTAAAAGGTTAACGTGTCTTCGCTGCATTGGGCGTTCCTGCCAATTTCACAATTGTATCTGATATTTAGACGGATTCTAGACCCTGGTGCCAGCTTTAACAAAATGCAGATCTGCAGTTTTGGAAAGTTGTTTTGCACAGATGTCGCGACGTTTTGCCTCCTAACCGCCCCACCGGCTCTCTAGAATCAGTGCCTTCAGCGCGTGATGATGCCATTGGAAGCCCAGACGTCACTGCGCAGTGGCCGGTGCGTGAGGCTTGGGCGTGAGGCTTGGGCGGCTTGTGGCTAACCGGCAAGGCGCAGGTCCGACTCCATAGTTTCCGGCATGCCATGATCTTATCATCGTCACGCAATACCAAACCCCACAGGAGATGCGTGACAATGTCACCAACAGTGCTTCTGATGCTGCCCAAAGCAGGGGAGGGGAGGGGAGGCGGATCGGATTGACCTCGGTGTTCTCAACCTTCCGATCATCACGGTTTACGTTCAAAATCGGACACGCCATTGCCCGAAACTACATCATCCCCGGCGCACCAAGGTTCGTGCCGTCAATCATGCGGCTATATCGAAATGGATGGGGATCGACGATCGGCGTATCTCCAGCGATCAGGTCGGCCGCAAGCTGGCCTGCTCCTGGCCCAATGCCGAAGCCATGGCCTGAATAGCCTGTCGACAGATAAAAGCCCGGCAATGAATCGATCGCGGAGATGACGGGAATTGCGTCCGGTGTGCAATCAACCAGGCCGCCCCAGCTTTGGACCACTTTCAGGTCCGCAAGTTCGGGGTAGGTTTTGCGCAGGAAATGCACCCCCATATCCACCAATGCGGGATCAGCGGGCGGATCAAGGGTGCGAGCCCGCTCAAACGGAGAAGGATGGTCAAGCTTCCAGCGCATGAATGCCTCCGGCCCCTCGAAAAATGAGCGGCCGATCGAAATCTTCAGCTTGGCGCGCCGCTTCTTGAACATGGGCCAGAATGGTCGTGCGTAGAGCAATCCTTGCGGCGAGATTTCGACGAGTCCACGCCCGCTGAGACCAACCGTATAGCCGCCGTCGAGCCGGCGTCGGATCGTGACATCCTCCATGGCAAGGCCACCTTCAGTCACCTTTGGTGCTGGCGCGGTATAGAACGATGTCGAACGCACAGATGCCTGCTGGAGAGGCAAGCCTTCGTGACGGCAGAACAGCGATGACCAGGCACCACCAGCGAGCAAGACCGCATTGGTGCGAATGACGCCCTTTTCGGTCACCACGGCCGAGACACGGCCTGCAGAGGTTTCAAGACCGCGTGCGGCGCAATTCTGATGCAATGTGGCACCATACCGACGCGCGCCTTCCGCGATGACGGGTCCGGCCATGGCTGGTTCAGCACGTCCGTCGCTCGGCGAATGCACGCCGCCGATCCAGTCGCCAATGCTGCCCGGCGTCATGTCCTTGGCTTCGGCAGCCGTCAATAGGCGGCTGTGCACCCCATAGTCGCGTGCCTGCGCAATCCATTGACTCCATTCTGCCATATCGGATTGGGATTTGGTAACATAGATGAGACCCGAACGCCGGAAACTGACATCGACCCCAAGGTCGCCACTCAGCTTGTTCCAGATTTCCACGCTATGCCGGGCCAGCTCCAATTCCCGGAGGTCGCGGTTCTGTTGCCGGCACCATCCCCAATTGCGACTCGATTGCTCGCCACAGATGACGCCCTTTTCCAGAAGGGCCACGGAATGGCCCTTTCTGGCCAGCGCGTAGGCGGCCGAGACACCTGCAATGCCGCCGCCAATAACCACGACATCTGCGGATGCGGGCAGATGTTCATCACTGAAGACCTTTTGGACGGGTGGAGACATGGATTACCCTCTTAATTCCAGTGCTTTTTCAACGGATTTGCAGCGCATCTGCTCTCACAAATGCGTGTCGAGCACACTCATGATCCACATGAGCGTGACTTGCCCGTCGGATCGATTGTAGACTTGGTGTGGAATATCGCTCTTAAATTGAAAGCTATCGCCTTCACCAAGAACGGAAATGGTTTCGCCAACCTTCAGCGTCACTTCTCCAGTCATCACGAAACCACCTTTTTGTCCCTGACCGATCAGCACATCCTGCGTCTCACTGCCGGGTGGCATCGTCACGATCATGAAGCGAAGGTTCTGATCGGGCTGTGGTGACAGCAGTTCTTTGGTCAGTCCGCTGTCGTTCATGACCACGCTCAGGCGATCACTCTTGCGCCGAACAAAGGCTGGATCATCGTCGGGTATTGTCTCCTGGACACTCAGGAATTCCCAGAGATTGACCCCGAGTGCGACCCGTAGACGCTGTAACGTCTTCATCGAGGGGTTGGACAGCCCTCGCTCGATTTGACTGATGATGCCAGCAGACACCCCGGCCTTGGCGGCAAGATCAAGGATTGTGAGGCCGCGCTCGCCACGTAATTTACGAAGGCGTTCGCCCATTCTCTGAGCGTCCCCTGGCGACAGCGACCATGCGGAGGATGAACTCATGCGGATACCCGGATCTTCAACAAGGCCAACTCATTTTCAATTTAGCATCAGAATTTCATTTTCTTACTGTAGCTAGGGTTAAATCAAGCCTCGCGATTGCGCAATCTTAAAATGACGGCAATTCTCCGGTCAACTGCATAGATTTTCTTCTTTTGCTTTTAAATTTAGCATAAAGATATAATAATGAGCATTTTTGCCTGTTTTATTTGCAATAATACTTAACAAGAGACATTGACATAAAAATCATTATATTGAAAAATTTGTGCCTAGAGTGAAATTCGCAGCCATTGCCAGTTCCGTGCAACAGGAGAGCAGTTATGTTCGAGAAGACATCGAAATTCACCTTGTCCCGCCGCCGTTTACTTACCTATAGCGCAGGTGTCGCTGCCGGCTCGTTGATCGGCACTCGTGCGTTCGCCGCAGACAAGCCCAAGCTCAAAACGGTCAAGGAAGGCGTCATCACCATTGCCATGAGCGGAACGATGCCCGTGACAGGCCTCAAGGATGGCAAGATCACGGGCAGTGATGCGGAGATGGTTGTTGCCATCGCCGAGCGGCTCGGCCTCGGCGTCGAGCCGAATGTTATGGCATGGTCGGCGACAGTGGAATCCATCAAGACCGGTCGCGCCGATATCATGTGCGGTGACATGGGCTGGAACACCAATCGCGCCAATGCGATGCTGTTGACCGACGCAATATATTTCGACAGTAATTACATTACTATGCACAAGTCGATGCCGTTCAAGGACATGTTCGACATAAATGACGCCAAGGGTTACACCATCGGCACAGGCACAGGCTACAGTTATGTTCCAGATCTGAAGAAGATCCCCGGCATCAAAGAAGTCAAACTTTACGACAACGTCGATGCCTGCGTTCGTGACGTGCTGGCCGGACGTCTCGATTTTGCTGTGCTCGATGCCATGAACATCGACTACATGATCCTGCAAAACCCGGGTCTCGACCTGAAACAGCTGCCGATCAAGCCCAATACTGAATACCCAAACCTGTCCGGTCGGGGCCAGGCCGTCATGGGTATGAATATCGACAATACCGACCTGTTCGATGCCATGAATGAGGGCGTCAAATGGTTGTGGCGGTCCAAGAAGAACGCTGAGATCATGGCGCGCAACGGCATGACGAGCTCAAATTACATGGTTCCGCTGGCAAAGAACCCACGCGACGGCGTCGATCGTGACGACAAGGGCGGCTACATTGGCCCCGCGGCGCACACACCGAAGGATTTTTCGGCGTATTTTGCCTGATTTTGCGCGGTATATTCGACCGCAAGTCATTTTCTCAATGCCTGTATGGCGGTCATACACAATTCTGGCGGGGGCGGATCGCCGCTCCTGTTCATCCAATGACCACAATGAGGGAGCGGTAGAATGTCCGAAGAACTGGTCTCAGGCCCGGTCGCCGATAATTGCACCAGCATTTTCCCGCTTCCACTCGTGCGGATCGAGAATCTGCATAAATATTATGGTCCACTTGAAGTCCTCAAGGGGATCGACATTGACGTGCATGCGGGCGAAAAAATCTCGATTATCGGGCCGAGTGGCTCCGGAAAGACAACGCTCTTGCGCTGTATCAATTTCATCGAGACACCAACGAGCGGTCGCATCTCCATTGACGGCGAACCGATTGGAGAGAAGCAGGTTGATGGGCGTCGGATCGCGCTGTCGGATCGGGCACTTGCCCGCCAACGCGCCCGGATCGGCATGGTGTTCCAGCGCTTTAATCTGTTTCCACATCTCACCGTTTTGCAAAATATCCAGATCGGGCCCATCAAGGTAGGGCGGCGGCCCGCCGCCGAGGTGCGTGAACTTGCGCTCGAACTGCTCGACAAGGTCGGCCTGGCCGACAAGCGCGATGCCTATCCCGAAATGCTCTCGGGCGGTCAGCAACAGCGCGTTGCAATCGCGCGCGCACTTGCCATGCAGCCCCGTGTGATGCTCTTCGACGAGGCGACCTCCGCGCTTGACCCTGAACTGGTTGGCGATGTGCTGAACGTCATGGCGCAACTGGCGCGAGATGGCATGACCATGATCATTGTAACGCATGAGATGCAATTTGCCGAAGAAATCTCCGACCGTGTGGTCTTTATGGATGGCGGTCGGGTCGTCGAACAAGGTCCGCCTCGTCACATCTTCCACGCTCCAGATCATCCGCGTACCCAGTCTTTCTTGCGGGCAGTGTTACGAAAGCAAGTGCTGCAATGACAGAAGGCGCATGGCTCCGGTTCTATGACAATCTTCCCTATTTTGTGAACGCGTTGTTTGCTGGCGTGGTGATGACGGTGATCGTGACCCTTGGCGCTCTGGTGGTCTCGCTGCTGCTCGGCCTGATGCTGGCCTGCCTCAAGGCGACCGGTTCACGCACGTTCGCGGTTCTTATCTATGTCTATGTTGAGGTGTTCCGCGCCATTCCCGTGCTGACACAGCTGTTCATCATCTATTTCGGATTGGCGACAATCGGCATCAAGCTTGATCCTATTCCAGCTGCGATTATCGGCTTCGGACTGAATGGCGGGGCTTATCTGGCCGAGGTTTTCCGCGCCGGGATTGAGGGAGTTGACCGTGGGCAGACCGAGGCGGCCAAAGCCATCGGCATGCCACCGGCCATGATCCTGTTTTCGATTGTTCTGCCACAGGCGATCAGGATCATTCTTCCCTCGCTTGCCAATTTCTCGATCGGCCTGTTGAAAGAGACATCGCTCGCCTCGGCAGTGGCGGCTCCCGAACTCAGTTTTCAGGCGCATATGCTGATCGACCGGACGTTTCTCAGCACGCAGATCTATTGTCTCGTGGCGCTGGTTTATCTGGCGCTGAGCCTGCCGCTGTCATACCTATCACGCGCGCTTGAGCGCCGCTTTGGACGAGGTGTGCGCATATGATCTCCGCACGTACGATGGAACTGATCGGCGAATGGATGCCGCAATTGCTGGTCGCGGCCGGGCAAACGCTACAAATGGCGGGTCTGGCCTATATTCTTGGGGCCGTCGTCGGGCTTTTGCTGACGCTCGGGCTCAGGTCCCGATATGGCATCGTGGCAAGGGGCTGCCGGATCTATATTGAGCTTATCCGCAGTACACCGACGCTGACGCAGCTCTTTCTTATCTATTTTGGTCTTGCCTCTGTTGGCCTTGTCATCCCCAGTTTCGAGGCTGCCGTGTTGGCCCTTGGACTGCACTACGCCGCCTATATGGCGGAAATCTATCGCTCCGGTATTGCTGCGGTCGATCAAGGTCAGACGGAGGCCGCACAGGCTATCGGCATGACACGGTTGGAAACCATGCGCTACGTGGTCCTGCCCCAATCCGTCAGCATCATCCTGCCACCAATGACCAATTCCGCCATCTCGATGCTAAAAGACACCTCTGTCGCATCCCTCATTTCTGCGCCGGAACTGATGCTGCGTGCCAACGATCTCGCAAGCGAATACTATATGCCCATGCAGCTCTACCTGATTACGGGGGTGATGTATTTCATCATGGCCTATCCGCTATCGCTGGGCGTACGTTATCTCGAACACGTGGCAGCCTACGGTCGCCGGAAGGCTGGTTGAAGATGAAAATCGGAGATGGCCGTATTGAGATTGAAATGCCGCTTGCCGGGAGACGGCGGGCGCTTTTGGTTATCGACGTACAACCCGCCACGCTGTCGGCGGATGCTGCATTTCAGACGCTCGAACGAATAAGGGCCTATATCCGAAACGCCAATTATGATGCCTATGTCATTGCCAGTTTTCATGCGCCTGATGGTTCCATGTTTGAGCGCCAGCTTCAATGGACCCTGTCAAAAGATGCGGCAGGCCCGGTCGATCCTGTGATCGCAGCCATAATCGCTGCAACCGGAAAACCATGGTTTGCGCTGGATAAAACCGTTCGGTCGGTGTTTAAGGCAGAGAAAGATGATCCGTTGCGAGACTTTCTCACAGCTCATGAAATTGATGAGCTACACATGACGGGATTTGACATCAATGATTGCGTGCTTGCTTCGGCCTACGACGGGCTCGACCGAGGCTATTTTAGCTTCGTCATTGAAGAATGCAGCGGCCGCACGGATGCTGACAGGCTTGTCACCGATGCCGCCTTGACCGTCTTGAGAAAGCAGGCCATGACCAATCGCAGCTCAAGGTCGGCTTCGATTGCTGTTGAGATTTCGCTGGGGCAGATGGGCGGACATTCATCGCAGGCTACTCTGGGCCTATGATAATTCAGCCCTTCATTTTCAATGGATTGTTGCCAAGACCAAAATCATGCACAATTAATAATTCGAACGTGCTCGTCCAGGGTGGCAAAGGCCTCTATTTCCGGTACATCATCAGAATGGCAACGCTAGGCGTCATCTTCTGTTTGAATGATCGCTCCACCCTATCAAGGATCAATCGCCAAGTGAAAAGATCAGGCTTATCCTTTGACCCGGTTCCTGTCACATCCGAAGGAATACCAACGCAAAAGATGAAACCTGTTGATAGGGAAAGCCTGCAGCAGCAGAGCTATCAGGCGTTGCGTGAGGCTTTGATGAAGGGCCGGTTTATGCCCGGCGATACCGTGAGCCTCAGAAATCTGGCACAGGAACTCGGCACCAGCCCTATGCCCGTCCGGGAAGCGGTACAGCACTTGATCGCCGAGGGTGCGCTTGTCTTGAGACCGAACAGGACCTACGCCGTGCCGGAAATGACGCGCGAAATCCTTGCGGAACTGAAGAAGCTCCGTGTTCTTCTTGAGGGAGCCGTGGCAGAGGCCGCCGGGTCATTGATCGGCGCGCCGGAATTGTCCAGCCTCTACGAGCTTCAAGGTCAGATGCGCTCGGCTTTGGCGGTTGGAGATTCAAAACGGTATCTTATAAAAAATCAGGATTTTCATTTTACGCTTTATCGAAGCTCGGAAATGAGCATTGCTATTGGCATTATCGAGACCTTGTGGCTGCGAATTGGACCAAGCTTCAACTTGCTGACGTCGGGTAAGCGTGCCGCTGAGCGTGATGAGAAGCAGGTCGCTTCGCTGACCGATCATCACGAGGCTGCATTGGCTGCAATCGCCGCCAAGAGTCCGTCGAGGCTTCGAGGTGCCATTGAACAGGACATCATTCAGGGAATGGATTTTATCATCGAATGCACGCCAACCTGATTGGCTGCGTGGGTATTGCCAGGTTGTCTGACCCCGGTGTTTCGGGTGTCGAAGAAGGGAAATTACCGGGCTTTTCCCGGTTTGAAGGGGTCGTCATTGGGCTCATCGTTGATTGAAAGCAATTTCACCGTTTAGCGGTAGAATCTGCGAGCGTGCGCACATATTGCTCGCACACCATAAATAGGCATGGAACCAATTGTGATCTCACTCCACGAATGTTTTGTGGCGCACTGAGAATAATGCTGCAGCACCCGCTCTCTGCGTAGCCAATCGAATACGAGGCGCGATTAATAGCGCTTCAATCGATTAGAAGCTGTTTTAAGCTCAAAAAATACTTAATTCTCTCTCGACGGTAGTTTGGGCCGTTTCGGGAAGTGACCTAGGGTGACAATTTTTCGTTTGGACAATTTTATTATCTGCGATATGTGATCACAGTTGAAGCGCCCTTGGAGAGATACTTGGGGCGCCTCTACCATTCGCTCAAGAGTGGCAGAAAACTTTGAACCGAAGGGATTGTTCATCAACCTATCTGTTTCATGTCCGCAAGCGTGACTGCAGCGACCCCGAATAGACGAGGATCTTCAAAATTGGGCGTACCTCCTGATCTGACCACCGAGGGTCACTTGGCCCGCCCTAAAGGGTCTCAAGCTGTTGATATCGACTATGGGCAGTTTCCGGCAGTTTCCAGTGAAGCCTATTTTCGGGCTGCCACGGCAACCTTGGCCACGCAGCCAAGCACGATGAAAGCCGAGCGGACTGCCGAGCTTCTTAAGCAGCACTATGGTTTGAGCGGACTCCATTCGACGTTGTCGTCAGAGCTCGAACGTACCGAGATGGTAGAGCTTTCGGATGGCCGCAGACTGATCTTTAAGACCTCAACCCAGCCAGAGGCAATCGACAGCTTTCGGTTTCAGTCAGCGGCCATTGCCGGAGTGCAAGGAGGTGCCGGGTTTGTTACGGCGACCATTCTGCGCACAAAGAGCAACGCGTTGATGTTTGAGGAAGACGGCGTCTGCGGATACGTTCAGAACTGGGTTGCTGGGGTTCCGTTGCATCAGGCGAACATAACGCCTGACCTGCTTTTTCGCACGGGCAGCGCGCTTGGCCGGTTGAACCGGGCACTTGAGGTGATCGATACGCCTGCGATCCATCGTCCGATTCTTTGGCATATCGGTTGCTGGCCAAGGCTTTTGGAACTGGAGCAATATTTGCCGTCCGGGCTCGTTGCGGATAACGTGCGTGCTGCAATGAGCAACTATATTGAGTGTGTTGAACCGCAGCTATCGGGCCTTGCGTGGCAGGTGACGCATAATGACCCAAGTCCGTTCAATACACTTGTGACTGAAAATGGACTTAGCTTCATTGACTTTGGCGATGGCTGCTGGGGACCAAGGATTCAGGACCTTGCGATTGCTGCAAGTCACCTCGTCAACGATCCAACGCTTGCTTTGGGCGGGGCAGAATATCTTATTGCCGGTTACGCCTCCGTCATTCCACTTTCAGCGCAGGAAGCGAAACTGCTTGTCGGGCTGATGCGTGCACGACAAAGCGCGCTGATCCTCATCAACTATTGGCGATCTCATCTCTTTCCTGACGAGGCCCAGTACATCAAAAAGAATGTTGCCCGGGCCGAGCGTGGCCTGTCTATCCTCGCACCTCTGGGTGCTGTTGACGCGGAGCGGGCCGTTCTCACAGCCACCAATCTTTTAAGCATATGAAACGAGACGTCTTGAACGGTTTCTCGGATTCATCATCGCACTCTCTCAAGCAGGCTGAAACATATGTCTACAGATCTCATGCCAAATCGTTACACACCGGGTGAAGCGGATGTTCCTGCGCGAGAGGCCGAGCTGATTGCGCGCCGTGACAATGTGCTCGGGGCGTCTTACAGGCTCCAGTATCGACGTCCCGTGCATTTTGTTCGTGCAGAAGGCATGTGGCTGTACGACCCTGATGGGCAAGCCTATCTGGACTTCTACAACAATGTACCGTCTCTCGGTCACTGCCATCCAGAGGTCAACGCTGCCATGGCCGCGCAGGCTGGCCGGATCAGTGCCAACACGCGCTATCTCGAACCAAGGCTTGTCGATTATGCCGAGCGGTTGGCTGCAACATTTCCCCATGAATTGAACCGTGTCGTCTTTACCTGCACGGGAAGTGAATCAAATGACCTTGCGTTGCGTATCGCAAGACTGGCGAGCGGCAACGAAGGCGTGATTGTCTCGTCCTACGCGTATCATGGCACCAGCGCAGCCGCGGCATCGGTGTCGCCCAATCTGGGCGATGCGGTCAAGCTTAGTCCGTTCGTGCGCATGGTTGACCTTCACGGGCCAGCAGAGATACCGGAAGCGCAGGCTGCGGATTTTTTTGAAGCGCAGGTTCGTGCAGCCATCGTCGATCTTAACCGTCGTGGCATTGGTGTTGCCGCCATCTTGTTCGACAGTATTTTTTCCAGCGATGGCGTATGGGTCGATCCTTGCGGCTTCATTGCAGGCGGCGTTGCCGCAGTGCAAGAAGCAGGTGGTCTCGTCATTGCCGATGAAGTTCAGCCCGGCTTCGGCCGAACAGGCGCTCATATGTGGGGTTTTGAGCGACACGGCATCGTTCCGGACCTTGTTACCCTGGGCAAGCCTATGGGCAACGGGTTTCCAATTGGCGCTGTGGTAGGACGGAAATCACCGATGGATCGATTTGGTGCGACAGCGCGGTACTCGAATACATTTGCTGGAAACACGGTGGGAATTGCAACGGCTGATGCCGTTCTGACAATTCTGCAACGCGATCAAATACCACAAAATGCGCTTGCGATGAGCGAGCGCCTGCGCGTCGGGCTGGAAAAACTGGCCATGCAGCCCTGTGGTATTCGCGGCGTGCGAAACGCGGGCCTGTTCTTTGGCATAGATCTCGGGCATGAAGGCGCAACCACCGCAAGTCGGCGTATCATGGCCTTGAATGTGGTGAATGCGATGCGAGATGACGGCGTGCTGGTGAGCACGACGGGTGCGAATGAAGACACACTGAAAGTGCGCCCTCCGCTCGTTTGCCAAGCGGAGCATATAGATCGCTTTCTCACAGCCATAGACCGTGCCCTCTTTAAGGTGGAAAGTCAGCCGCATACAAATTGATCTGCAAACCACGGACAAAAGACTTTGAAATCTTCGTCTTCTATTCGACTCTTAAAGTAACAGAGCTAAACTATTGGAACTGGTTCACTCCTTCATCGCAGAAAAGTTGCGACACGCCCATTTTTGTTACTCGAAAACATTCAATCTCTGTTTTTTGGCTCTGTTAAAAAAATCAATTCATGCCAGACAGAGGGCTAGTGATTTTCATTAGGACTCCTAATGAGCGATTTCCGTGGCACTGGCGCCCATCGCAATCAAAAAGCTGTCGCGTTGACAAAACCTATGTGAAGGTTCGCAACAGCCGGGCATATCTGTACCCTACCGTCGATAAGCTCCGAAACACGATCAATTTCTATCTGTAGCCGACCCGCACTACCAAAACGGCCAAGCGCCTTCTTGGCAGACCTGGCGTTTGCACTGCCTGACCATGGCTAAAATTGATAAGGCTTTCAAACAGCACCTGAAGCCGGGCAGGATTAATGCCAACGCGAAATTCTGGTTAATCCAAATCGGAAATCAACAATCGACCCTTATAGCGATTTTAGAAACAGCGGCCAACGAGGGTCGTTTATGATGGAGCGGGCGCGCATATGTTTCCAGATTCCATATTTGTAGAAATCGAAATCGAGCGTTGAAATCCGGTTCTGCACCATGGCCCAGGTGCTCCACTTTATGTCAGCCAAGGCCTTCAGCACGATGAAGCGGGCATGATAACCGGCATCATAGTGGCCGAAGTAATCCTCGATGATTTCCCGATCGATGGATTCCGAAAAGAACATTTCCCCACTCCAGATCGCCAGATCATAAAGACGTTCATTGTTGGAGGCATATTCGAAATCGATGAGCTTGATCGAATTGTTCTCGCCAATCAGGAAATTGCCCGGCATGGGATCATTGAAACAGGGAACGAGATCGAGGCCGGATGCCTCCAGCGCCATGCGCGCTTGTCGATATTGATCACGAAGCCATGCATGATCACTGGGCCAGTAACCGCCCAGCTCTTCCACCTGCGCATAGTGCTCGTCGATCATGTCAAAGACGGTTTTGGTCAGCGGCAGTTCTGGCGCCGCGTGAAAATCACAATAAAGGGAAACAGCTTTGTGGCGGATCTGGGGATCGGCAAAGTCGCGATGGGTGGATGGTCTGCGACCATCGATGAATTCTGCAATTTCAATGTCCAGATGGGCGAGATAATCGAATGTGCGTGGCCCAACGCCAATGGTTTCAGCCTGTTTGCTGGCCGCTGCCGCCGCCTTGCGATCAATGAACATTTCCGTACCGCGACCAGGTATTTTCAGGAAATAGGAGAGGGGATCTCCTTCCACCTCAATGCGAAAATTGGTGTTACTGATACCGCCGAGAACGGCTCTATAGCGCAGTTTACGGCCTTGCCATCCGGCGACCTGATTGAGTGCAGCCTCCAGGGCGTGCTCAACTTCGGTGGTCGCCATACCAATTTCGTTCATGATCCTACTCCTGCTTCAAATCGATCTGACCAATTCTTCAAATCCGGGACGACCCAACAGCATTCTGCACCGCAGGAAACGCCATTCGGCATATTTCAAAAACTCGACGCTTCGCCGGGGAGAGCGCATTTCCAGAAGCATGCTGCGCAAGGCCCAATAGAAATCATCGGCTGCCGCATACAGGCGGCAGCGGGCCAAAGCCTTGGTGGAAAAAGCCCCATCATGCATTTCCAAAAGGGGCTGCATCTGGCTCTCGAACTGGTAGAGCTCGTTCATCTGCACCCCAAGCTGATAATAGGGGTCCATGTCGCCAGCCATGTCGAAGTCCACCAGCTGCAATTGGCCGGACGGACCGATCATCACGTTAGACGAATGCGGATCGCCGTGGGCCGCAGAAAAATCAACGCCAGCCGCAGAAATGGCGGAGTGGAGAGTCCTGCTCCAGGCATACATCCAGGATGCATCCCCCGGCAGCGGGGCTTGCAGAGTTTGCATTATGGCCCAAAGCCCATCGATCCCCTCGAAGATCGACCACGGCCTACCGAATAAAGGGCCTGCGGCGATCGCCTTTTGCATCTTGATCAATTGCGATACGGGAGCCTCGTGCATGAGATCATCGATTTTCGCCGCCCGCCACCCTTGCCCCAGACGCTCCCAGAGCACCGCCCGCTCAAGGGGGGCGCGGGCGATTGGCTTTGGTGAAAGCCCAAGATCATACAGGCGCGTTGCGGCCGCAAACGAGATGGCATCATCCACCAGTTCTTTTGTTTCATCTCCGGCCAACTTAAGAAACAATGTCGGTTCAGTGCCATCAGGCGCGATGTCGAATGTAACGGATTCCACCGCATGATAGGACGGCGAAGCCACGGCGGGCAGCGCGACGCGGTAGGTCAGGGTGTGCAAGGGGAGGGTGGTGAACCGCGATAAGGCGCGCTCAGCGCGGGCCTCATCTTCATTATCGGGTGTGCCGAGTGGTTTCATTGCGCCGCCTCATTGTGCTGCGCAGCCTCCAGTCCGTCGCAGGCAAGGCGATAGAGCATGTCCGCCAGAACCTGCGTGCCAAATGCCTGATCTTCTGGTGTCGTATATTCCGTGGGGTGATGAATGACGCCGTTCTGGCTGCGCACGGCAAGCACCACGGCTGGACAAACAGCCGATAGCGCCACTGCGTCGTGACCTCCCACCGTATCGAGGTGACGCACTGGCTCGCCGTAGCTTTTTGCCGTCTGTTCTGCCAGGGCAATCAGACCGGGCGCAAAGCTGCCTGCCTTACGCCGATCAATGGAGCGTATTTCATAGCCTATTGTGGCTTTTGCAGCGGCAGCTTCAATGCTTACGTTCAGCTTGCGCTCCGCTTCCTCCAAAATCTCCGGCGAGGCAGAGCGCAGCTCGATGAACAACACGGCTTCCGCTGGAACGATATTGGGCGAATTGGGAAAAACCTCCAGACGGCCAACAGAGGTGTGAAGGTCAAGCCCGTAAGCGTCCACCATGGTCCGCAGATCGGCCATCAGATAGGCGGCGCCCAACAGTGCATCCTTGCGCTCCGCCATGGGTGTCGGACCGGTGTGAGCCTGGCGGCCGAGAAAAGCGAGGCGGTATTTTGTGGCCCCCCAGAAACGGGTGAACGCCCCGAATTTCTCCTCAGCGTCGAACAGAGTGCTTGCACCTTCAATGTGCAGCTCGATCAAGGCGTCGGGCACGGGCACCTTGTCCTTGCCCGCATAGCCAATCTCCTGAAGTGACTGGCGAACTGTGACGCCGTTGCCATCGGCCCTGTCAAGCGCCCAGTCCAGTTCAGCCGCACCGGTAAAAACGCTGCTTCCCAACAGGCTCGGTTGAAACCGCGCCCCTTCCTCATTTGTCCAGTTCACGACCTGGAAATTGCAGGCCGCAAGACGATTTTCCGCCGCCAACCGTTCGCGCACCGCCAAAACGGCCTCGCAGGCCGCAACGACGCCCAGTGCTCCATCAAAACGCCCACCATTCGGCTGACTGTCAATGTGAGAACCAACCATGACGACAGGTGCATTTGCCCCGGCCAGCGGTGCTGAACCAAACTGATTGCCAATGGCGTCCACGGATTGGACAAACCCATTTTCAGCAAACCAGGACGCAAGCCAGTCGCGCGCCCTGCCATCTTCCTGCGACAATGTAAGCCGGTTCATGGAACCGTCCGGACCGCCGCCGAAGGAAGACAATGTATCGACCATCGCCTGAAACCTCTTGGTATTAATAGGCGCTTTGGATGATTTTGAAGACGCTTCAGGCATTGATGATGTCCACGTTTGATTGCGAAAAATAATCGGAAAAGTCTTTCGGCAGCACACCGCTGGTCACCACGGCGTCAATCTCGCTCAGGCCAAAGGTATGGATAGAGCCGAGCCGCCCGAATTTTGAGCTGTCCGCCACAATGATGGAGCGGCTGGCCTGCCCACGGGCAATGCGGCGCAGGACGGCTTCATCCTCGCCAAAGTCCATAAAGCCCCGCTCCAGGTGGATGGCACTGATAGCGATAATGGCCAGATCGAAAAAATGCTCCTTGAGGGCCGCAACCGTCTCATGGCCGTAGGTAGCCTGATACTCCGGTCGCATGCGCCCGCCCAGAACCCGCACGCTGGCATCGGGGTAGGGGAAAAAATGGGCCGCAACCGCAATGGAGTTGCTGACAATTGTCACATCCTTGCGGGACTCCAGATGTTTCAGGCAGGCCAGTGTCGTGGTGCCGGTATCGATAAAAATCTTCATGCCGTTTTCGACCATGGAGGCTGCAGCCTCGCCGATGCGGGCTTTTTCCCGGGCGCTGACACGGATACGCTCACCGAACGGTTGGTCGCTGTCATGTCCGTCGATTACGGCGCCACCATAGACCCGACGCGCATAGCCACGGATCTCCAGCTCCTTTAAATCGCGACGGATGGATTCGTGGCTGACCTGCAACTGCTCGGACAGTGCAACAACAGTCACTCTTTGATGCAGTTTCAGCATCTCCAGAATGTGTTTGATGCGGTTTTCCGTAAAACTCATGGGCTTGTTTTTTCCTGCTGTTCTCTGCCTGTTTCAATATGGAGTCTGTCTTTCGTCAGGGGCCAGCCTCTACAAGCGATCCTTTGTCCGGCGCTGTTCCAAAAATCGGATTGACGAGGTGGCAGGCGGCGAAATCCTGCTCTCCCCTGTCCGTTAGGCTTGGACTGATTGTCCGGCATTTTTCCATGGCCTGCGGACAGCGCGACTTGAAGCTGCACCCATCCGGAATGTGGATGGGGCTTGGCGGCTCGCCTTCCAACAGGCAGTCCTGGGGCTGGTAGCGCCGCTCTTCCAGCGTTGGCATGGCGCTGAGCAGCGCCTTTGTATAGGGGTGGCCCGGATCGAAAAACAATCTCTCGTTTTCGGCCAGTTCAAACACCTCACCCAGATACATCACCGCCACTCGGTTGCAGACCTTCCGCACCATGGCCAGATCATGGGAGATGAAAATATAGGTCAGGTTGTATTCCTTCTGCAATGTCTGGAACAGATCAAGCAGTTTGAACTGCTCTGCCTGATCAAGGGCCGACAGTGTTTCATCCATGATCAGAATTTCAGGTTCCAGCACCAGAGCGCGCGCCACATTGATGCGTTGACGCTGACCAGCGCTGAGCCCCAATGGCAATTCCTCATAGAGCGCAGCCGGCAGGCCCACTTCTCCCATCACCTTCAGCACGCGCGTGCGGATTGTTGCCTTGTCACGCCATCCATGGGTGCGCAGCGGCTCTTCCAGCATGCGGCCAACGGTGGTGCGTGGCGGCAGAGAGCCGAAGGGGTCCTGCAACACCATTTGCAGCGTGCTGCGAAACGCCAAAAGGTCTTTGCCACTGAGCTGGGCAATGTCTTTGTCTTTGCACAAAACCTGACCGGAGCTTGGACGCTCGAGACGGCTCAACAGCCGCATCAGCGTGGATTTACCGCAGCCGGATTCGCCAACAATAGCGAAACTGTCGCCTCTGCGAATATCAAACGTCACATTGCGCACCGCCCGCACGTTGTTGACCCCGCCAAGGCCCGTCTTCTTGCGAACCTTATAGATCTGTGAGGCGTCACGCAGGCTGATCACCACCGGCCTGTCATCGTCGAGGCGTGCAACAGCGTTTTTTTCAAGCCATATTTTCGGCGTCTGGGCCACCAGTTCGCGGGTGTAGGGATAGATTGGTGTGGCAATCAGGTTTTCTGCCAACTGTTCCTCGACGATACGGCCATCCTCCATGACGAGAATGCGCGAGCAGGCTTCACGCGCTACCGGAAGAGAGGAGGAAACAAACAAAACGGCCGTATCGAAATCAGCCGTCAGCTCTTTCATCAAACGGATCACCTGCGCCGCCACCGTCACATCCAGCGGTTGGGTAACGTTATCGGCAATCAACAACGCCGGATTGGTAATCAGCGCATCGACAATCAGGGCTCGCTGCATCATCCCGCCGCTGAATTGGGAGGGATAATCATGAAAGCGGCTGCGTGCTGAGGGAATGCGCACGGCCTCCAGCAAGGAAATCACCCGCTTTTCCGCATCGCCATACAATGTGCCGGGAACAACGGCCCGCAGCTTTTCAACAATCTGAGCACCGACCGACAGGGTGGGATCAAGAGCCCCCATTGGGTTGGACCCGACATAGGCCACGCGGCGACGCAATTTGCGCATTTCTGCCGCACCAATAGCGAAAATATCTGTGCCCTCAAACAGCACCTGTCCCGACCGCACGGATAAAGGTGGCTCCAGCCAATTGACCACCGCCTTCGACAATACCGTTTTGCCCGCACCGCTGGCACCAACAACGCCAACGATCTCGCGGGGCTGTAATTTGAACGATATGCCGTCAAGAATCCGGCGCGACTGTTCGGTGTAGCCAGCAGTTACGACAAGATCTTTGAGTTCAAGAAGCGGGCTTGTCATTATTCTGCGCCTCCGTGAATGGTGTTTCTTGCCCGTTCCAGCGATGCGCCAACCAGATTGATACTGGTGAGCGTCAGGCCGAGGAAAATTCCGGGCATGGTGGCAATCCACCAGGCGTTGAGCAGATATTTGCGTCCATCCGCGATGATATTGCCAAAGGTCGGCGTCGGTGGCTGAACACCAAGGCCAAGAAAGCCCAGAATGGATTCGAAAATCATCATCCGCGCCACATCCAGCACCGAGATGAACAGCACGGGCGGCAGCAGTAGCGGCACGAGCAGTGTTAGAATAATGCGCAGGTCTGTGGAGCCACCGAGCTTTGAGGCACGGACATATTCCCTCTGACGCTCCGTCATCACAATGCTGCGCATGATGCGGGCATAGACCGGCCAATTGGACAACCCAAGCACAAGAATGATGGCGGGAATGGTGGGACGCGATACGCCCAGAACCGAGATGGCCAGAATGATCATCGGGATCGATAGTTGCGCATCGGTCAGGCGCATGATGACCGCATCGGTGCGTCCGCCAAAATAGCCGGCAAGCGTGCCAAGTACGCAACCGATCATCAGCATCACCATGACAGAGGATACACCAATCAGGAAAGAATAGCGCAAGCCAACCAGCGAGCGGACCAGCATGTCACGGCCGATCTGATCGGTGCCAAGCGGGTGGGCAAAACTCCAGGTCTCACCAATGAACAGGGGCGGTAGCAGCCGGGCACGCACGTTCATTTTTGTCGGGTCGAGACCGCTCAGTTCGGGATAGAGTGCCGCTGCGAGAGCCAGCAGCAGAAAGATGGCAACGCCAATGCGAAAACCCGGTGTGGAAGAAGCCTTGTCATAGATCCGTCGGGGGATCGATCGCGACAGGACCGGTGCCATGATGGCCGAAGGGGCTGGGCTGGTGAAGGTCATCAGTATTCGAGCCTCGGATCAATGGTGGTGGCAACGAGATCAACGAGGATGTTGATCAGCACGAAGATGGCGCTGGTGACGATGGCAATGCCTTGGATCAGCGGAAAATCCCGTTGCAGCACTGCGTTGATGGTCAGCAGGCCAAGGCCGGGGTAATCGAAGATATATTCAACGATGATCACGCCACCGAGCAGACTGGAAAATTGCACACCCAGCAGATTGAGCAGCGGCACGGACGCATTGCGCAGCGCATGATTGGCAATGATACGGGTATTGCTCAGGCCACGAACCCGTCCGACAGACACGTAAGGCTCCATCATCTGGGCAGAGACGGAGCTGACCAGCGTGCGGATCAACACCGGCGCAAGCTCAACGGCCAGGACGATGGCGGGCAGGATGGTATAGGCAAAGCCCTGATAACCGATGGCCGGAAGCCAGCCGAGCTTGACCGAAAACAGCAAGGCCAGCACGATTCCGAGCCAGAAATTCGGCAGGGATATGAAGATCGAGGAGATATAGAAGGCAAGCTTGTCCGGCCATCGCCCCGGTGCCAATCCTCCCGCTACACCGACAATGCTGGAAAATACCAGAGCTATCACAAGCGTAACCGCCGCCAGTTGCAAGGTCATGGGCAGCGCATCAAAAATCAGGGTGAAAACCTTGGCGCGCTCGCCCCGCGTTGTATCGTTGAAGCTAGAGCCGCCTGTTGCCGCGCCATTGGCGGGCCGCACAAAGGATTCGCCAAGGTCACCCTGCACCACGCCAGACATATAGCGCCCGAACTGAACGAGAATCGGATCACGCAATCCCATATCCTTGGCGATTTTCTCGATCAGGGCTTCGGGAGCCATGCCGCCCGCCATCATGCGCACGGGATCGCCCGGCACCACCCGCAGTAGGGTGAAGATCAGCAAAGATACCAGAAAAATAATAATCGCACCCTGAAACAGCCGTCTGACGAGGAAATTCAATGCGAACATCGACATGCACTCCGCTTCGGTCCTGATGGTCGCCGCACGCTGAAATCTCCGGCGTGCGGCCAGTCTTACGTCCGGTGCTGCATCATGCCGCAGGCTTTGAAGCATCCATGGACCCGTCAGGGTAGATGTAGAGGCCTTCCTTGAACTCCTTTTGCATGGCGTGGATCATGACAGAGGTGAACAGCGACAAGGCCGGCATTTTCGAAGCGATCAAAGGCATCGTTTCGGATTGCAGAACTTTCCTGCGCTCTTCCAGGGTTGCCGCATTGCGCTCCTTGTCGAGGCTTGCATCAATGTCCTTGTCAACAATGCCGCAAATGCGCTTGGAGCTTGAATGGAAGTGCGTTCGCAGAACAAGATCGGGCTCCGGTGATGCCGTTGACCAGCCGCAATCGACCATATGACCGGGGCCGCCGCCTGGGCGATCGTACAATTGCTCGTTCCATGCGGCAGGCTCCAGCACGGTCAGGCTGACGGGGAAGCCTTGTTCGTTCAGCATGCCCGTTAGCACCTCGCCATATTCCTTGGTCTTGGGATAGAACCCAACCGAGGTAATATATTCTAGCGGCGGCAAGCCCTTGCCGTTTGGAAAGCCTGCTTCAGCCAAAAGTGCCTGGCACTTTTCTGGATCGTATTTCGGATAATTTTCCAGATCGACATAGCCGAACTTGACCGGCGATACGAAGTTGGAAGACGCATGGCCTGCTGATCCGAGCACTTCGAGGATCATGTCACGGTCGATGGCATGGCAAGCTGCCAACCGGACGCGTGGATCGTTGAAAGGTGGCTTGGAGCACCGGAACCAAAGATATTTGTTTTCAACCGAAACCACCTCGTTGATGGCGATTTGCGGATTGCCTTTCAAGGTTGCCACCTGTTCCGGCTCCAGACGCTCGACAATCGACGCCTGACCATTCATCAGCGACAGCATACGCGTGGTGGAATCGCCAGTGAACGTAAAGTTGATGCCGGGAATGCCTGGCTTGCCTTTGAAATAGCCATCGAAAGCAGCCATTACCGTGTCATTACCGCGCTGCTCAACGAATTTGAACGGTCCCGTGCCATTCAAGCGCTGGGAAAGAACCCCACCCGGGCCACCTGCCACGTCCTTTGCCGACATCATTGGAAGAAAAGAGGCGAGGAAGATGAAGAGATGGGCCGGATAACCACCCTTGGAGGTGTCGATAATGACCGTGTAGTCGTCCGGTGTTTCGATGGTGAGGGTTTCGGTCGGTCCTGGATACCATTGGGCCGGACGATCGGCCCTCGAGCCATATTCCAAAGTTGCCTTGACATCTTCGGCCTTGAACGGCTTGCCATCATGAAAAGTGATGCCCTGCCGCAGCTTGATCTGCAACCGATGTGCATCCAGCAGCTTGATGTCGGTTGCAAGCTCGTAGACCACCTCGCCGGGATTATCGAGCTTCATCGGTGAGCGCGTCAGGAAGCCCATGACGAAACCCTCGATATTTTTCTGCGAGAGCGTCGTGTGGGCCGTCGGGTCCCAGTTGCCGGTGATGTTTTCGGCAGAGAGAAACGTCATGGTCTTGCCCGACTGGGCAAAGGCGGAGGAAATGAAGAAGTCGGGGTTCATCTGCATAAAGCCTGCGGCAGCGGCCGCCCCGGCGGTTCCTTGCAGGAAGCGACGGCGATTGATCTCTGAACTCATAGGTTCCCCTTTTCTTATAGAAATTCACAGAACCGACAAAACGGTCAAATCAGTCAAGGCAATTTGCGTGCCATCCTGCTGAAGCTTTGATTCAGCGCCTATATACGAGAGAACCAATGTGGTTTTTGTTGATTTTGTCCAAATTTCGGGCGTACCGGGAAATCCGTGCTCAAATATAGGCCGCCCTCGAAGGCCAAGGCGTGACGTATCGCACGCGTTGAGAAGGACCCGTCGTTGGTCAGTTGGCATTGCATCGGTAAGCGAAACACCGATCTTCGCCTGCATTAGCCTGATCATGGAACACGCAGGCCGTTCTATAGTTATTTGGGAATGAACCAGATCGTCACCGAAATCGATGGAAACGCCACCGAGGCCAAACTCACCTCCGGGCTAGTCTACGGTCCTGGTTTGGAGACCGGGATCACCCGGAAGATGGGTGCCAGAGGCTTCCTCTATTACCGGCCAGACGGGCGGCGGATTACCCAGGCTGATGAGATTGCTCGCCTGAACTCTCTGGCAATACCGCCCGCCTACACAGACGTTGTCATCTCGACGAATCCCTTCTCACACCTGCAGGCAATCGGCACGGATGCCAAGGGTCGCCGGCAATACCGCTATCATAAAGATTGGCACGCCGAGCGAGGCAAAGCCAAATTCGAACGGCTAGCCGATTTCGCGTCCAGACTTCCTGACCTGCGCGAACGGGTCGACATCGACCTTCGTTCGCGTGGCCTCAATGTCGAAAAGGCGCTGGCAACTGTCGTGTGGATGCTCGATAACCTCTATATCAGGATAGGAAACGCTGCCTATGCAGAGACGAACAAATCGTTCGGCCTCACCACGTTGCGCAGTCGTCACGTGAGCGTCGATGGAGGCAGTCTCAAATTTCGGTTCAAAGGTAAATCCGGCAAGGAATGGAATCTTGCCCATAGTGACCGGCGGATCGCCAATGTCGTGCGAAAACTACAGGAACTTCCAGGGCAGCATCTCTTTCAATACGTTAGCGATCAAGGCGGATGCAGACCCATCTCCTCACATGATGTGAATGCCTATATCCGAGAGATGACAGGTGACGATTTCAGTTCACGCCAGTTTAGAACATGGGGCGCAACCTGCATGGCAGTGGATGCATTGGCTTCTGCCGAGGCCGCCACGACGAAGCGCGAGTTGGCCCGTCAACTCAATGCAGCGATCGACGCAGTCGCTGCGAAGCTGGTCAATACCCGATCGGTCTGTCGGTCTTCCTACATACATCCCGCCGTGTTCGAAGACTTCCAAGCTGGTACGCTTCGGGATGTCCTTAAGTTGAAAACCACGAGTGAACGCCTTCTTCAATGGATGGATGAAGGCGAGATCCAAGTGCTAAAATGGCTGAAGAAACAAACAGTATCCAAGGGTTAGTCTAACGCTGCTTACGTCAGGTCGGTTGTGCATCGTGACCGATCACTCCAAATCATCGAAGATGATCTCCCGATGGAAGGTGGAGGATTTCATTAACCAAGCTCGGATAACAATCGTTAACCGTCCCGTAGATGTATACGGGCGTCCGCTAACGTTGGCCGATCGAGATGAAACCATTGCTGCCAGCATTCCGTCGCCGTTTATGTGTGTTCACGGCACTGGCCTCCGTGGTGTTGCCCGCGCATTGCTTCGCGCAATCGGCATGGTCTGGCAACGCCGACAACGAATTTAGCAATGCAACGAACTGGACCCCTTCGGCGCCCGGGGCAGGCGATGATGCACATGTCGATACAGGCTCTCCACAAGTCACCAACGACGTGACAGTCAATCGTCTGGACGTTGATGGAGGAAACGTCACCATCACCGATACAGGTGCATTGACCGCCACGAACGGCACCACGATCACATCAGGCAGCGTTAGCGTCAATGCAGGCGGAGTGATGAACTCCAACGTCAGCCTTGATGGCGGTAGCCTTTCCATCGATGGTGACCTCAATGGCCAGTTGAAGCTCAACAACGGCAACGTCACCGTGAACGGTACGCTCAGTGGCGCCCTGGTAGAGACAGGGACCGCATTGTCCAACAACGGCACTGTAGATGAGGCCGATATCTCCGAGGGAGGGACCTTCGTTAACAATAGCGGCGCAACGGCGGGCGCGGTTACCAATGCCGGGACAGCATCCAACGCCGGAGAGGTCGGGAGCCTGACCAATACCGCTGGAAATTTTACCAATAATGCCGGCGGGACAATTTCGGGAAAGACGACGGTTTCGGGAGGAACCGTCACCAACAATTTCGTCGTTACCGACGCCGATGTCGCGGCGGCGGCGGAATTCATCAACAACACCGGTGCAACAGCTGGCGCAATCAGGAATTCAGGCACCGTCGTCAATGCGGGAACCATTGCCTCCCTACAGAACGATGCCGGTACATTCACCAATGATGTCGGCGGGGTGGTTACGGGGAATAGCAATATTTCCGGTGGCAGCGTGACGAACAACGCCACCCTTCACGACGTCGATGTCGGAGCAGATGCAACATTCACCAATGCCAGCGGCGCCACCGCCGGTGTTGTCGTCAATGCAGGCAATTCGTCGAATGCCGGGACTATTGATAGCCTGACCAATACGGCTGGACATTTTACCAACAATGCAGGCGGGACGATTACCGGAAAATCAACAATCACAGGCGGAACCGTCACCAACAACTTCGTCATTACCGATGCGGACGTCGCTGCCGCCGCAATATTCGTCAACAACTCGGGAGCCACCGCTGGTACTATAAGAAACTCTGGCACGGTTACCAATGCGGGGACCGTCGCGGCGCTTCAAAATGATGCCGGTACTTTCACGAACAATTCTGGCGGTACCGTTACGGGTACAACAACGATCAACGGAGGTCGTGTTGTCAACAACGCCACATTGGCAGACGTCGATAATGAGGCGGCGGGCGAATTCATCAACAACAATGGCGCTGTGGCAGGCACGGTTACCAATTCTGGCAGTGCCTCGAACGACGGAACAATCGCCACGCTCGTAAACACTGGCGGCACCTTTTCCAATACCGGCACAATTGATGGAACGGCCACGATTTCAGGCGGTTCACTGATCAACGATGGAACCGTAGCTGGAGCCGTCGTCATCGATGACGGCGGGCTTCTGTCAGGCAGCGGCATCATTGGCGGGCTTTTCGTCAACGCAGGCGGTGTACTTTCACCCGGGCGAGACATAGGAACGCTCACCGTTGACGGAGATGTGACCTTTCGCACAGGGTCAATCTACCAGGTTGACATTGATGCCAACGGTGCCTCCGACCGGGTGGATGCGACGGGCACAGTCTCCATCCAGGGGGGAACACTTGAAATTAGAGCGGCGGGTGGCAATTACGGGCTGACAACCACTTATACCATCCTGAGCGCAAGCCGCATCACTGGCACCTTCGACAGCGTTTCAAGCGATTTTGCTTTCCTGACGCCAACGTTGACCTATGGTGCTGCGACGATAGACATGCAGTTCGACCGCAATAGTGTAGCATTCGCAGATGTCGCGGATACCGCAAACGGTCGCGCAACCGCGGTTGCCGTTGAAGCATTGGGAACAGGAAACTCGATTTACGATGCGGTCTTGTCACTGAATTCTTCCACCGCAAACAGTGCCTTCTCGCAATTGAGCGGTGAGGTTCATGCCTCGCTCAAAAGCGCTCTGCTGTGGGAGAGCCGTTTTGCACGCGACGCGGTGCTTGACCAAATGGCCCTGGATCTTGATCAGCGGAAGGATGACGTGACAGTCTGGACCAACAGTTTTCTGTCGTCCAACCGTTGGTCGGGGAATGGAAATGCAGCCGGAATCGATACCCGGACCGCAGGCGTAGTCATGGGAGTGGATGCGTCGGTCTCCGACCCGTGGCGTCTGGGCGGCCTGTTGGGTTACAGCCATGACTCGTTGGAGCAGGCGAAGACAGAGTCTTATCACGCCGGTCTCTATGCTACGGGTGATATTGGCCCCTTGAACGTCATTGGCGGCGCCATCTTCTCCCATAACGATGCATCAACCCTGCGCGATATCTCCTTCGGAACGATTACCAGCCAGCTCACCGCTGACTATGCCAGTGCCACCAGCCAGGTTTTCGCAGATCTCTCTTGGACGCATGAACTGGATGCGATCAAGCTCCAGCCCTTCGCCAACGTCGCTTATGTCAATCTCAAGACTGGCGCCTTCTGCGAAAGTGGCGGCGATGCAGGCCTGTTGGCAGCAAAAGGTAGTGACGAGATCGTAACCTCCACGATCGGTCTGCGCTGGTCTTGGAGGTGGCCGGAAGACAATTTACCCGTTGCCGTCTCCGGCATGCTGGGCTGGCGGCATATCGAGGGTGACGTGTCGCCGTATTCCAGCCTCGCATTTTCTGGTGGCACACCATTTGTCGTCGAAGGCGTGGAAATGCCAAGGGATGCTCTGCTGGCAAAACTCGGAATTTCGGCCAGGCTTTCGAAATCGGCCCGCCTGACGTTCAGTTATTCCGGCGAGTTTGGCAAAGGCCTGCGGTCAAGCGCAGCTCAGGTCAATCTGGCGGGGAGTTTTTAAACCCCGTATTGCGTCGATACGTTTGGCGCGTTGCAACGACGTTTGTCGTCCCACGATGACCCGGGCTCCCCGTTGAATTGATCAACTCTCAAAGACCCGTTTCAGCTTGCTCTGGCCACACGATAGCCTGCGCTAAAGGTTTAGACTAATACCAATGAATGAACTCAGCCCCGACGCAGGTCAATCCGACTGGTAATGATCGACTTCCCTGTGGCCGGGTCGGTATCAACAGTGGTCAGGCGCATGCCGGAAGCTCCAACTTTTTCGATTGTCATCTGCGCACGTTGATCACCATTAACCTCTTTCGCCCAATTGATTGCAAGGTTGATGGCATCTCCACCGCGTTTGCCGTTCAGGCCCGCGACGCCCGTACCCGCACCCACGTAAGAGCCGCTATAGGTCGCGCCGTTGATCTTCAAATCGGCGCTGATGGCGCGAGAAAACACAACGAGGCTCGTACAGCGTCCATTCAATGCCAGCGATTGAGCCGTTGTGTTTGATTTGAATCTGCAGGTGACGTTGATCGTGGGTGCATTCGTGCGCACCTTAACCGTTCCTTTGCCGCTCCAGCTTCCCGCCAGTGTTTTCAAGAAAGCGGACTCGTCGGCGTAAGCACCGGCCGCCGTCATCATCCATGTCATCGTCACGGTAATCGCGCTTGCAAGAACCTTGTTCATGATCGTATCTTTCAGACAGGGGAACTCCATAACCTGGATGTTCTGCAGATTGAAGTGAGATTGTTACATCCCCACAACCCTTTAGCCGGGCAAGAAGTTCCGAATGTTGATTATCGGGTTGGAACCAGCACGAAAGAATGTGCGGTTATGGCGATCTCTCTGGATTAAACCGCGCCCCTGATCTATCGTCTTTCGCATGGATTCGCGCGCCCCCACCTCAGAGCCGCCCTTGAGCTGGTCACCTCGTCTTCCAGGCTGGGCTTCGTTGCGCGGTCGCGATATTCCCGAATCCGACGCGGCATTCTCTGCGGGTATCGCTCTAAAATCGCTTGACGATCTGATACGGGCCGATCCGCCTTGGCTCGGCTGTTGGCGCGACCGCCTTGCCCTGAAGTCGGCTGCCATCGCCGCCAGAATGGATGGCCGTAGCGAGGACGAACATGCGTTGCGTGACGCGCTTTTGCTGACGGCGCCTGGTGATGATCCAGGGCCGGCGGGAAAATTGTTTTTTGCCACACGACTGCTGTCACGCCGGTCCGGGACAATCACCACACCTTTTGTTCAGGAGCTTGCCGCGCTGTTGGACCTTCGCTGGGACGAGGGGCTTGCCTCCATTCCGGATCTTGTGGATTCTGCGATCCAATCTGAGCGGGCGGCGCCGTTCGTGACAGTGGACCTGATAGCAGCAATGTGCGCGATCCGCCCGGATATCGAGGTGCTGGCCCTGGGACTGGCGGATGTTGTGCTGGCTCAAAAGCTGAAATGGCCGAGACCCGTGCCGTTGCTTTTACCCGAACGTTTTGGTTCGTCCTTCCGAACAATCGGTGGCCGGGGTCGCGTTCGTCCGGGAGAGCCAGCTTATCCAAAGGCGATCTGCCTGGCACTGGTTGATGGGGTTGACGCAGCACTCCGGTCCACCATCGACATCAATCGACGCGCAGCACGGCTGCTGGCTGTCGCGCCGAAGGTTCGCACCAAAGGTGCCGAGCCGGTGATCCGCAGATTGCTGAACGAGGATGCCGTGCTGGCCTCGGCGCCTGGCAGTGGTCTCTCCCGCTGGGCGGCCAACCGGCTGTTCGAGCGGCTGGAAAGCTTTGAGGCGGTGCGCGAACTGTCCGGCCGCTCCTCTTTCCGGGTGTTTGGAGTGTGACGATGGCCGGAGCCCCTGTAGCCAAGCAATCCCGTCAGGAAAGGGCGAACGCCGCAGCCGAACGGCCGTTTGATCGGGAGTTGGAGGATCTGCCGCCGGAACTGCGCTGGCGGGAATGGATGCTGAGGGTCGAAGCGGTGATCTTTGCCTCTGCCGAGCCAGTCGGTCGCGAGACATTGGCGCGAGTGGTGGGAAAAGAGTGCAGCATCGATCTGCTGATCGACGACCTCATCGAGGAGCTTCGGTCCCGACCCTACGAACTGGTTTCGGTGGCCGGTGGTTGGCAACACAGAACTCGCGTGCGGTTCGCGGAGACGATACGCGCCTCAACTGCTCCGACGCGCGGCGCGGCAACGAAGTTGTCGCAGTTCGAGGCGATGGTACTGATGGCGGTGGGATATTTCCAGCCGGTCACCCGGGCGGAGCTGAGTAAGATCTTCGGTAAGGAGGTCAGCCGCGATACAATTGCTTCGCTTCGGGGCGCAGGGTTCATCGCCTCGGGGCCACGCAGTCCGACGCCAGGCGCGCCCTATACCTACGTCACCACCAAACACTTCCTGTCCGCCTTCGATATGGAGACCCTGCGTGATCTGCCCGACATCGAAGCGCTTGAGGATGCCGGGCTGTTGAGTAGAAATGCTGTGCGCGAGGGACCGATTGCAGGCGAGCCAGAGAGCGACGAAGAATAGGGACGGCGTAGAAGCGCAGAGATATTCGGTTGTCGGTCGCTATATGGATTAGGCCGACGCTACTCCAACGCCTGTTCTTGTGGCAGATCCCATGATCCTATCGGCTTCCTCCGTAGGGACTGCGAGAGCGAGCAGGATCATTTTGCATATGTCATGCGCATATTCGCTCGAGCCACGCCCGCTCAATTGGGTTTTCATACCAGCCCGGACCGCGCCGACAACGAAGTCACGAGCACTGTCCAGATGGACGTAATGCAGCCGTCCCGCGCTCAAACCGGCTTTAAGATCAGGTGCGGGATAGGCCCGCAGGTCAGAGTTGACTGTTTCGGCATTGCCGGACAACGCGAAGATCAGCCACCCCCAAGCCTGGTCTTCGCCTGACCGGATCAATATGCGCCAAGCCTTTGCAATCAACCGCTCGGCCGGATCGCTGATTGAGGCGCAAGCCTTGCCGATTTCAAGAAATGGATCCTTGCCAACTTGCGTCCACAATGCATCCAGCAAATTCTCGCGGGTGGGAAAGTAGTTGTAGAACGTTCCCCGGGCAACGCCCGCCGCCCTGATGAAATCGTCGATCGTCGCGGTCTTGTCACCATTGGCGGCGATGACGCGCGCCGCCGCAGCGATGAGCTTCTGTCTCGTCTTTTCACGACGCTCTTGCCCGATTTCGGCACGCCTGAGCGCGGTTCCGCCAGCCATGGTCTCTCCAGTTTATATCGGCCCGCTGTAAGTGGCCCATTCAAAAGAGTGTACTCGAATAGTTCATATTGACAAAATATGTCCAACTTCATATCATGCATGAACCATGCATTTCAACGATTTCGGGGGAGGAAATCGATGGCCATATCCGGTGAACTTCGAAAGAGTGAGCCTTTCGATGTCGCGCGCATGCCGATGCTTGACGCCGATCAGATCGGCCATTTGCGCCGCATCGAAAATCTCTCCTTGCTGCTTCCCGATGATTGGTCAGGCATGCAAGCGAAATCGACCCTACAGGAAGATTTTGGCGGCCTTCGCTTTCAGCTTGCCTATATGTCCTATGCGCTTGCCTTGACGCATCGGCATCGTCTGCCAGCGGCCCCCGGGGTCTTCCGCAAGACTTTTGAGCGACTGATTGAGAAGATTCTTTCGCCTGATGTCTGGACCTATTGGCATTATATCAGCACCGGCAACGGCGTCATCAACGCCGCGCAGGGCGAATTGCCCGCCGAGTGGAACCCGGTCATCAAAGACAACATCATGTACAGCGCCTATGTGCAATCGATGTCGCTTCTCTATCACTATATTTTCAATGATGACCGCTATGCGCAGCCCGGCGCGCTGACGATGGAAATCAAGACCCTTTACTGGGCAGCGGGGGGCAAGAAGTTTGTCTATGACGAGCGCTCACTCAACGATCATCTCTACTGGATGATGGTGGAGAAAGGATATCTCGGCATCGCCTGCGAGCCGAATTGTATCTTCCAGATCTGCAACCAGGTGCCGATCCTCGGCTTCCGGTTTCATGATCTCGTGTATGGCGGATCGCTCGCGAAGGAAGTTACTGACGGCTATCAGCGCGCATGGTCCGATTTCGGCATCGCCAGTGAACGCGGCCATTTCAGGATGATGGTTCAGGAAATCGAAAGGAACCTCATCCCCACAGAAGCGCCCTGGATTGACTTCTGGCTTGGCTCGCTGATGCACGCCTGGAACCCGGAACTGGTCAAACACCATTATCCCAGACAGATCGCAAAATGGGGTGAGGCGGGGCCGGATGGCACGCTGTGGATCAACGAAGCGCCCGGCATTCCAACCAGCCTCGGCTTTACCTCAGCACGCGATTTCGGCTGGGCGGCAGTTTGCGCGTCAGAAGTCGGCGATGATGACTCGCTTTCAAGAATGCTAGCCTATGCCGACAGGTTCCTGCATCGCTCATGGTCCGACGGTGGCCTGTACTACCGCCGACATGACTCATCCTTCGACGATCAAGGGCACTTCCGCGCAATGGACCCCCATACCGGCAATGCGCTTCTGGGCTACGCACGGCTCAACGTGCCGGGCGGGCTTGAGAGGCTTTACGCAGAGCCCTGGGACAAGGCCCATTTCGAGGAACCGGCGCTCGTCGAGATATCGGACAATGCCGACGTGCTGCGTGCACGCTTCGAGCGTGACGCGAAAAGCCTGGTTCTGACGCTTGCACCGAGAGCGGATCGCCACGGCAAGGTTCTGCTGGAGCTTGGCAATATCTGGGGCCGTGGAGATTGGTCGCTCGCCGCTGACGGTGAGCATGTTCTATCGGGCAACGCGAGCGAACTTGGCAAGCATTCAGATGCCGTCGGCGCCAAACGGGAGGGCGATATACTCGGACTGGAATGCGCCCTTCGCGCACCGACAAACTTTGTCTTGACCTTCCATTGAGGCGCTGAACATGCTTGAGGGAAGCTTCTCGCTCACCGATCATAATGGACATGCTGTCACCGAGGCGAGTTATCGCGGCAGCTTCATGCTGGTCTATTTCGGCTTTACCCATTGCCGCAAAGTCTGCCCGCGCTCACTTGCCTGCATGACTGCGGCGCTGGACACATTGGGCGAGACCCGACGCATGGTCGTGCCGCTTTACATCACCGTCGATCCGGAGCGCGACACGGCGGAGAGAATGAAAGCCTTTGTTGAAGCAAACTTTCCGTGTTTCACTGGCCTGACGGGAAGCCGCGAAGCGATAGACAGCGCGAAGGCATCCTTCCGCGTCTTCGCCCGCAAGGGGCTCGATCCGGAAGATGCAGAAGGCTATGCCATGCCACACACGGCCTTCGCCTATCTGCTCGGGCCTGACGGCAAATATCTGACACATTTCATGGACACCGTTGATGATCTGCAAATGGCGAACCGTCTCCGCATTCTTCTCGCTGAAAACGAACGGGTCGCCTGAACACAGGAAACAGAGTATTCAGAGTAGCGTCGGCTTAACGGCGGCCGCTGCGGGAGTGGTCACGATGGGAGCCTATGCCGTGGTCGCAATCTCACCGATGTGATGTCGGCGGACGGCGTTATGTTTGTGCGACATGCTGGGTCAATCAACCTATATTCGATCCTGACCGCATAGATGTAAAATGTTGAAATTTGATCCCTGCGCCCATTCGTCCCGCTGGTCAAAATACGGTTAAGCACGAAAATTTCGCAGCACGACCCTTCCAAATGTATTACTAGGTTTGCAGATACCCAATCGGCAATATTTACATAAATTTACATATTCTTAAATGACATTAACAGGAAGATGCTTATAGTGCGGCCAAATGCTCGAGGCACCACGAATTCAAGCGGAATACAATTATTAGGTCCATCACAATCTTCGTCACCGAGCCTTTGTTGAGTTCGACGGGACCAAAAAGTCCGTCGGATACGCAAGCAAGCGGCAACGCCGTTGTCGATCATGATATTGCCATAACGCATGATAAGTCAGATCTTTTGGCTGCTGTTATCGGCAGTGAGACGGCGTTCCCTAGGGTGAAAACATCGATCACCAAGGCGAAGCTCGTTGTTAACGTCCATCATAGCCATTTTAGTCCGGTCATTCAGGGTGTGACCTTTGTCGGCATCAGTCTCTTTGACGGCCAACAAACTTTGTGTGCTGCGCGATCTGCACCGATCACCCTCATCGAAATCAAGCGCGACATCGTCCGCTACTGGGTCGCACCCCGCACGTCTTCAGGAGGCGGATTCTCCGCCCCGGTGGGTGCCCCGACCTCCGCAAAGGGAATTTATTGATGCGCAAATTTTCTACCAGGTCTCTCGTGATGATGTTCGCCGTGGGGTCTTTTTTTATACCCACCTTCGCTGCCCAAAGTCAGGATAGTGAACAAAAGACGGATCAAGCGGCCGCACTGAGCGTGAGCTTGGTCAAGCCGGAGGTTTTGCTGTGGCCCGTGATTATCCCCGCCAGTGGTCGTCTTGCCGCCTGGCATGAAGCGACAATCGCAGCAGAGACCAGCGGTATGAAGGTCACCGATGTTAAAGCAGATGTTGGCGCACACGTAAAAAAGGGCGATTTGCTGGTGCAGTTTGCGCCGGAATCTGCCCAGGCTGACCTGGAGCAACAACAAGCGAATGTTGAGAAAGCGGAAGCCGATCTTGATCAAGCAATAGCGAATGGTGACCGCGCCCGAGGATTGACAAGTTCTGGCGCATTATCAAGCCAACAGATAAAGGAATATCTGATTACCGAGCGTAAAGCGAAAGCCTCTCTCTTTTCGGCGCGGGCTGCGTTGGTATCGTCTCAGCTTACCTTGGACAGGACCAAGGTGTACGCAGTGGACGACGGGGTCATATCCGAGCGCTCCGCATCTCTTGGTGATGTGGTGACCGCCGGTGGCGAGCTGTTCAAGTTGATCCGCCAAAATCGGATCGAATGGAAAGCGGAATTGCCATTTAATCGGCTGGCTGATGTCAAGGTCGGCACGAAAGCCGTCATCCCAACGCCGCGCGGCGACGTGCACGGTGAGGTCAGGATGGTGGCACCTTCGATGTCAACCGACAATGGTCGCGTCATCGTCTACGTGACGCTGAATCCCACTCCAGGGATGGAGGCCCCAAAGATCGGCATCCTGGCCAGCGGCTACTTTGAATTCAACAACACGGATGCGCTCACAGTGCCCGCTGCTGCCGTCACCCTCAAGGACGGCTTCTCATATGTGTTCATTTTGAACTCGGCAGACAAAAAAACGGTGACACGCAAGCGAGTAAAGCCTGGACGGCGGCAGGACGATCGTGTTGAAATCATTTCAGGAATTGAGAAGACTGACGACGTTGTTGCGTCAGGCGGCGTCTTCCTTGCAGATGGCTCTGTAGTCCACGTTGTCGACAGCAATGATGCGGCAACGACGGAGGAATCAAAGTGAATTTCTCCTCTTGGTCTATTCGCAACCCTGTCCCGCCGTTGCTGCTATTTGCATTGTTGACGGCCTGTGGCCTTTGGGCATTCAATCGTCTCGACATCCAAAACTTCCCGGATATGGATCTTCCAACCATCAATATCAGCGCGACGCTGGACGGCGCGGCGGCAGCCCAGCTCGAAACGGAAGTGGCCCGCAAGATCGAGGACAAACTGACCGGCCTGAGCAAGCTGGATTCGGTAACCACGACGATCACTGATGGTTCAGTCAGCATTTCTGTCGCATTTGAGGTTGGGAAAGACACGCAAGCCGCATTGGACGAGGTCAAAAGCGCAGTCGATCAGGCCAAAAGCGACCTGCCACAAGATATGGATGATCCAACGGTCTCAAAGCAATCGTTGAACTCTTCTCCTCTGATTACCTTCGTGGTGCATTCCGACAAATTGGACGATGCAGAACTGTCGTGGTTCATCGATAACGACATGTCAAAAGCGCTGATGGCTGTCAAAGGCGTGGGTGAAGTTGGCCGTTTGGGCGGCATCGATCGGGAGATCAGGGTAGAGCTCAATTCCAACATGCTCGACAGCCTGGGCTTAACCGCCAATGACGTGAATACTCAGCTTGAAGCTGTGCAAACCTATCTGTCTGGCGGCAAAGGACGAATTGGTGGTGAAAGCCAGTCTGTGCGTACCGTGGTTGCGGCAGAAACTGCCGATGAACTGCGCGCAATGCCTGTCCCGCTGCCAAAAGGCAGTTGGGTCAGACTGGACGAACTTGGCACAGTGACCGATTCCCAAAGCGATTTGACCTCACTTGCATATCTCAATGGAAAACCCGTCATTGCCGCCCAGATCAAACGGTCCAAAGGCTATTCAGATATCGCCGTCACCGACGATGTCCGCACCGCAATGAAGGCCTTTGCCGCGGCCAATCCGCAAGTGACAATCGAAGAAGCCTACAACACGATTGTTCCGACCGAGCAAAATTATGAATCGTCGATGGACATGATCTACGAGGGTGCGGTGATCGCGGTCCTGGTGGTCTGGATGTTCCTGCGCGATTGGCGTGCAACACTTCTGGCGGCTGTCGCTTTGCCGCTGTCGATCATACCGACATTCCTCGCCATGTATTTTTGTGGCTACACGCTGAACACGATCACGCTTTTGGCGCTATCGTTGGTGGTTGGTATTCTTGTCGATGATGCGATCGTCGAAATCGAGAATATTGAACGACACCTTAGAATGGGTAAAAGCCCCTTCGATGCTGCAATGGAAGCGGCAAACGAAATTGGTTTGGCGGTTATCGCCACAACCTTCACGTTGGTCGCCGTGTTTTTGCCGACCGCCTTCATGGGCGGAGTGGTCGGTATCATTTTCAAGCAATTTGGCATCACGGCCTCTGTGGCTGTTCTTGCTTCTCTTTTGGTCGCTCGGTTGGTCACGCCGATGATGGCGGCTTACATATTGAAGCCTGGCACTGCAAAAGAAGAAGAAGACGGTCGTTTGATGCGGTCCTATCTTTGGCTTGTGAAAGGGGCGCTCCGGCGTCGCTGGATACCGGTGCTGGGGACTGTCGGATTTTTGGCATTCACACTTCTGCTCCTGAGCCATTTGTCTACCGGCTTTTTTCCGGCATCTGACGATGCGCAAACCAAGGTCACCATCACGACGCCGACGGGATCGACGATTGAGACAACGGATGAAGCGTCGCGAAAAGCGTCCGAGATCATCGCCAAGGTTAATCATGTTACCTCCGTGTTTCAGGCAACGGGTACGGCCTCCACTGGAGGCGGTGCAAGCAGTACAACGACGTCCAGCACCAATAGCGCCACGATTGTTGTCAACCTGACGCCGATTGGCGAGCGCGATGTCAAGCAGTCGCAGATCGAAGCGGATTTACGAAAAGCTTTGGAAAAAGTGCCGGGCCTGCGCCTTGAAACAGGCACTGGCGGGAATGGCACGCAGCTCACTCTCACCTTGTCAGGGGATGACTCCGAAGTTTTGGAAAAGGCAGCCGCCAGCCTCGAGACGGGTCTGCGCACATTGTCCGGTATTGGCAACGTGACATCCTCTGCCGCCATGCAGTCACCAGAGATCATCATCAAACCGGATTTGGCGAAAGCCGCGTCCTTGGGTGTGACGTCCAAGGCGATTGCTCAGGCTATTCGGGTAGCGACGGCAGGAGCGTATGATACCGCGCTATCCAAGCTTAATCTTCCTGAACGTCAGATCAATATCCGGGTCATGCTGGACACAACAAATCGCCAGTCCCTTGACGCAATATCTCTTATCCCGGTCGAGGGCAGCGCGGGCAACGTTGCCCTTGGGGCAATCGCTGATATTTCTATTGGGTCCAGCCCAAGCGAAATCAATCGGCTCGACAGATCACGCAATGTCACACTCACGATTGAACTGAATGGCAGGAGCCTATCCGAAGTCACCGCTGAGGCCGCCCAATTGCCAAGCTATAAAAACTTGCCACAAGGCGTAAAATTTGTCGAACAGGGTGAATTGAAGCGTCAAACTGAGTTGTTCAACAGTTTCGCCACGGCGATAGCGATCGGCATTTTCTGCATCTACGCTGTTCTAGTCCTCCTCTTCCATGATTTCCTGCAGCCGGTCACGATCCTGATGGCAATTCCGCTGGCGCTTGGCGGGGCCCTGTTGCCGCTTGTACTCACCGGTACCAGCTTCTCGATGCCTGCGGTGATTGGTCTGCTCCTTTTGATCGGAATCGTCTCCAAAAACTCCATTCTGCTTGTGGAATATGCGATTGAAGCACGCCGGGGAGGCATGTCTCGTTATGACGCGCTTGTCGATGCGTGTCACAAACGCGCGCGTCCGATCATTATGACCACAATCGCGATGGCTGGCGGCATGGCACCAGCAGCGCTCAGCCTCGTCGCCGGCGATTCTAGTTTTCGTCAACCCATGGGTATCGTCGTGATTGGCGGGTTGTTGACCTCAACCTTCTTGAGCCTCCTGATCATCCCGGTGGTGTTCACATTTTTAGATGATCTTCTGGTTTGGCTTAAAGCGAGGTTCGGAGTGACCTCGTAATCTATAGCATCTGACTGGAGACGAGATAGGGAACAAGCCTGCTGCCCCCATGTCAAACCGGAAGCAGGTCAACGAGAGTGTTTATTAACAGCCGTGACAGAGAGAGTTCTGCGGATATTATGACGGATGGATAACGATCAAGGGACCTAAACGTGTGACTTCCAAGCCAAGCGCCTTTTTGACGAAAGCAAGCGCGTCTTTGGTATCCGCAACCTTGATCGTACCGCTGACACGGCGACGCGCCAGCGCTGAACCCGCAATGATGATCCGGCCTCGGAAATGCCGGTTCATCTCCTCAACGACATAGGAAAGAGGCGCGTTGTCAACGGCGATTTGTCCGCGCCTCCATGCGAGAGCGACGAGGCCGTCGACCGGCGTCACGGCTGTCGTTTTCCTGGCGTAGTCGTAGATCGCTTGCTTGCCTTCGTTCACGCGCAGAGAGGCCGCCTGTTGACCGTCGCGCTCAAGCTGCACCGCATTCTCCGTGACCGTCACCTCGGTATCTTCTTTGCCGTAGCGAACATCGAACGCTGTGCCGAGTGCGATCACCTTTGTCTCGCCAGCCACCACCGTAAAAGGTCGTTCGGGCGCATGAGCGACCTGAAAGAAGGCTTGGCCCCGCAGGAGGCGGATGATGCGGTGCCCCCCGGTGAAATCGACGGCAATCGCCGAGGACGCATTGAGCTGGACGATGGAACCATCCTCCAATGTACGAATGGGGGTTTCATCCGTACCGGCGATCATGTCCGCTTGCATGCGCAGCGGCCCATCGAATGCAAAGAAGGCGCCGGTTGCAAGGGCTGCCACCAACAGTGTTGCGATGATCGGCTTGGCCATGTTGCGGGGGCGCATGTCGATATCGGCCAGACCAGGATCGGACTGAATCGCGCGGCCAGCGTCGCCCATCACAAACTCGGCTGCGCTGTAGGTCCGACAGTTTTCCGGATCGCGCTTAAGCCATGTCTCAAAGAGAGCCCGGTCGTCCGGCGATTGGTTTGGGTCACCGTTGCGCAAGAGCCAGTCGGCCGCCTCGCGGTTTCGTCTTTTCCGACTGTCACTCGATTCCTTGACCGGCATGGCTTACTCCAGACGCATCCTACGACCTCTACAGTGTCATACGCCGTATATGGCGCACAAAAGCTCGCTGTAGCGCTTTATATCTGCTGCATAATTATCGCTCTAAATCGATTTCGATTTAAGGCAGTATACAGTAGACGTTTGACATCCACGGTTTGGGACACTGACAACTGTCCAATCGCAAGGATATGACGGTTCTGCGTTCACGATACGGGATTCTTTGGGGATCAAGAGTTTGTCAGGGATAAGTGGCCACCGGTTTTCCCAAAAAGACGAACGAAAACGAAAGAAACGAGAGCCTGTCTGGTTCAATTTGAACCTGACTGCCTCTAGAGAATCCGGTCAAGGCAATGGGCAAACGCACGCCGCAGGTGCCGGTCGACCATGTTTCTGGAGATGTTGAGCCTGATGCTGATCTGGTCTGGTGTCAGATGATAAAGGCGATGGAGAATGAAGACGACACGTCGCCTCTCCGGCAGTTCCGCAATTGCTTCGCGAAGGGCTGCAAGCCGCGCTTCTATTTCCAGAGTGTGGTCCGGCGCGTGCCCGGTGCTTGGCGCCGAGAGGGCTTCCCGCTCCGATCCTGAGAACAGCCGGGCTTCCTTCGTTTCCCTGCGTTGGCGGTCAATGCCGAGATTGATGGCGGCACGGCAGAGAAAGGCCTTGATCGACCGCTTGTTCAGGAGAACCTCCGGTTTGGCGGCGAGCTTCACGTAGAGATCGTGCACCACGTCGCGGGCCGTTGAACTCGGGTGTCCCCGGCGGCGCACCGCATTGGTAATATCAGCATAGTGTGCTTCCATGGCTAGATTGAGCAACTCGCTGCTGTCAACGGTGTCCCAGACAAGGGACGAGGAGGAAGATCTCGACATCTGCACATGGTTCCCAGCGAACGGTAGGTCAGGATAGACGCGGCTGAACCGTCATGGGGAATGGCTAGACAATCCCGAAAAGACGTGCAAGTGCAATGCCTTAGAAATGTGCCACTTCAGTCTGCTGCTGCGGAATAAAACAAGACTGTAAAACTCATCTTTGTGTCTGATTTTCTTGCCTGAATCCGTCTGATCGACTTCACCTGCTGGTGGCAAAGCAACCCGGACCTTCTCGAAAATAGCAAGAAGTGTGATATTTTGGTGACATTCCTTGCGGCCTCAGAGAAGGCTGCTTCAGAGCGGAATGCACAAAGGCGTTCCGGTAACGGGATCACGGATCACCATGCTCTTGACCTTGAAGACATCGGCGATCGTCTCCGCACTGATGACCTCATCAGGGGTTCCGATGGCCCTGATCCGGCCATCCTTCAAGAGGGCAATGTGCTCGGCGTAGCGTGCAGCCTGATTGATGTCGTGCAGCACGGCCACGACTGTCTTGCCGCGCTTTGCGACCAACATCGTAATCAGCTTCATCAGTTCAATCTGATGTTCGAGGTCGAGATAGGTTGTTGGCTCATCGAGAAAGATGGTCTCGCCCTGTTGCGCCAGCGTCATGGCAATCCAGGCACGCTGCCGCTGGCCGCCGGAAAGGGTGTCCAGCATGCGGTTTGCAAGATCGGTCGTGCCTGTCAGCATGAGGGCCTCGTCGCATGCCTGCTGATCCTCAAGGGACCAGCGACTGAAAAGTGACTGATGCGGATAGCGCCCTTGACGGACGAGATCGGCAACGGTCAGCCCCTCAGGCGCGACAGCCCCTTGCAGCAACACGCCCACTTTTCGCGCCACCTCGCGGGTGGAAAGCTGCGATACATCAAAGCCATCAAGGATAATGCTGCCAGCGGATGGTTTCATCAGCGCTGCGAAGGCGCGCAGGATTGTCGATTTGCCGCTGCCATTGGGGCCAAGCAGCGCTGTAAAGCGCTGTTGCGGAATGGCAAGATCGAGATTCTCAACGATGCGGCGATTGCCATAGGCAATATCGACGCCCTTGCTGGTGATTCTGGCAGCGCCTTGCGGGTCAGTGGTCATGGCGACGTCTCCAGAGAATATAGCCAAAGAAGGGAGCGCCGACGAGCCCGGTCACGATTCCGGCCGGGAGCTGCGCTGGGGCCAGGATGACACGACCGATGAGATCGGCAGCGACCACAAGGCAGGCACCCACGAGGGCAGCGACCGGGAGGATCCGGGCGTGGGACACCCCTGCCAGCCGGCGCGCGATATGCGGCGCGACAAGGCCGACAAAGCCGATGAGACCGGACACGGCAATGGCGGCACCAGAGAGTACGGTCACCAGCAGGATCATCAGGCCCCGTATGCGATCGACGGGCTGGCCGAGGCTCCTTGCACTATTGTCACCGAAGCGGATCAGATCGAGCTCCCGCGCGGCGAGAAGGGTGAGTGCGATTGGCACGATGAGCCAGAGCGCAAGCAGCCGAACCTTGACCATGTTGGCGTCGTAGACGCTGCCTGCTAGCCACACCAACGCCCGCTGGACGTCGCCAATGTCACCGAAGGCGGACAGGAAAGTGGTCCCGGCGGAGGCGAGGGCGGAAAGCCCGATGCCGATCAGGATGATACGCAGCGAAGACGTGCCGCTGCGCCAGGCGAGCGCAAAAACGGCAAGGGCCATGGCGCTGGCACCCAGGAAGCCTGCCACTTGCAGAAGCGCCACTGGCGGATCACGGATCAACACAATGACCGCCATGGCCGCGGCAGCCGCACCACTGTTGATGCCCAGAACGCCCGGATCAGCAAGCGGATTGCGCATGATGGCAATGCTGATCGTGCCGGCGAGCGCGAGTGCGACGCCAACGAGGAGCGCCAGAAGAAGGCGCGGAAGGCGTAGATCCCAAACAATCATTTCGCTCTGCAACTGGGCACGACCCGTGCCCATCAGCACATCGTAGAGTTCTTGCCAACCCAAGGACACGTCGCCAAAGGCGAGACTTGCCGCCATGAGAAATGTGAGCAGAAGCATCAGGGCAAGGAGAAGCCGGATCATGCGCCGTCCCTCAGCCGCGTGCGGGCGAGATAGAGGAAAAACGGCGCGCCGATCAACGCAATGGTGACGCCGACGGGAAAGCTCTGGCTTCCAAACACCAATCGTCCGGCCGTATCTGCCACGATCACCAGCAGCGCACCGCCGAGTGCTGAGAAAGGAATGATCCAGCGATAGTCAACGCCGACACACATTCTCGCAACATGGGGCACGACAAGCCCGACGAAGCCAATCGGTCCGGCAAGTGCGACGGCACCCCCTGCAAGCAGAATGACCACGGCGACCGACACGCCGCGCCAGACGATGGGGTTCTGGCCGAGCGCGCGCGACGTATCCGCGCCAAGGCTGATTGTCGTCAGATGACGGCCAAAGGGCAGGGCAGCGATCAGCCCGGCAATGATATAGGGCGCAACGGTCTTAACTTGCTCGATGTTTCGTCCCGTCACCGAGCCTGCGGTCCAGAGGCGCACGGCATCAAGAGTACTCTGGTCAAAGATCAGCATAACGGTGGTCACAGAGGTCAGGAAGGTCGCAACGATAGCTCCCGCCAGCACGAGCCTGAGGGGGGATTGCCCCACCATTCCCATCGAACCCAGCGCATAGACAACGGTCGCGGCGATGGCTGCGCCGAGAAAAGCAAACCAAACGTAGATGTCGCCGATACCGGCACCGAAAATGGCCATGACGGAGACAACTGCAAAGGCTGCGCCTGCGTTGATGCCCAGCAGGTCTGGTGAGGCGAGCGGATTGTTTGTCACCGCCTGCATGATGGCACCAGAGACAGCCAGTGCGCTGCCTGCCAGCACCGCCGCAAGCACACGTGGTAGGCGAATGGTCATGACGATCAGGTGATCCCGCGATGTCTCGGATGCGAAGAGTGCAGAGATGACCTTGGCGGGCGGCATCATCGCCGCACCCAGTGAGATGGCGATCACGGTGGCAAGCATGAGCAGACAGAGTAATGCGGCAAGCGCAAGCACTCGTCCTGCATCGGTTTCTGCAATATAGCCAGCCGTGCGGTCGGTCATGGAGCCGTCAGGATGAAGCGTTCGACATCGTCGAGGATACGGTTCGCCGAACTGATGCCGTAGAAGCTCTGCCAAGGGCCGCGATCGACCCGATAGGCGCGACCTTCACGAACAGCGGGCAGCAATTGCCAGAGAGGGTTCTCCGTCACCTGCTTTTCCAGCACGTCATCCGGCCCGCTTTCGAAACCGCTGGCGGAAACGTAGAGCAGCACGTCGCCATCAAGATTTGCCAGTTCCTCCCAGTCTGGACGCTTCACGATCGTGCCGTCAGTCACGGTCTCGTAGGCCGTTCGCTTTACGCCTGCCTCATGCAGCACCGCGAAAGGGGCGTAGGCGTTCGGTCCGTCGACAAACACGACAAACCGATCAGGGGCCAAACGGACGGTAGAGACCGTGAGCTTCTTGTCTTTCATGCGTTCACGAATGGCCAAGACACGGTCATTGTAGGCCGTCAAAGAACTCCTCGCCACACCTTCACGACCGGTCACTTCGGAAAGGCGCTGGAGATAGACCTTCCAGTCCATATGCGTGAAAAGCACCGTTGGTGCAATCTTGGCAGCCTGTTCGTAGATGCCGGAATGGGCCTCCGCCGAACCGATGATAAGATCTGGTTTCAAGGCTGCGACACGCTCCAGGCTTGGCTCCCTGGGATTACCGAGATCGACCATTTTTTCGGCCCTGACCACATCGAGCACTTCGCTTTCCGTGATTGCCATATAGGGGGTCGCGATGACAGATGCCTTCAGTTCGATCAGCATTCCAAGCGTGATCAGTGGGTCGAGAGTGACGATCCGTTTTGGCGCTGCCGGAATGCAGAGGGGCGGATTGTAGACATCCTCGGTCAGCAAGGTCCCCTGGCAGGCGGCCTGCGCCAGTGAACCGGTCATAAGAAACGCGAGGAGAAACAGACAGAAACGCAAGAGGGCCACCATTTTGTCGCCGGAAATCGAAAACGGCTGCGGGGGTAATGCCCCCCCGCAGCCCGAGATAATCAGAACTTGGCCCGAAGGTTCAATCCGAATGATCGACGCTTGCCAGCCTGGCCGTAAGGCAGCGAGTAATCCGGATCAATTAGGGTGAAGTATTTTTCATCCGTCAGGTTCTCCGAAAACAGCGTCACCTGCCAATTGTCCTTCTTGAAGCCCACCTGCGCGTTGACGATGAAGCGCGCATCGATCTTGTACATGCCGTTCGTGCCGAAGCGCGAATTATAGCTCGTTGTGTACTTGGCATCGGCTCCGACAAAAACACCATTTTGGAACTCATAACGGCCGCCAAAGCCCAGGCTCCATTCTGGTGCTTCGGGAAAGGACTTGCCGTCCTGCGGTTCGCTGAGTGCTGCATGGTTGAAGTCGATGAACTTCGTGTTGAGGTAACCGACCGATGCAAAGGTGGTGAATTGGTCCGTGACCTGCATGGACGGTTCGATTTCAAAACCCCAGGAGCGAGATGTGGCGGCGTTCGAAATGATGCGATAACCGGGGATCGAGGGGTCAGGCCGGATCTCGACCTGCTGATCCGAATACTTAGTGTAGAACAGATTGGCATTCAACGTCAGGCGGTCGTCCAGCAGTGTTCCCTTGTACGACAGTTCAATGTTCTTGGAGTATTCGGGATCATAGGTGCCGAGTTCGCCCGTCACGCGGTCGAGATAGGACCCACCCGAGCGGAAGCCTTCCGTATAGGTGAGGCCCACCTTCTGGTTGCTGCCGAACTCCTTGGATATGCCGACTTTAGGCACGAAATTATATTCGGTAAGGGACGTCGGGTCGCCAGTCAGGACAGGGGAGTCATCGATCAGACCGGAATAATTTTGCTGGTGGTCCTTGTCTCTCAGATAATCCAGGCGTCCGCCCAGCGTCGCAAACCAGGTCGGCGCAAATTCGTAGGTCGCTTCACCGAAGATGGCCAGGTTCGCGGTGGTGCGGTGCTGCGTATCATTCTGCTGGTAGTAGTCGAACGCGACGATATCCGTGGCACCATCCCACTTTTCGTAGCTGCCATAGATGCCGGTTACCCATTTCCAGCGATCGCCTTCGTAGTTCAGGCGGAATTCCTGGGTGAGGATGGAGTTGTCATCTTCGCCGGTGATACCGTTGACGACATTTTCGGTGCCATAATCAATGGAGCGCCGGTTATTGATGCCATATTGATAGCCGGTCTGCGATGTGAAGCGCAGGGTTTCAGAAATGTCGTGGGTGACCTCAAGTCCGAGATTATGCGCCTCGGTCCAGCGATATTCGGTGTAGGTAACAGGCGCGTTATTGAAATCCCCCCGTCCCGAATAGAGCCCGACGAGTGCGTCGTTCGGCCGGTCCTTCGAGTAGGAATAGGTGAGGACTGCGCGGGTATCCGGCAGCTCTGACGGCGTCAACAGCAGCTTGGCGCGCGCAATGCCGCTAATATCAGTGATCAGATCGTCGTAATTGTCGTATGACTTGAAATCGGAGTAGCTGGGCTGGGCCTTCGAACGTTCATAGGATCCGGAGAGCCGCAGCGCGACCTGATCCTCTACGATAGGCGTGTTGACCGTGATGGCGGTGCCCACGAGATGATCGGTACCAACGGTCGTGGAAACCTCGACTTCCTTTTCGAAGGTCGGGTCCTTCGATTTGATATAGACGGCTCCGGTCATGGCGGCGCGGCCGGAGAGCGTCGATTGCGGGCCGCGATAGACCTCGACCTGCTCAACGTCCCAGAGATTGCGGGCGCCGAAGCGGGCATTGTAGCGAGTCTGAAGGATGCCATCGATATAGATGGAGCCTGCCGGCCCACCGGAGGATACCAGGCCCTCGGAACTCATGCCGCGGATCACGAAACCAGCGTTGACTGTGGCGCTGTCCATCGTGTTCGCCATGCGACGAAACGTTTCCTGCGTGGTGCGGATCTGGCTGTTCGCCAGGCTTTCGGCATTGAGAATAGCGACACTGCTTGTCGTACCGCCAAGCGTGGTCGCATTGCGGGCACCGTAGATCACGATGGGTTCGAGCAGGGTTCCTTCTTGCTCCGGGTTTTCTGAGGCAGAAGTCGCATTCTGCAAGGTGACCCGGTTTTCGCCGGCAAAGCGCGCATCGACGCCTGTCCCGGCAAGCACGGCCTTCAAGGCCTGTTCGGGTGTCAGCGTCCCATTCACGCCGCGGGTTGATTTGTTTTGGGCAACCGACGCATCGAACAGAATCTGGAGGCCCGTCTGGGCAGCAAGGCTGTTGAGCGCTGGAGTAAGCGGACCGGCCGGTACGGAAATCGCGTGCTGCGACATTTGAGCCTGCGCCTCTCGCACCATTGCCGGCAGGGCAGGTATCAACATCACAAGCGCCGATCCTGCGAATAGGACGGCTCTGAGGCTCGCCCGGGCCTCGTGTGTAGTGGAAAAAGTCTTCGTCATAGAACCCCCAAAACTCTCCGGTACTCAAGGCTTTACAGCCAACCGTAAGGAGCAACGCCACGTTGTGCTCGGGAGGTAGACGATTGATTTTCCCGGTTTGGGACTCTGATCCCAAAAAAATCTCGAGGTTTTTAGAGTTTTTCAGGGAAAAGTGGTCGCAAGTTTTCACGAAAAGACAAACGAAAACAAAAGAATAGATAGTCCATCTGGTTCAGTTTGAACCTGACTTAATCTCATCAGCGACACCGAGATGTTGACGCATGGCAAGGCGCAACTCTTCGTCCCGCTCTGTAGGTGCCTTCAGGACGCAGGTCGGACAATATTCTCCGCCCTTAACGAGATAAAATCGACAGCAGCCGCCGCGTTGACGAAAGGTGTATGAAAATTCCTGCTGGTTGTTGTCGAGCACGCTCAAATCGAAATAGTGGAGTTGACGGTTGGCTAGCGGCGAACCGGGCACTTTGAGGATCTGCATTGCCGACGCCTTGGCCGCCTCGACGCTGCCGAACCTGCGGCCGGAATCGAGAAAGCGACCGGCAATCGCATCAGCGGCGAGCCGCCAGAGCGCTGTGCGGGAGAGGCGCGTGCGTGCATGGATCGCCTCGATGACGGGGCGGAAATGCCGCTCGATTTCGGCCCGGAACCGTTCTTCGGCAACAGCGTCACCCAATTGGCCCTGCCAGAATGTCTCGTCGAGAAAACGGACATGGGCGCGTCGCACCCGGTGCATCTCACCGTCATGCGGCTCTTGCGTCGTGTAGAATGAAAGCGCCACGCTGGCCGGAGAAAGGTTTGGGATGAGGCCAAAACCAACGAAGATCGGTACAGTTGCGGCGGCCAGAATGTAGCCGTAGTCGGTCATCAACAGCGCCCCAGCCGTCTTGATGTCGGTGCCTTCGTTCAGCGATTGTTCGAAGGCGAGAAAGTCGCCCAGCGCCACCTCGTCGGAAAAAAATACCTCGGTCGTCGTCCATTCTGCGTCTGCCGGACCGATATCCGCACGGACATCCGGCATATAGGCGGCCTGCGCATCCAGTGCGCGGCGGACCATTGCCTCCTCCGATGTTGGTATGTTCATCGCGGCCATCATCGCTTAACCCTCGCGCCTTAGAGCATCGTGCCGAAAATTGGAATCGGCACGATGCTCTAGATTCTTGTTTTCGCATCGGACTTTCCGAAAACCGGTTCCCACTTTTCGGACCGATGCTGTAGGCGATTTTCGCCAGTTCCGAACCAGAGAGTTGCCAGTCGTGCGGGCAGCGTGTCAAGTACCGGGCGCTCCAGCATATGCGCGCCCGCGACCGGATGCAGGCGCGTGCCGCCGGTCACGAAATCACACCAGGCTGCGGCGGCCTGCCGGTTTACAAAGGCGTCTCCATCGGAAAGGAAAATATGGGCGGGACAATCGAGCGTGCCGCGCGTCGCATCATGGGTATAGGTCTCGCATATTCTGAAATCATTGCGCAGCAACGGTTCGAAAAGCTCCATTGCCTCGGGATTGTTGAGGATTTCAGCATCTGTTCCGCCGAGATCGATGAGCGCTTGGCGAAAGGCGTCGGCTTCCATCGTGTGGAACGGCTCTCGCTCATAGACCATGCGGTCCGGCGCATTGCAACCGAGCGCGAAAAACACCTCCGGCATCGGCAAACCTGCCGCTTTGAGCCGACGGGCGATTTCATAGCCGAGGAGGGCACCCATCGAATAGCCGAAAATCGCATAGCGCCCGCCGATATAAGGTTCAAGCTCAACGGCCAGCTGATCGGCAAGCGCGTCAATTGACCTCGGTGCCGGTTCGCAATAGCGCGCTTCGCGGCCCGGCAGTGCGACCGGATGCACCGTCATCGTGCTCGGCGCGGTTTGTACCCAGTTGCGGAAAAGCCCGGCCCCGGTGCCTGCTGGCGGCAGGCAAAGAAGCACGGGGCGTGATGGCGTTATCGTCATATGTCAATCTCGATATGGTCTGTGGCCGGGGGGACTTGCGGGCGAAGGCTGTCGATATAGGCCGCAAGGTTGGCAAGGACGGGGTGCTCAAACAGGACGCGCATTGGTACAGGCACGCAAAACGCGCCGCGAAGTCGGCTGGCGACACGCACGGCAAGGAGCGAATGGCCGCCTAGCTCAAAGAAGTTGGCCTGCCCATCAAGGGGACCAGATTTGAGCACCTCCGTCCAGATTTGCGCCAGTGTGATTTCGGTTGCGGAAGGCGTTGCGGATTTCGGGATGCCCGATGGTGCCTGTTTCAGTGGCATCAAATGGGTGCCGTCCCCAGAACCGCCCTCAGAGAGACCAGCCGCCGCCATCACTGAAGGCAGTTCATCCAGAATTGCGCACACATCTGTGGTGGATGAGCGGATCATGATGGCGATAATATCTCCCAGTCGTTCGAGCAGAGCCGCTGCGGTCTCAGATGCGAGCATGTCGCGGCTGAAACCGGCCATCAGCGTCAGGCCCGTCGGGTGCGGTGTTGCCCAGAGCGTGAGCGGAAAATGGGTTCGCTCATCAAAGTCGATGCCTTCGGTTTTGAGCAGTGCAGGCGCATCCGTCCGCTTCGCCTGCACTGGAAAATTCTCAACAACGAGCAGCGTGTCGAAAAGCGAAACGCCCGGGCCTTGGATAGCGGCGAGGGGTACATGGTCGTGTTCGCCCGTTTCGGCATGGGCTTTCTGGAGGCCTGCGAGCCAGTCCGAGACGGATAGGCCCTCATTAAGGCGGACACGCACGGGCAGCGTATTGATGAAGAGGCCGATCATCGTCGTTGCGCCCTCCAGTGTCACGGGGCGCCCGGCTGTGGTTGTGCCGAAAATCAGATCACGGCTTCCGGTCTGGCGTGCGATCAGCAAGGACAACGCGCCTTGCAGCAGCGTGTTGAGCGTCAGCCCATGGGCGGCACCATAGGCCAGCATGGCCTCATGCAGCGGCTTTGGGACTTCCCGGCATTGCCGCTCGAACTGGCCTGTCGCTTCCCCTGCCAGAAGCCGGGTTGTGCCTGCAAAATCCTGAAGTCGATCCTGCCAGAAGCGAAGCGACACGGCCCGCTCGCGCTTCTTCAACCAACCGATGTAATCGCCGTAAGGACGGGCGGGCGGAAGGGCTGGCTCGGCCCTGTCTGCCGCGCGCCGATAGAGCGAGAGCACTTCGTCGAGCAATTGACGGATCGACCAGCCGTCGAGGATGATATGGTGGTAGCACACAACCATGATCGACTGGTCTTGTCCTGTGCTGATCCATTGGACCCGGATCAGAGGCGGACGGTGCAGGTCAAACGGCTCGGCCCGGTTGGCAGAAAACAGTGCTTGCAGCCGTTCACGCTCGCTTGCCGGATCGTTGCCGGTCCAGTCCAGCGTAGTGAATGCCACCGGAAGGCTGCGGAAGGCGATCTGGAACGGCTCGTCGCGCTCCTCCCAGAAGAACCCTGAACGCAGGATCGGATGGCGGTCGATTGCGTCTTGCCATGCCGCCTTCAGAGCGTCCGCATCGACGGCTCCGGTGATGCGCAGCGCCGTTTGCGGCATGTAGAGGCCGTCGCCGGGGGAAGACACCGAATGAAAAAGAATGCCCTCCTGCATCGGGGCAAGCGGATAAATGTCGGCGATGTTGTTGCGCTCAAGGCGCTGGCTCGCATTCTGCATGGTGCCCTCAGAGATTGCGCAGGATGGCTTCGAGGTCATCCTGATCAAGTGTCATGTGCTTGAAGTCCGCAGGTGTATAGCCGGCTTCGGTAGATGTCAGGCAGAAATCGACAAGGCTTTCGAGATGGTTTTGCAGCCCCGCTGCAAGCGTCTCGATTGTCTGTCGATCGTGAATCTGCCGGGAATAGGCAAGGCGAATGCGCAAATGCCCACCGCTGACAATTGCATTGATATCAAGCAGCACCCCGCGCCCATTGCGCGCGCCACGCGGATCGCCCGCCGGTTCAGTTGCGCGTGCCAGCAACGCATCGCCGGAAAACAGCGTGTCCGTCTGGCCAAGATAGTTGAAGCGGATCTCGGAGATATCCTCCAGCCGTGGCAATGCCACGCCCTTCAGATATTTCAGGACGCCATAGCCGATGCCGTCGTTTGCAATACGGCGGAGACTTTCCTTGACTGAAAGCAAAGTGGTGCGCCTGTCGCGCCCGGTGACATCGAAGAGAACGGGATAAAGGCCTGTGAACCAGCCGACGGTGCGGCTCAGATCGACGCCTTCGAACAGGTCTGCCCGGCCATGACTTTCAAGGATCAGCCGGAGCCTGTCGTGTCCGGTCCAATCGCGGATTGCATTATAAAGTGCCGCAAGCATGATTTCTTCGGCATCGATTGGATAGCAGGACGGCACGTCCCGGAGAAGGCGTTCGGTGAGATCAGGATCGATTGTCAGATCAACGATGTCGGTGTCGCCAGCGCAATTGCTGCCCGAACGGTCCGTCGGGATCGCTGCGGTCTTGGCCTCGGTCATCGTGCGCCAATGGTCCTTTTCACCATCGAACACCGCGCTGTCTTTCAGCGCGCGCACCCAGCTATCAATCCCTGTTGTTCGGGGCGGCAAGTTCATCTCGAGACCGGCTTCACCCGCCGCCAGACATGTTTGAAGGTCATCAAGGAGGATGCGCCAGGAGACCCCGTCGATCACGAGATGATGCGCTGCGATCACCAGCCGTTGCTCCTGCCCGTCGATGGTGACAAGCGTGGCACCCCAGACCGGGCCTTCGGCGAGATCGAAGCTGCGTTGCAGCGCATTCGCTTCGCTCAACAGCACGGCATCGGCCTCGGTTGTCGTACAACGGGTGGAACGCAGCGGCGGTGCCCCTTCGGCTTCCGTCATTACCTGACGCCACTGTCCGTTTTGCTGGCAAAAACGACCACGCAGCGCATCATGGGTCTGGTGGAGAAGGTCTATGGCGTTTTGGAGCGTCTTCTCGTTGATCATCCTGCCGGGTTTCAGCACCAATGCCTGATTCCAATGGGCAATATCAGGATAATTCTGCTCAAAAAACCAATGCTGGGCCGGGCCAAGCGGAATGTCGCCACTCATTGGTCCGGTCTCAGGCAGTTCTGCTGCCAGATTCGAGACGGATGCGGCAAGGGCTGCAAGCGTTGAATATTGGAAAATATCGCGTGGTTTGATGGCAATGCCAATGCGGCGCGCCGCAGCCACGACCTGAATAGCAAGAATTGAATCTCCACCAAGCGCAAAGAAGTTGTCGTTGCGTCCAATCGCCTCGCGTCCGAGAAGTTTTGCCCAGATCGCGGCGATATTCTCTTCATGGCCTTTGTGCGGCGTCTGGTCTTCTGCAAGCGTTTTGGCTTCATCGGATGGATCGGGCAGAGCCTTGCGGTCGAGCTTACCGTTCGGCAGGCGCGGGAGCTTGTCCAGCATCGCAAAAAACGTCGGCACCAGATGGCGCGGCAGTTCTCGGCTCAGATGGGCAGAGAGCGCTGCCTTACCGACAGGTGCCGCCACCTCAATCCAGGCGGCGAGGCGGGCATAGCCGGTATTGTCCCGCCAGGCATCGACGGCAGCACCTGTCACGCCGGGATAGCGCATCAGCACGGCCTCGACCTCGCCCGGTTCGATCCGAAAACCGCTGATCTTCATCTGGCGATCAGTTCGGCCGAGATAGTCGAGATTGCCATCGGCCAGCCGACGAACGCGGTCTCCGGTCTTGTAGAGCAGGTGGGCTTGGCCGGTGCTGTCAAACGGGTTTGGCAGGAAGCGCTCCGCCGTCAGGTCCGGGCGATTGTGATAGCCGCGCGCGATACCCTCGCCTGCCAAATAAAGCTCGCCGGGCATGCCGATTGGCACTTCGTTGAGTGCTGCGTCAAGAACATGGGCGGTGGTGTTGGTGATGGGCTTGCCGATATGGATGGGCAGCCCCGCGTCATCGATCCGGCATCCGGTGGAATAGGTCGTGTCTTCGGAGGGACCATAGAGATTGTACAGCGCCTCAACCTGTCCAGTCTCCAGAATCGCGCGTGCAAGGCTCGGTGGCAGCGGTTCGCCCGCAAGGCAGACTGTTTTTGCCTTGGTGGGCAACGGGCCAAACCGCATGAGTTCGGTCATCGGGGTCGGCACGGTGTTGATGAACGTGATCTCGTGCGCAAATGCTGCGTCCGGCAGTTCGAAAAGATCATCAACGATGAAAATCCGCCCACCAGCGGCAAGCGTCACGAAAATTTCGAAGATGGACAGGTCGAAGCAGACGGATGTTGACGCCAGCATTCCGGCAAAGCTTTCCGCCGGGAACGTGTCGAGCGCCCAATGTGTGAAGGCAACCGCATTGCGATGTTCAATTGCAACCCCCTTCGGCTGCCCTGTCGAGCCGGAGGTGTAGATGAGATAGGCGAGATCGCTGCCTTCGGTCGCATGGGGGAGAGGGGCCCCGGAGACGGCCTGCGTTCCGTTCCAGACGGCGTTCGGATCAAGCGTCTTGATCTCGGCGAAGTCGGCGCGCTCTTCTCTTGTCAAGATGAGGGAGAGGCTTGCGTCGCTTGCGACAAAGGCGATCCGATCTGCCGGATATTTGGGATCGAGCGGCACATAGGCAGCGCCCGTCTTCAAGACGGCAAGAATCGAAGCAATGAGGTCGATGGTGCGCTCAAGGCAAATACCGACGGCACTGCCGCGTCCGATGCCAAGGGAGGCGAGATGCCGGGCGAGCGCCTCCGCTTGCCGATCAAGCTCAGCATAGGTGGCGCTCCGGTTCCGATCTGTGACGGCAATGGCATCTGGTGTGCGCTCGGTTGAACGCGCGAAGAAGCCATGCAGGCTTGCTGGCACCGCATCATAGGTCTTTGCCGTCGCGTTCCAGACGGCGATTTGCTGGCGCTGGCGCTCGGGCAGGCCGTCTATTTCGATCTGTGCTCGCTCAGGGGCCGATAGAAGAGCCTCGACCAAGGCCGTAAAAGCCTCGGCCATGTGGAAGATCGTCTCTTGGCGGAAGAGATCACTGCGATAGATCAAGGTGCCGGAAAACTGGTCGCCGCGATGGCGCAGGTCAAGCGTCAGATCGACCTTCGATGTTTCCTGTGCGAGCATCACCGGGGTAACCGTCAGGCCATCGGGGCATGGGCTATGCTGCTCGTCGGCTTGCCAGGTGACCATCACTTGGTACACAGGGTTATGGCTCCAGCTGCGCTCGACCGAGAGGGCATCGACCACGCATTCAAATGGCGCGTCTTGATGGCGGAAGGCATCAAGGACGAGCAAACGTGTGGCCGCGACCTGCTGCTCGAAGCTTGTCGCAGCATCATGCGTCAGTTTCAGCGCCAGCGTGTTGACGAACAGCCCGATAACATCCTCCAGCGCGCGGTTTGGCCGTTCGGATACCGGGGTTCCGATGACGACATCGGATGCGCCGGAATAACGCGACAGCAGGGTCGAAAAGGCGGAGAGAAGCACCATGAAGGGTGTGGCGTCCCGCTCATGGGCAAAATTGACCAGACGGGCCGTAAGCGCACTATCGAGATGGAAGGGAATGCTGCCGCCCTTGAATTCCTGCCGCGCACCACGCGGAAAATCCGTCGGCAGCTCCAGAAGCGGGGGGGCATGTTCCAGCTGGCGGCGCCAATAGTCGATCTGCTCGCCCAGCGGCTGCTTTCGCTGCCAAGCGGCAAAATCACCATAGGTCAGGGTGAGCGGTGGAAGGTCTGCCACTTTGCCCTGTCGGCCCGCATCATAGAACCGCGTCAGATCCCGCAGCATCAACTGAAGCGATTGCGCATCCGAGACAATGTGGTGGATCGCGACGAAAACAACGTGCTCGTCAGCGGAGAGACGGAAAATTCGGGCGCGGAAGAGGGGACCACTCGCCATGTCGAACGGTTGCCTGCATGCCGCAGCCAGCGCCTCCGGCAGGGTGGCCTCGTCCACGTCCACGATTGCGATGTCTGGAGCGCTGGTTCCACCGATCTCGACCACAGGTTTGCCATCGCGATTGACGATCCGCGTGCGCAATGCCGGATGGCGTGCGACAAGGGCTGTGAATGCGTGTTGCAACACCTCCAGATCAAGCGCGCCATGAAAGCGGATCGCGGCAGGAACAGTGTAGGCGGCGCTGTCTGGCTCCAGCTCGGCCAATGTCCAAAGCCGCTGCTGGGCAAAGGACAAAGGTATCGTCGCACTATTCGGGAGGGCATCTATCTCGTTTGCAGGTGCTGCCATCGGCGTCTCGTCACGCTCAAGCGCTGCGGCGAAATCCTTGAGGCGGGGGAATTCAAACAGCTTTCGCAGCACGGCATTTGTTGGAAGCGATGATGAAAGCCGGGTAATCATGCGCATAGCCAGCAGCGAGTGGCCGCCGAGCCGGAAGAAATTGTCGTCCCGGCTGATCGAATCGATGGCCAGCACATCAGCCCAGGCATCAGCGACACGCTGTTCCGTTTCGGTCTCAGGCGGGCTGGACCCGGTGGCGACTGTTGCGGCCAGCGATGGCAGTGCTGCGCGATCAATCTTGCCGTTCGGCTGCTGCGGCAGGCGCGGCAGGAAGCACCACAGCGTCGGCACCATATGCACGGGGAGGACTTCGGACAGCGCGCGGCGCAGCTCGGTTTCATTCAGCCTCACGCCGTCTTGGGGTTCGATAAAGGCGGCCAGCTGCCGATCAGTGCCTTGCGTCACAGCCACAACTGCCTTTTCGACGCCCTCCATCTGTTCGAGATTGTGTTCAATCTCGCCTGTTTCGATGCGCAAGCCGCGCACTTTGACCTGATGGTCAAGCCGCCCGCAGAATTCCAGATTGCCATCTGCCCTGCGGCGGATGCGATCCCCGGTCCGGTAAAGGCGAGAGCCGGGCTCACTCGAAAACGGGTTGGCAATGAACCGCTCAGCGGTTTGCTCAGGTCGGCCAAAATAGCCGCGCGCCAAGCCCGTACCGCCGAGATAAAGCTCGCCAGAAAGGCCGGGCGGGCGCAGGCGGCCGGCACGGTCGAGAATATAGGCTTGCGTGTTCGGCAATGGCTTGCCGATAGGCACAACGCCGCCCTGATAATGATCGCCCTGCAACGGAACTTCCGTTGAAAAGCAGGTATCCTCCGAAGGACCGTAGAGATTGAGGATACGCAGGTTCGGATAATCGCGTTTCAGGATGGCAACGAGTGCTGCTGGCAATGGCTCGCCGCAGAAGGTTGCCGTCTGTACGCTGTCTGGCAATCTGTGTTCTTGCAGCAATTCTTGCAGGAGGCTGGGGACCGTATTGATGAAAGTCACATCAACCTTGGCGGCAAGCTGCGGCAGTGCCAGAAAATGATCTGCGACAACGAGCGTGCCCCCGAGGACGAGGGGCGCGTAAAGCTCGAAGATCGACAGGTCAAAGCTGATCGAGGTCGGCACCAACATGCGCGCCACCTCTTCGCGGCTGAACCGCTCCCGCGCCCAATACATGAAGGCGACGACGGAGCGGTGTTCTATCGCCACGCCCTTGGGCCTGCCCGTCGAGCCGGATGTATAGATGATGTAGGCGAGATCGTTCGGTGAGACGGCAGGCCGCGTCTCCAGCCGGATGTCCGGCAATGTTGTGACGTCAAGCAGCGTTTGCGCCTGCGTGACGAAGGCCGGGCGGTGATCAGCGATCAGGATGGTAATCCCGCTGTCCTCGGCAATGAAGGCGAGACGGCTTGGCGGATAATCGGCATCGAGCGGCACATAGGCCGCACCTGCGCGCATGATGCCAAGGATACCCGCGATCATCCGGGGCGAGCGGCGCATGCAAATGCCCACCCGGTCGCCGGGCTTTACACCAGCCGCAACCAGATTTGCGGCAATGCGCGAGGACTGCGCTTCGAGCTCGCGATAGGACCACGTCAGATCGCCATCGGTCACCGCGTCCGCATCCGGCGTTTCCTCGACTTGTTTCAGGAAGAGATCATGCAGGCATTCTTCAACCGGATAATCTCGCACGGGACCGGAACCCGCCGCGATGATGGCCGCTTCCTCCTCCGGTGCCAGCAGCGAAAGCGTCGAGAGCCGCCGCGAGGGTTCGCGCACCACAAGCTCCAGCAGGCGCTCAAAACGGGCAAGCATAGAGGCGATGGTGCTCTCGTCGAAAATCTGGCTTGAATATTCGATCTTGCCCTTGATGTCCGGCTGGTCATCTTCGAGGTTGAAGCGCAAGTCATATTTTGTTGCCACTTCGCGCAGCGGATAGGTTTCAATCGTCAATCCATGCAGACCCGGCGGCGGGGCAACGCTGTGCTGGATGTCGAATTTCACGTTGAAGAGCGGGTTCAGGTCCGAGAGCGAGCGCTCTGGATTGATCGCTTCGACGAGGCGCTCAAACGGGATATCCTGATGGGCAAGGCCACGGCGGACAGCGTCGGCGACCTTCTGGAGCAGGTCCGTAAAGGCTGGATCGCCGGACAGGTCGTTGCGGAAGACGAGTGTGTTGACCAGCGGACCCATCATGGTCTGGGTCTCGGGCCGGTCGCGGTTGGCAACCTCGCTGCCAAGGATGATATCGTCGCTGTCGGTATAGAGATGCAAGAGCACGTTGAAGGCGGCAAGCAGCAATGTGAACAGACTGACATTCTGCTCGGCAGCGAGTGAGCGCAGCTTGAGCGACAATGCACGGTCGATAAAAACGGGAAGGTGTGCGCCGCTGAAGCTCGCTGTCAGGCTGTGTGGCCGGTCCAATGGCAATTCCAATACGGGCAGTTCGCCCGCAAGGCTTTCTGTCCAATAGGCGAGCTGGTTGGCAAGAGTGGGACCGTCCAGTAAGTCGCGCTGCCACAGCGTCCAATCGGCAAACTGCACCGGAAGGGGCGCAAGTGTTGCTGCTGTTCCCGTCGCTTCGGCATGGTAGAGCGTTGAGAGATCGCGGGCAAAGACGCCCATCGACCAGCGGTCGCTGATGATATGATGCATGCCAAGCGCCAGCACATGCTCGTAATCGTTTACCGCAACCAGCGTCGCGCGGATCGGCGGGCGGGTGAGGTCATAAGGCGTCTCGACAAATGCTTTGAGCTGAAGACGGGCTTCCTTTTCCGGGTCTGCATGCTGTCGGCAATCGTGATAGCCAATATCGGCCGCGCCGGATGCCTCGACAATTTGCTGCGGCTGGCCATCCTCGCCCATCGTAAACCGCGTTCGCAGGGGTTCGTGCCGAGCAATCAGGGCGGCATAGGCGCGAGACAGGGCTGCGCGGTCCAGCGGGCCTTTCAGCCGAAGTGCTAGGTTCATGTTATAGGCCACGGTGCCGGGTTCCAGCTGCTGCATGAACCACAGGCGTTTTTGCGCCGATGACAGCGGAACCGCAGCCTCGCGGTCTGCCCTCGGCTGGATGCCGGAGGGGGCGGGAACCGTGATGCCTTGTGCTTTCAGCTTTTGTTCCAGCAGCGCCCGCCGCTCCGGCGAAAGCCCGGCAATCTTTGCGAAAACTTCGTTCATTGGGCATTTCCTCCGGCGAGAAGCCTGCTCACATCGGCGTCGGACAGGGTGTCAACCTCATCGAGAAGATCGGCGAGGGCAGAAAGGTCGGTCTTTTCCGTCATGCGCTCCAAAATCGATTTGGAGATGGCCGCAGCTGTCGGATTGTCGAAAAGCAGCTCGCGCATGGCGATATCGACGGGGAAGGCCTCCCGGAGTTTGGCAACGGCGCGAATGGCCAGCAGGGAATGGCCGCCGAGTTCATAAAAGCCGTCATCGGCCCCGATAGGCTTCAGGCCGAGGATCTCTTCGAAAATGCCGACGATCCTCGCTTCGGTTTCATTGCCCGGCTTGCGGTAGGCGACACTGAGTGCGGGGCGTCCACGCCCGCCGTCAGTGGCGGTTGGCTCTTGCGCATCCATATCGGACGCGACCGGGGGAATGGCCCCACCCGACAGCATGGTCTGTCCGGTTGCGCCGTTTTCAATCAGGCATCGCGTCAGATCCCATGCGGCCTCCGTCGATATCGCGAAGGCGTTTGCACGGCCCGTCGCCTGCAAGGTCGTGCCGGGTTCCGCCTCGATCAGTGGATAGCCGATGGCAAACCATGGCGTGGTGCCATTCTTGTTTTCTTCAGCGACAATCCGGTCGATGGCGTGGTGCGTGGCGGCGTAGGAAGCAAGGCCCAGCCCGCCAACGAGGGTTGAGAGCGAGGACTGAACGCAGCAAAAGCCGATTTTCCGCTTCGCGATAGCGTCACCCAGCGCACGAACCGGGCGCAGTTTGCTTGCGATATTATAGGCCCAATGCGCCTCCGCCAGCTCACCAATCAGCGCGGCGGATTGATGGTTCGACTGCGGAAGACTGAGAAAGATGCCATCGATGCGGCCCAGTTCTGCTAACACATCGTCCAGAGCGCCTTTCAAGGCGGCGACATCGCCGCAATCGAGCTGCCGTTTGAGACGTGCCGGATACTCAAAAGTCGGTGCCGCAGAGTCTTGAAGCAAGGCGACGGTTGCGCCAAGCCCAGACAGAGCATCAACCCAGGTCTTGCCAACGCCATCAACGATATCGCCGACCACCACATAGACGCCGTTCCGCTTGAAGTCCGGGCCGCCTTGCGGCGCGTCAAACCGTTCCGTCTCCGGCAGCCAGCGATGCGCGCCACGCAAGGCAAGCACATCGTCTTTCCCCGACAGAGCGTCGCGAATACGCCTTGCACTCTCAAGTGGCCGTGCAGCATCGATGTCGATATGACGGCAATGAAGCGATGGATATTCTTGGGCGATCACCTGGAGAGTGCCAGCCACCAGAGCCTGCGGAATATCGAGATCTTCCAGACCCGTCACATCGGCTGCCGATCTTGTCAGAAGCGTGAGGGTGACGGCGCGGTCGTTCTTGGCCAGTTCCCGCACCAGCGCTAAAAGGGCTTGCGCCGCAGTTTCCGGCGTTTCGTTCGAGCAAGGGGTGAGAGGCCAGCCGAAGACGATATGGTCGGGGCTTGTCCCCCGCTCGGCAAGGGTCTCGAAAAGGCTGGCGTAGTCGTCGCTGATCGTGGGGCGGAGGCTGAAGCAGCGGAAGTCGGGTTCACTGAAACCAGCGCCGATCATGGCACGATAGGGTTCCGCACCGCTGCGCTCAAGCTCAGTGGCCAGAGCGGAGCCAAGCTGACCATCGTCGAAAACAAGCACGCGGCCCTTCAACCGGGCAGAGTTGTGGTTCAATTGCGCGCGCCGCCAATTGGTGCGGTAGAGGCCGGGGCCTTCAACATTCGCGGCCGTCTTTTTGGGCGCGGCACGCTCGCTATCCGCATCGACCCAGTAACGCTCGCTTTGGAAGGGATAGGTGGGAAGCCGTACGCGGCGTCGGCCAGAGGCTTCAACTGAATCCAGAACGCCGTTCAATTGCCAGAACTGACCGACCGCAGACAAAACCTGCCCCGATTCATCCTTGCCTTCTGCAAGGGTCGCCAGAATTCGGCTTCCATCAACGCCCGTCACAGCGGCCAAGGTGCCGAGTGCGCGACCGGGGCCGATTTCTATGAAAACAGGCGCTGCAAGCGATTGCAGTGTGCGTGTCCCATCTTCGAAGCGGACGGGCTGCAACAGGTGACGCGCCCAATAGTCCGGGTGGGTCGCATCCTGTGCCGTCATCCATGTTCCCGTGACATTGGAAATCAGAGGAATTTGCGGCACTGAGAGGCGCACACCTGCAACGATATCGCGAAACTGTACTGCCGCTTCCGTCATCATCGGCGAATGGAAGGCGTGGGCGGTTTTCAGCAGACGCCCGGCAATGCCCTTGTTTTTCAGGCGCACTTGTAGGCTTGCAATCGCCTCCACCGGGCCGGAGACAACGCTGACACCGGGCGCATTGGCAGCGGCAAGCGTAACGGCCCCGTCAAGCCACGGCGTGATCGGCTCATCCGCATGCATCACCGCCAGCATGGCACCGCGTGCTTGCGCCTGCATCAACCGCCCGCGCGCAACAACAAGCTGGAGCGCGGTTTCGAGGTCGAAGATACCAGCAAGGCAGGCGGCGACATATTCGCCGATGCTGTGGCCATGCAGGGCCACCGGTTTGACGCCGTGGCTCATCAAGGCTTGCGCAAGCGCATATTCAACGGCAAAGAGCGCGGGTTGGGCAAATGCCGTGCGGTCAAGGTCATCCGCGTTCGAAAACAGGCAGGCTTTGAAGTTGATCCCCATCAGCCCATCCAGTTTGGATGCGCAGGCATCAAACGGGGCGCGAAAGGCTGGCAGGTCGGCGTAAAGCGCCTTGCCCATCGCCGTATACGGGCTGCCCTGACCGGGAAACAGGAAAACGGCTTGCGCTGTCTCGCCTTCCGCCGTGCCTGTTTGAGAGAGGTTGCGCAGGTTGCTGACAGCCTCTTTGGCATCGCGTGCCACGACGAAGCGTCGCTTGGCAAAATCGCGGCGGCCATGGCGCAACGTGTGCGCAACATCCGCAAGCGTCGGGGCATCTGTATGGTCCAAGCTTGCTGCGAGGGCCTCGCTGCTGGCTGCGAGCTGCTCCTCGGTTCGTGCCGAAAGAAGCAACAGTTCCGGGCCGCTGCCCGCCTTCGATGCTGGGCTGGGTGAGGCCTCTTCCAGCACGACATGGGCATTGGTCCCGCCAATGCCGAAGGAGCTTACGCCTGCGCGGCGCGTGCCAATCTGGTTGTCCCAATCGCGCAAACGTTGATTGACGAAGAAGGGGCTGGCTGCGAAATCAATCTGCGGATTCGGGTTCTCATAGTGGAGGCTTGCCGGAATCCTCCGGTTTTTCAGGGCCAGCACGGCCTTGATGAAACCTGCAATACCAGCGGCGGTGTCGAGATGGCCGATATTGGTTTTGACGGAGCCGAGCGCGCAGAAGCCCCGGCGCTCGGTATCGCGGCGAAACGCCTTGGTTAGCGCTGCAACCTCTATCGGGTCGCCGAGTCTGGTGCCCGTTCCATGGGCCTCGATATAGCCAATGGTATCAGCGCGCACGCCTGCCATGGCCTGCGCATCGGCGATCGCCGCCGCCTGACTATCGACCTGCGGCGCGGTAAAGCTCGCTTTCAACGCTCCGTCATTGTTGATCGCTGAGCCAAGGATGACGGCGTCTATCGTGTCGCCATCGGCCAGCGCATCTTCCAGCCGTTTCAAAACGACGATGCCGACCCCGCTGCCGGGGACCGTGCCGCTTGAGGCCGCGTCAAAAGCGCGGCAATGGCCATCAGGCGAGAGGATTCCGCCTTCGCGAGCGCGATAGCCGGAGGATTGCGAGAGTGCAATGCCGCCAGCCAGCGCCATGTCGCAATCGCCGGATAGCAGGCTTTGCGCGGCCATGTGGACGGCAACGAGTGAGGAGGAGCAGGCGGTTTGCACGGTAATGGCCGGGCCTCGCAGGTTCAGCTTGAACGCTGTACGGGTGGCCAGAAAGTCCTTGTCATTGCCGACGAACAGCTCATAGGGGCTGACGGTCTCGCGGATGCGGCTATTGTCATGCAGGTTGAAGACATAGGTATTGATGCCAGCGGCGGCGAAAACGCCAATCGGTCCTTGGTAGCGATCACCCACATACCCAGCGGCTTCCAGCGCCTGCCAGGCGCATTCGAGGAAGATACGCTGCTGCGGATCGAGAATTTCAGCCTCCGCCGGGCTGTAGCCGAAAAACCCCGCATCGAAGCGATCCGCACCCGCCAGCGGTGTGCTGGCGGCGACAAAATCCGCAAGTGCTAGCGTTTCCGCAGAGACGCCGCGTTGTTTGAGCGCTTCCGGCGAGAGGCGCTCAATCGATTCCGCACCATCGACAAGGTTTTGCCAGAAGCGTTCAACATCCGGTGCACCGGGAAAGCGGCCAGCCATGCCGATGACGGCAATATGATGCCTGTTGTCATCAGAGAGAGGGGCTGCGGACAGGTCATTCATAACAAGGTTCCTTGATCTGTTCTCTTGGGTCACTTAAGAATTGGGGTCACTCAAGAATTGGGGGCGCTCAGGAATGAAACGGGCAACCTTTGCCCTTGGGATCGATGAGGCCGAGCCGTCCGCGCTCAAAACGGCGCAGCGTATCGACAGCATTGCGATCCTCAAACCGCAGGCTTCCGCTGTCCACGAAGCGCGAGCAGACGCCCGCATGGCTTTCAGCGAGATATTTATAGGCCGCAATAAACTTGGAATGGGCGCTGACGAGCTCATTCGGCAGCGTTTCAAAAATCGGGCGCAGATCCCGCCAGACGCTGATCAGGACCGCATGGTCCCACGACATCAGGCCGCTGAAATCGTCCGATTCCACATGCGGCTGGGTCATGGAGGTGCGCACAGTCGCCTCATAGACGTCTTTTGGAAAACTCGCGGCGAGTTCCATGGACGCAGCCGAGGAGACAAGCAGTGTCGAGGCGGTATTAAGCTCCTGTTCGGCAGACGTCAGCTGACCGTGCTCCACCGACAGCTGGAACCGGCGCAGCGAAACGATGAGCCCCTGAACGTTCAGGAAGAATGCCCAGTGAAACTCCCGCCAGATCGCATAGGGAGAGGGAGGGCCGAGGGCGATCATCGAAGCGGCTCCAGACCGAAGGTCCGGGCAAGCAGATGCGCGTGGCTTTCAAAGCCTTCCATCTGGTGGCGGACGTGGACCACGGGAAGGTCCGGGCTGCGGGCAAAGAGCTGCGTGACGGCGCGCACCGTCTGAATGAGGCTCCGCACCATGGCGACGGCGGGTTCTTCCGCAGACTGACGGTTGACGCGGAAATAGCGATCATAATCCGTTGCCTGAAAGGGCGTGAGCGGCAGCCCCGCCGTTTCGATTTCCGGCCTTTCGCCTGCCGCCTTGCCCAGATCAGTCAGCAGCGCGTCCAACTGTGCGGTGCTCTGCGGATGGTCAAGCTTAATCGCCTCAAGCAGACCGGAAAGCACGCCATGCATGCGGCGTTTCTCGATCTCGCTGAGCGGCGTTTCAGCGGGCAACCCGTCAGGAAGTGGCAGGTCGAGCCAGCCATCATCGGCCGGTGCCTCCATCGGACCGGATGCCTTGACCTCTTTCAGGGTGATCTGGCCGCGAACCGGATTTTCGACAGCAAGGCTCTCCTCGCGCGCGGCATCCGGGTCGAGGGCGCGTTGATACTGGCTCAAGGCTGCACCTCCTTATCGGTTGACGGAGGTGTCGCCGTCCATCTGGCGACGGAGTGAAAGCGGGCGCATATCGGTCCAGACCGCAGCAATGTGGTCGAGGCAGGCTTGTTTCGACCCCTCGAAGCCGCCATCGCGCCAGCCCAGGGGGATGGCCTTGTAGGTCGGCCAGATCGAGTATCGCTCCTCGTCGCTGATGACGACGCGGTGCGGAAAGTTAATGGTTTGGTCCTGGTTGCTCATGGCGTTGTTCCGTCGGAGAGGGGGATGAGGCCGAAACCTGCAAGCGATTGCAGGCCGTTCAGGAAGGCATCGTGGATGGCTGTGATGTCGCCATCCGAATGGGCGGTGGAAAGGAAGCCGCCCTTGTCGCCGCTGCGCAGATGAATGCCAGCGGTGAGCAGTTCGAGCGACAGCAATCCCAGTGCAAGCGGCGGAATGCGGCTGCGGTTGACCGCAATCGAGAAGAAGGAGCCGAACTGGATGAAGACAACGGGAAGCCGCGCTGCCGCAAGCGATGCATTGAGGCGCTCGACAAGGCTGCGTGTGCGTGCGTTGAGCCCATCCTGAAGAGACCGGCCTTGCTGGAGCATGTACGTCGCGGCTGCGCGCGCGGCCGCAAGCGCCAGAGGATGACGACAATAGGTTCCGGCAAAAAAGGTCGGTTGGGCTGGGGGCACAGACTCATCCCCGAAAGACCAGGGGCCACCATCGATATGGTTCATCAACCGATTGCTGCCAGCAATCAAAGCCAGCGGCAGTCCGCCACCGGCGATCTTGCCATAGGTCGCGAGATCCGCCTCGACTTCGAAATGTTGCTGCGCGCCGCCGGGTGCCACGCGAAAGCCGCTGATCATCTCGTCGAAGATCAGGACAGCACCTGTCCGCTGCGTCACATCGCGCAGCGCGTGCAGAAAGGCGCGGGGCTGGACGTCGATATTGCGGCTCTGCACCGGCTCAACCAGCACGGCGGCGAAGGTTTCGCCATCCCGCTCCAAGATGTCCAGTGCGCGCGGATCGTTATAAGGGAGCAACACCACATCCTCCGCCGTCGCGGGCGAAATGCCGGAAAAGGCGGGAACGGTGCGCTCGTCATCGGGGGCGGCAATGCGGTTCAGGACCTGATCCGAATGGCCATGATAGGAGCCGATGAACATCGCAATTTTGCGCCGCCCGGTCGCCGCCCGCGCCAGCCGCAGGGCGGTCATCACGGCTTCGGTGCCGGTATTGGTGAAGGTTACTCTTTCCTTGCCCGTCAGCTTGCAAAAGAGTGCTGCGGTCTCACCTGCCAGATCAGATTGCGGCCCGAGCGCAAAGCCCTTGGCAAGCTGTGCTTCGATGGCATTGCGGATAAAGGGCGGATTGTGGCCAAAGAGGTTGATGCCCATCCCCATCAGCACATCGATATAGCGATTGCCGTCGATATCATGCAGTACTGTTCCCTCCGCCCGGTCTACCACAATCGGGTAGAGCGCCTCCTTGGCCATCAGCGAGAAGGGCACGCCGATTGCTGATTTATCAGAGAGCACGCGCCGGTTTTGCGCGCTCAAAGCCTTCGACTTTTCGGTTTTGCTGTTGAAGGCGGCTATGATGGCGGCTGCCGCTTGGGCGGGCGTTGGGTTGCTCGTCAGCGCATTCATAGGGCGGTCTCCTTTGCGGTCTCTGCCTGTATGTCGGCGGAGGGCGCTTTCCGGCAGAAGAAATAGGCGGCATGGCTATCATCGACCGGCCCGCCCTGCGTGCTGCGCAATTCGACGGAAAAGCCGCTTTCATGCAGCGCGCGTGCCATGGCGTCGAGGTTGTGTCCCCAGATTCGGTTGACAACCGAGTGATGCTCCCATTGGGGCCGCAAGCGGCTGAAGCGAGAGAGGAGTGCGAGGCGGATACGCCGGAACCGCGCCAACCGGACGATAAGCCGATCCAGCACGGAAACGGGATGCGCATCGGGACGGCGGTAAATCTCCACGGTGAAGGCACCCCGGTTTGCTGCCGAGTCGTATTGCGGTGTAATCAGCCACGCGAAGTCGGTGTTGATCTCGCCCTCCGTTGGATGGCCGCGCCAGTAGCGCGACATCTGGGCCGGATGGTTGACGTCGAAGACGAAGATGCCGCCCGGCTTCAGGGCGCGGCTGACGCTTGAAAACACAAAGACCAGATCGTTGACGCTTTGCATGTGATTGAGCGAGGCGCTGGTGCACAAAAGGGCATCAAAGGGCGTGTCGAAGGTGAAGTTGCAGGCATCGCCCTCTGTGAAGGTCACCGACGGGGCGTTTTCGCGCGCAAAGCGCAGCATATCGGCGGAGCCGTCGAGGCCAGTCACGTTAAAACCGCGCTCAGCAAGAGCCGCCGCGAGCTGGCCGGTGCCGCAGCACAGATCCAGTATCGCGCCGCCTGCCGGCACATGGGGCAGCACCACGCGTTCGATCGGGCCGATCTTATATGCGCCGTAGCGGGGGCCAAGCGTGCGGTTATAGAGCCACGCCCAGTGATCGTATTTGCTTGCTTGTTCAAGCATATCTCTGCTCATTTTCTTTGGAAGGGTTGAGCGCGCCAGAGAGAATGAAAGCGCGCAGATAGGAGCGAAAAAGGCGAAGGTCGAGCGCTGGCTCGACAATCGATGCAGCCGCCAGCGCGCGATGCATTTCACTGCGCTCAACGGTGCGGATTGTGCCCTGCGATGAACTGGCTGGCTTTTGTTCGAAAAGGCCCATCAGCGGGTAAAGCGGATGATCGGTCTCTTCCCGCGCAATGCGATCAAGCTCGGCACGCCATTCCAGCCGGGGAATGCGTTGCAAATGTAGCCCTTCGGCCGCTGCCGCCTCAAACAGCAGCGCAGACGAGACCGGAGAGGAATGGACCAGATGGAAGGTCTGGCCAATCGATGAGGGTTCGTCCGCAAGGGCAATGATCGCTTGGGCAACAGTGTCCACCGGGAGCATTTCCAGCCGGGTGTCACCCTCTGGCGCAAGGCCTGAGCGCAGATAGCCTTGCATGAGCCGGCACAGGATGTCGGCTTTGTTGAAGGTGCCGGTGCGGCTATCGCCCGAAATCGCGCCGGGGCGGTAGATCGTCACGGGGAGACCACGCTCCTTGGCGGCTTGCGCCAGATGCTCCGCAACCCACTTGGTCTGGTTGTATCCGCCAGCAGGCAAGGGGAAGTCCCCGATCACGGCGCTTTCGCCTATCGTCTCCCCGTCTCCTCGGCGTGTCAGGGCGCTGAGCGAGGAAATAAGATGCAAGGGCCGTCCTCGGCCCACCGCCGCCAGCCGGATCGCCTCGACCGTGCCGCCAACATTGGGAGCGCGAAGGCGTTGATAGGGATGCAGATGATGAACCTCCGCGCCATTGTGGATGATGGCGTCTATGCTTTCACCAAGCGCCGTGTAGACGGCATCGGAAAGCCCGAATTTTTGCTGTGAGAGATCGCCCGGCAGCGGTCTGATACGTGCTAAAAGGTCATCCCGCCACAGACCGTAGGATTGAAGCGATTGGCGCAGGCGATCCGCCTCGGACATGCCCCGGACGAGGCAGGAGACCGTGCGAGACCTGTCCTTGAGCAGTTCGCTGAGCAGATACGCGCCCAAAAAACCTGTTGCTCCGGTGAGAAACACATGGCTCAAAGGATGAGTAGACACAATCCGCGTCGGAATGCGGATGGCCGTATCAAGCTCGGTATCGGCCCGGCACATCTCCTCTTCCGTCATGGGGCTGTGGTTTCGGTTGCTTATCCTTGCCGCCAGCGCTTCGACTGTCGGGGCCTCGAAGAGATCGATAATGGCGATGTCGAGGCCGAACGCCGATTTGGCAAGCGCCGATAGCCGCGTGGCCAGCAGCGAGTGACCGCCGATTGCGAAGAAATCATCGGTGGCCGAGACAGGCGGGCACCCGAGCACTTGCGCAAAGATCGCCGCGATTGCGTTTTCCGTCTCTCCTTGCGGCGGACGGCCAGCCTGTGGCACCAGATCTGGAAGCGGAAGTGCTCTGGTGTCGATCTTTCCATTGACGGTGAGTGGCAAGCGATCAAGCCAGACGAAGGCGTCCGGCACGAGGTAGCGGGGCAGATATGCGGCGAGGAATGCCTTCATGTCCACGGCGCTGATGGTGGTTGCCTCCTTGGCAACGCCGTAGGCAATGACGCGCTTTTGACCATCAATCTCGTGGATCACGACTGCCGCAGCCACTATGGTGGGATGCGTCAGCACCATGGCTTCGATTTCACCCGGCTCGATGCGATAGCCACGGATTTTCACCTGATCGTCGAGGCGGCCAAGCACCCGGATGCGGCCATCCGCCAGTTGGCAGGCGCGGTCGCCTGTTCGATAGAGCACGCCGCCCGTTGCGGAAAATGGATCGGGCACGAAGCGCTCGGCTGTCAGTGCCGGGCGACCGTGATAGCCCCGGGCAATGCCAAGCCCGCCGATATGGAGTTCGCCCGGTTGACCGACCGGAACCGGCTCCAGATTGGCGTCGAGCACATAGAGTTGCTTGTTGGCAGCGGGCAGCAAGGTTGCTTCAATGGGATGGCCATTGCCGCAGGGGACCATGCTCGCATTGACCGTTGTTTCCGTCGGGCCATAGGCATTGATGAACAGCCGCCCCGTCCCCCAACGTTCGATCAATTCGGGCGTCGGTGCTTCGCCGCCGGTTAGCACCATGCGCAGTGCTGGATAATCGCCCGCTGGCAGCGCGATGAGCGCGGAGGGTGTCATTGTCACATGCGTTACGGCTTGCGTTTTCATGTGTTCGGCAAGCGCTGGACCGGGCAGAAGCTCGCTGGCGGGCAGCAGCAGCAATGACGCGCCTGCGCCAAGCGCCATGACGAGTTCCGGGATAGAGGCATCAAACGAGAAGGAGAAGAACTGGAGCACACAATCGCCCGGCTTCACCCCGCCAATACGGATCTTGTGTTGCATGAGGTTGACGAGGCCCCTGTGCTCAACGAGCACGCCTTTTGGCCGCCCGGTCGATCCCGAGGTGTAGATGATATAGGCAAGGTGATCGGGCCGATTGATGAGTTCAGGATTGCCCGTCGCCGCATCCCGTGGCCAATCGGTATCGAGATCGATGCGGGTTACCGTCTCCGGCAATGTCCGTGCGCGCTCGGTCAAAACCAAGCGGGCTTGCGAATCTGAGAGCATCATGGCGAGGCGTTCCGGCGGATAGGCCGGATCCAGCGGCAGATAGGCAGCGCCAGACTTGAGCACGCCGAGCCAAGCGGCAATCATATCGAAACCGCGCTCAAGCGCGATGGCAACGATAGTCTCTGGACCCGCACCCAGACCGCGCAGGTGGTGCGCGATCTGGTCGGCGCGTCGGTTCAGTTCGTCATAGGTCAGGGTGCGTCGCTTGCCATCACTGACACGAACAAGCGCAATCGCGTCTGGTGTGCGGGCCGAATTAGCCTCGAAGACCGTATGGAAAAAAGCTCTCTCATCAAAAGGTGTTGCCGTTGCATTCCAGCCGACGATCTGGCGCTGACGCTCCTCGGTTCCGAGCAAGGGAAGAGCAGCGAGGGCTGTTCCCGGCTCGCGGGCAATCGCCTCGATCAGCACACCGAAATGGGCGGCGAGGGAGGCGATTGTCTCAGAGCGGAAAAGCGCTGTGTCATATTCGAAATTGCCATGGATCGTGCTTCCGGCATCGATCAGGTTGAGGCTGAGATCGAGTTTCGCCACACCATCGTGCCGTGGCAGGCGGGTCAGCGTGAGGCCCGAAAGTCCGACCCTCTGCTGCGGCTGAGCGTCGAGCTGGAATTTCAGCTGGAAAAGCGGATGGACGCTGGGATCGCGCTCTGGCTTCAGTGCGTCCACCAATTGCTCAAAAGGCAGGTCTTGATGGTCAAGCACCGACCAGAGGGTCGCTTGGCTTTGGCGCAGCGTCTCGCGGAAGCTCGCTGCGGGATGAAGCCGTGAGCGCACCGGCAGCGGATTGACGAAGAGGCCGATCAACCCTTCCGTTTCCCGGTGACGGCGGTTGGCGACGGGCGTGCCAATCACCAGATCCCTTTGCCCGATATAGCGATAGATGAGGGTGTTGAAGGCCGTAAACAGCGTGGCGAAGAGGGTGGCACTTTCTGCTTTCGCAAGCGCTTTCAGCCGGGCCGTGGTGCCAGCATCGAAGGCGATGGAATGCAAGGCTCCGGCATTGGCCTGAACAGGTGGCCGGGTGAAATCCCCCGGCAATTGCGTGGCGGGAAGCGGAGCGTGGAGATGATCGGTCCAGAACGCTAAAGACCGCTCAAGCGCCGGGCCTGCCAGAGTGTCGCGCTGCCATGCGGCGAAATCACCGTATTGAATGGGAAGCGCTGGCAGATCAAGCTCAACGCCCGTCACCTTGGCCTGATAGATCGCGGAGAGATCGCCAAGCAGCACATCCATCGACCAACCGTCCCCGGCAATGTGGTGCAGTGTCAGCAGAAGAAGGGTTCGCTCGGGGCCAAGGCGGATTGCCGTGAGGCGGAGTGGCGGCTCAAAGGCCAGATCAAATGGCCGCCGCGCTTCCTCTTGCCGTATCCGGTCGATTTCCGCCTCATCGGGCATATCGTCCTGTCGGTCGATCAATTGCAACGGAATATCATTTTCGGCGATGATGCGTTGAGAGGGCATGCCATCCCGCATATTGATGCGGGTGCGCAGGATGGCGTGGCGCTCTGCGACGGCCTGAAGCGCTGCCTGCAATGCGGAAAGATCAATGCTGCCGTGGGCCTCAACAGCCAGCGATATGTGGTGAAGGCCAGCCTCCGGCATCATCTGCTCGACAAACCACAAGCGCTGCTGGGCAAATGAAAGCGGCGGCGCGTCCGAATGACGGGCGGAGATCGTCTCGCTATTTGCCGCCTCATGATCCTTTGGGTTCAGGGAAAGATTCGCAATGATCTCCGCCTTGCGGGCGCGGATCGCGTCGGTGATATCCTGTGTGAGCACGCTCTCGGAGCCGGAAAGTCGAAGTCGCCCATCGACGCATGTAATGCGGATGCCTTTTTCCGACAGGCGCGACAGCAGCGCTTCCACCGTCTCTAGAGCAGTCATCGCCATTCCTCCGCCAGAGCGCACAGGACCTGTTGCACACACAGCTGATGGGTGGAAACGACCATCTTGGAGATGCCTTTGCCCGTGAGTATTTTGAACGTCATTACAACCTCAGGTTGGATTGTGAATTTCGATTATGGAGGCGTTGAGCTGCTGTTTATATTGTTGACTAAGATATTCAAGAATTATATGCAAGTGCCAATTCGATGGCGACCACAGATTGCCATCACCGAAATTTCAAGCGGCTGAGTGTCCTTTTTGAAAGAGAAAAGAGCATGGGTCGGCGATGGGCGGATTTTCCGCGGCGCTCTTCAGCAAGGGGTGGATGGCAGTGAACGATACGTCCTGGACGCAACGAACCTCGGAAAGTTCAGTAGAATTTATATCTATAATTCATATGCTTGAGCATCGTGCTCGGGATATGGCGGATGATGTTGCCATGCGCTTCTTTCATGATGACGCGGTCGCTGCGGCGCAGGCGAGGCCGGATTCCTGGACCTGGCGCATGCTTCGCGATCGGGCGCGGCGTGTTGGTCAAGAGATTGCGCAGACAGGACTTGTCATCCCCGGCGCACGTATTCTCGTGGTCTATCCGCCGGGCCTCGCCTTCATCGCCGCCTTCCTTGGATGCCTTTATGCGGGCACCGTTCCCGTTCCCGTTCCGGCCCCTCGGCGAGCTGACGGAATCAATCGTTGGCTGCATATCGCGCGGGATGCTGGGATCTCCGGAATTCTCTGTGCCGACGACCTTCTGGACGTGCTTCGCCCCCTTCAACGGGCAGTCGGGCATGGCTTTGCGCTCGCCCCGCAGGCCGCCGATCCGGCAACCCCGGTTGTCTTTGAAGATGACGGCAGGCCATTCCATGCGCCGGAGGCAAAACATGTCGCTTTCTTGCAATATACATCGGGTTCGACGAGCGATCCGAAGGGGGTCATGGTCACTCACGGCAACCTCATGGCCAATCTGCGGCAGATCAGCACTGCCTTCGAATACGGCCCATCCGACATATCCGCCTGCTGGCTGCCGCACTATCACGATATGGGGCTGATCGACGGCATCCTGTCGCCGGTGTTCAACGGCTTTCCAGTGGCGCTGATGGCACCTGCCTCGTTCCTGCGTCGGCCTCTGCGCTTTCTGGAGCTGGCAAGCCATGTTCGCGCCACCGTTATAGGTGGGCCGAATTTTTCCTACGAGCACTGCGTCGATAAATATGCGCCGGAGGCTGCCGCCGGACTTGATCTTTCCACTGTCCGCATCGCCTATAACGGGGCCGAACCGATCCGCCCGAAAACGCTGGAGCGCTTCACAGCCGCCTTTGCGCCCCACGGTTTCCGTGGCAAGGCCTTTTATTGCTGCTACGGTCAGGCAGAAGCCACGCTGTTCCAGACGGGTAACAGTCCCGACGATCCACCGCTGATCCTGTCCGTCAGCCGCAAGGCGCTTGTCGAAACCGGGGCTGCGGTCGAAGCGGATGATGGCGACGAGCATGATAAGCTCGCCCTTGCCGCCTGCGGCCGCCCTGCCGAGGGGCTTGACCTTGCGCTTGTCGATCCCCAGGCGGGCCTGCGTGTGGATGATGACACGGTCGGCGAGATCTGGATCCGGGGGCCGAACGTGACCCCCGGCTATTGGGGCCGCGCTAAACTGAACGCAGAGACCTTTGATCAGGTGCTGGATGGATCGCGTGGCTGGCGCCGGACCGGCGATCTGGGCTTTCGCCGCAATGGGCAGCTCTACATCACTGGTCGGCTGAAAGATCTGGTGATCATCCGTGGGCAGAACCATCACCCGGAAGATATTGAGCAATCCGTTTTCTCCAGCCATCCGGCGCTTGCACAAGGCCGGGCAGGGGTCTTTGCCATCGAGATTGATGGCGAGGAGCAATTGGGCATTGTCTGTGAGCTGACCCGTGAGGCCCTGCGCGATCTTGATGGTGATGACGTCATCCGTGCCGTGCGCGGTGCCGTCTCGCGCAATCACAATGTCAGGGCCGCCGTCATCGCGCTGCTGCGGCCGAGCAGTCTGCCACGCACGCCGAGCGGAAAAGTTCGCCGCTTCGCTTGCCGACAGGGGATCGTGACGGGTGATCTGCGCATCGTCGCCCGCTGGGATGCAAAGCCGCAGAGCGTGCTCAATGCCCCGGCAATTGCCGAAAAACGAAGCTGGCGTGACCAGCTTTTGCAATCGCCGAAAGCGCTTCGCAAGGAAGCACTCCGGCATCTGCTGCGGCAGGAAGTGGCTATGCTTGCCCGGCTGGGCGAAGGGGATTTGCCCGGAAATTCCGCTGGCTTCTTCGATCTTGGTCTCGACTCTGTGGCGCTCGTCAATATCGGCGCGACGGTTGAGCGGGAACTCGGCGTGCCGGTCCGGCCAACACTGATTTTCGAACATCCCACCATATTGGCCCTTTCGGACCATCTCTACGGCCTCATCGAAGACGATCAATCGGAGACCGTGCCTCTTCAGGACGTAAAGCTCCAGAGCAATGGGCCTGTGGCTCAGACCCCGCCCGCGTTAGCATCTGCCTCTGTCGCCAGCTCCGCTATTACCTCGGAACTTGCTGCCCTGAAGGCATTGCTTCGTTGAGCACAGCATCCGCAATTTGAACGAGAGAAACCCTATGACTGACGTTGAAATCCCGACCCCCGACAGCATAGACCAGAATGAGGTCCTCTCGATTCTGAAGGATGCGCGCGCGCGTCTGGAGGCGGCGCAAAGGGAGAAGGACGAGCGCGTGGCAATCGTCGGCATGGCCGGGCGCTTTCCCGGAGCCGATGATATCGACGCGTTCTGGGATCTTTTGGAGCAAGGTCAAAGCGGCCTTCGCTCCATCACGGATCACGAACTGCAAGAGGCTGGCGTCGATCCCAAGATGGCGGCCCGGCCGGATTATGTCCGAGTCTGGGGTGGCTTCGACGATCCAACGGCTTTCGATGCCGGTTTCTTCGGTTATTCGCCGCGCGATGCGGAATTGCTTGATCCACAACATCGTGTCTTTCTAGAATGCGCAGCGAATGCTCTCGACCATGCGGGCTATAACAGCGCCACCTATGACGGCCGTATCGGTGTCTATGCTGGTGGCGCGCTCAACTATCATTTCAGCCAGATACAGGCCAATCCGCAGCTCAGGGAGGCAACAGATCCGATCCATGCGGGCCTTGGCAATGTGCTTGGCATGATTGCTTCGCGTGTCGCCTACCACCTCGACCTCACCGGGCCAACCGTAGGCGTTCAGGCGACTTGTGCCACGGCGCTCGTGGCGCTTCATCTGGCGGCACGCGGCCTGTTAGCGCGTGAGGCGGATATGGCGCTGGCGGGTGCCGTTGCCATCGGGCAGCCGCGCCCGGAAGGCTATCTCTACAAGAGCGAAGGCATCGCTTCGCCGGATGGGGCATGCCGTCCGTTTGACGCCAATGCCAAGGGCACCGTGTTCACCAATGGCGTCGGCGTCCTCGTTCTCAAACGGCTGAGCGACGCGATTGCTGACGGCGATACAATTCATGCTGTTCTCAGCGGCTCGGCCATCGGCAATGACGGTTCCGCCAAGGTTGGGTTAACAGCGCCCAGCGTTGCCGGGCAGACGGCGGTGCTTCAGGCAGCCCTTGCCGACGCCCGCCTTGAAGCCTCGGAGGTGGATTATGTCGAAGCACATGGAACCGCCACGGCTCTTGGCGATCCCATCGAAATCCGCGCCCTGTCCAGTGTTTATGGCGATGCGCTGAAACAGCAGGGCCGCCGCTGCGGTCTTGGTTCTGTGAAGGGCAATCTCGGACATATGGATGTGGCCGCCGGAATGGGAGGGCTGATCAAGGCCATTCTTGCGCTGAAGCACCAGATTCTGCCCGCCAGCATCAATTTTACCAGCGCGAACCCGGCCCTTGATCTGGCGTCAAGTCCTTTCGACATCGTTGCGCAGCAGCGGCCCTGGCCGGTGACAGAGCTGCGCAAGCGTCGCGCGGCCATAAGCGCCTTTGGCATGGGCGGGATGAATGCGCATGTGATTGTTGAAGAGCCCCCGGTTCGGGAGCGCGAAGCGGACACCACTGGGCCTTATCTCTTGCCACTCTCGGCCAAGACGCCGGAAGCGCTGGCGGCGATGCGAAGCGCTGTGGCCGATCATCTTGGCACCGATGATGGCGCACAGCTTGCCGATATTGCCTATACGCTCCGGCAGGGCCGCCGGACGATGGAGCATCGCTTTGTCGCCCTCGCAAAGGACAGAGACGACGCCGCGCAGATCATCCTCAGCGGTGAAGGCCCCCATTGTGTCGCGGGTGAGCCGCTGGCGGGCGATGCAAGTCTGATCCTCCTGTTTCCCGGACAGGGAGCACAATATCCGGGAATGGCGCGGGCGCTGTACGAGACGGATGCAACGTTCCGCACCGCCTTCGATGACTGCCTGCGCTTCGTGCCGCTGGAACTTGACCTCGCGGCCATCATCTTTGGCGATGGCACAACCGTGGAGCAACTTTCCCGCACAGAGATAACGCAGCCAGCACTTTTCGCGGTCGAATACGCGCTGGCGCAGATGTGGCTTGCCAAGGGCATCAAGCCACGGGCCATGGTCGGTCACAGTCTCGGTGAATATGTTGCGGCCTGCCTTGCCGGGGTCTTTTCGCTGCAAGACGCGGTGACGCTGGTTGTTGCCCGCGGGCGGCTGATGCAGGCTTGCCCGCCCGGTGCCATGCTCTCCGTCATGCTCTCAGAACAGGAGGCGCGCGCATCGCTGTCTCAAGACGTGGACCTTGCTGCCGTCAACGGTCCGCGCAGCACGGTTCTGGCGGGCACGGCAGAGGCAATTGCCGAACTCGCGGCCCGGTTTGATCGCAGCGGTATCGGCAGGCAAGACCTCAAGACCTCCCATGCCTTTCACAGCTTCATGATGGAGCCTGCACTTGAAGCATTTGGGCAGGTGCTTGGCAGGGTGACGCTCAACCCGCCGCAGATTGACATTGTCTCGAACCTGACGGGCCATTGGCTGACGGCGCAGGAGGCAACCGACCCAGCCTATTGGGTGGCCCATCTGCGCCAAACCGTTCTGTTCGGGCCCTGCCTTGCGCGGGTGCTTGACTTGCCGGCCCCGTTTCTTCTCGAAGTTGGACCCGGTTCGACACTGACCCGGCTTGCACGCCAGCAGGGAAAAGCTCAGCTTCGCGTTGCCACCTCGCTGCCCGATGCGAAGGCACCGCTTGATGCCTGCGACCACGCGCTGCTGGCATTGGCGGAGCTTTGGATCGCTGGTATTGATGTCGAACTTGTTGCCGAAAAAGATGCAGGCCCACGTCGCCGCGTGCCACTTCCGACCTACCCTTTCCAGCGCAGTTCCTACGCGATTGCGCGGATTGCACCAACCGAATCCATGCCCGACGAAGCGGCCCGGCAACCATCAATCGAGGACTGGTTTTACCAGCCGGTCTGGCAACGTGCGCCCTCTGAGCATCTCACAACGAGCGGTCACGAGAATTGGTTGATTCTTGGCGGCGAAGAGACCGTAGCGGCGATGGGGCCTGTTCCGGATCTAACCAAGGTCACACGGGTACAGTCTGGCACAGCCTATGGGATTGCCGGGGGCACGTATCACATCGACCCCGCTGACCCGCAGCACTACAGCGCAGTTCTTGCCGATCTTGCAGCGAACGGTGCAACACTGACCCAGATCGTCAATGGCTTCTCCCTTGACGCAAACGCTGCCCCGGACATGGCTTTCACCAGCGGTTTTGCGCTCGCGAAAGCCCTGACCACGACCGAGAGCCGCCCGCCGCTTCTGACTGTTCTGGCATGCGGCCTGCATGCTGTGACCGGCGCGGAGGTTATTGATGCGCAGGCGGCCAAAGTGCTTGGCATGCTCCGCGTCCTGCCGCAGGAACTTCCCGGCATTTCCTGCCGAAGCATCGATTTTCCATCGGCAGAAGGTGCCATTGTTCCCGGCCTCGCTGAGGCGCTATCACGCCCTTGGCGTGACGACAGGACCGTGATGGCGCTGCGCAATGGCTATTGCTGGGTTGAGAGCCACGTGACGACGTGCCTGCCGGAGCCAGCCTATGTTCCGGCTCTCACGGCGGGGGCCACCTACCTCATCGCAGGCGATCTCCTCGACGGTCTTGCCCTCGTTTATGCTAGGTCGCTCGTTCAAACACTGGGCGCGAAGGTTGTCCTTGTTGGACCAAGCGGGCTTCCGAATGCTGCGGATTGGGAACACTGGCTTGCCTCGCACGGGCCGAAGCATCCGGTTAGCGTGTTGATCCGGGCTTTGCGCGGCATTGGCACACCGGGCGAGGACTATATGCTGTTCAGCGGTGATCTCGCTGATCCTGCTTGGCTTGCTGCATGCATTGGCGCGCTTGGCGCGCCATTTGGCCCGATCCGTGGGGTTTTCCAGACGGCAGCGATGGGCGAGGTTTATCACTGCCCGCTCACAGAGGCCACAGTGGAGCGCAATGCTGCACCGTTTGCAACCAAGGTTGATGGCCTAGACGCTCTGTCAGCGGCGCTTGCCGATCATGCGCCCGATTTCATCCTCGTTCAGTCCTCCCTCTCAACGCTGGTCGGCGGTGCGGGTCTTGCCGCCTATGCGGGGGCCAACAGCTTTCTTGATGCCTTCGTTGATGCACGGCGCGGCGCACATCGTCCGGTCTGGCAGGCAATCGCGTGGGATACATGCCTTCCTTTTGGCGCCACGCGAGAGGAGGCAACAGGCTTTCTTAACGATGCGATTGACGCCGATGAGGTCTGGCGGGCAACCCGGGCGGTTCTCGCCCATCCACAGGTCTCCCGACTTGCCGTGACGCCAGTTGATCTGCGGCATCGCATGGCCGCAGCACGGCAGGAACCAAGGGCCGGTGTGGCCGTGGATCAGAAGGAAAACACCGGGCGCGAGCGTGTGCAGGCAGCGTTCATCGCCCCGCGCGATCCCATTGAGACCGATGTGGCTGATGTCATGGGAGATCTCCTTGGCATTTCCCGTGTCGGAATCGACGACAATTTCTTCGAGCTTGGTGGACATTCCCTGCTTGCCGTTCAGGTCGTGACGCGGTTGCGCAAGCAATTCTCAATCGAGCTGCCCATGCGCGCCCTGCTGTTTGATGCGCCCACTGTCGGGGGCATCGCGGCCGTCATCCGTGAGCGCCTCGAGGCCGCACGGAAAGAACAGGCAGAGCTTGCCGCCCTTCTGGACGACATTGAGGCAGAGGCGCTCCGCAAGGAAGCCTGACTGTCACCTGCCTTCCATCAGCAATATGCAAAGGAACAACAATTATGAAATTCAGCCTGTTTTATTTCGATGGCGATGGCTCTGCTGCAAGTGGTGACAGCTATCGGCTGCTGATGGACAGCGCAAAGTTTGCCGATGACAATGGCCTGAGCGCGCTCTGGGTGCCGGAGCGCCATTTCCATGCTTTCGGCGGCCTCTATCCCAATCCGTCGATGATCCATGCCGCACTGGCCATGGTGACGAAGCGGGTGCAATTGCGCTCCGGCAGCATTGTTCTGCCGCTCCATCATCCCGTGCGTGTGGCGGAAGAAATTGCCGTCGTGGACAATCTCTCGCAAGGCCGTGTGGGTGTCGCGATTGCGTCGGGCTGGACGCGCAACGAATTCGTGCTGTCGCGTGAGCCACACGGCAGCCGCCGCAGCCTGATGTGGCGGAGCTACGATCAGGTTACCGAGCTGCTTGCTGGCGAGACGCTGACCTTTGAAGATGCGGAAGGCAACACTGTGGAGGCAAAGACGCTGCCGCGTCCCGTGCAGCCGCGCGTGCCCTTCTGGGTGGCGTGCCAGTCCATGGAGACCTTTGTGGAAGCGGGCCGTCGCGGCATCAACGTGCTGACGGCATTGCTTGGCGAGACATTGGAAAGCCTGACACCCAAGATCGCCGCTTATCGCCGGTCGCTGGAAAAGAACGGTTTTGATCCGGCTGCGGGCACCGTGAGTATTATGGTGCACACCTATCTCGGCGGCGATGTCGAGACCGTGAAGGCCAATGTAAAAGGCCCCTTCAGCGATTATCTCAGAACCCATTATCATCTGCTTGAGGGGCTGGCGCGCAGCATGGGTCTTGATATCGCGCTCGAGAATTTCAGCCGGGACGATCTCGACAGCCTGATCGAGTTCGGGGTTGAGGGCTTCATCAAGGGCCGCTCTCTCATCGGCACGCCGGAAAGCACCGCAGAGACAGTGGAAGCGCTGGGTGCGGCGGGCATTGATGAAATCGCCTGCCTGATCGACTTCGTGCAGGATTACGATCTTGTCATGGGCGGTCTGCCGCATCTCGCGCGGCTTGCACGCCAGCATGCACCGCAGCCGACAATCGCGCAAGTCGTATAGGGAGACTGCCCGTGAACTCTGCCGATCCGATTCTGGCGCTGCGCGCCCGCGTTGCGGCGCTCAGTCCTGCTGAGCGCGAGGCTTTCCGCCGCCAGCTCGAAGCCCGTGGGATCGCCTGGGAACGGGTGGCCCCGGAAGAGACGCCACAAGAGACGTCAAGGGTGTCAACGCGCCCCGCCCGCTTGCCGTTGACACCCGGCCAGAAGCATTTCTGGCTCCAGCAGAGCCTCTATCCCGAGAGTTCTGCTTATCACGTCGCCTATCGCTGGCGGTTTGAGGGGCCGCTTGATCGTGCAGCGCTGGAGCGGAGCCTTGCAACAATCGTTTCCCGGCATGCGCCGCTCAGAACCGCCTTTCCCGTCGAGGCGGGCGAGCCTTGGCAGGAGGTTCATCCAGACCATGCTTTTGCTCTGGGCTTTACCGATCTGGAAGCGACAGGCGAAGATGGCGAGGCGCTGGCGCTGGCGGTTGCCACGGAATCTTTCGATCTCTCAAAGGCACCGCTGATCCGGGCACATCTCTTCCGGCAGCATGAGAGCGAACACCTGCTGGCGATCACCCTCCATCACATCGTTGCGGATGGCTGGTCACGCGGCGTGCTGATGCGCGAGCTGACGGCCTGCTACCGCGCCTATCGTATGGGTGCCGTGCCCGCGCTTTCGCCCATCACCCGTGATTTTGGGGATCTGGTTCTCGATCAACACGCGTGGCTTCAGCGCCAAGATTGCGGACGATCCCGCGACTACTGGAAACAAACCCTCGCCGATCTCAAGCCGCTGGAATTGCCAAGCGACCGATCCCGCAGCAGCAGCGTTGAGATGACGGCGGCCACCGCGACACGGGTTATTCCCGTCTCGGTGTCGTCACAGGTCGCCTCGCTTGCCAGCCAGCTTGGAACCACGCCTTTTGTGGTGATGGCTGCGGCCTTTTCGCTGCTGCTTCATCGCTACAGTGGCGAGCGGGACCTGTCGGTCTGCGTGCCCGTCGCCGGACGGAACGATCCGGATGCCGCAGGGCTGATTGGTCTGTTTACCAACACATTGGTGCTGCGCGCGCAACTCGACCCGCGCATGACGTTTTCGCAATGGGTCGGGGCGGTTCAGGAGCGCTTCTCGGACGCGCTCGACCATCAGGCATTTCCCTTTCCGCTGATTGCTGAGGCACTTGGCATGAGCCGCGACCAACGGCAGAGCCCGCTCTCGCAGGTTATGTTCCAGTTGCAGTCGCAAGACTACCGCGCACAGAATGCCGAGCAGATCGATTTCGGCATCGACGATCTCATTGTTCGCCAACAGCCAGCACGGCTGAGTGAAACAAAGGTCGATCTCAGCTGGTATGTGATGGAGCGGGAATCCGGCTATCTGCTGAACATCGAATATCGCGTGGCGATCTTTGATGCCTGGCGGATCGAGCGCATGGCAGCCCATTTCGAGGTTTTGCTCGGCTCTATCCTGCAATCTCCCAATGCTCTGCTGCCAACGCTTGCCTATCTCTCAAAGGAAGAGCATGCCGCCGTGGTAGCGCTTGGAACGCCAACCGCACGGCCTGTGCCTGACATCACCGTGCACGATGCGATTGCGCAAGTTGCCTTTCGCCAACCCGATGCGATTGCACTGGAAAGCAAGGGCCGCAGTTGGACCTATGGCACACTTCAGAAAGATGTGGATGCGCTTGCAGAAACACTCGTCAGCCTTTCGGTTTGCCCCGGCGATAGGGTTGCCGTTTCGCTGCCGGGCAGGGGGCAATCCGTCATTGCCTTCCTTGCCATTCTGAAAGCGGGTGCCGTCTATGTTCCGCTCGATCCCGATCATCCGGCGGACCGGGTTGCCTATGTGCTTGAGGATTCCGGTGTCAGTCTGGTCTTGACGGACAGGGCAGATCTCTATCCGGCCCAGCGCTCCCTTGATCCGACCCGCCCAATGCCAGTGAGCGAGACCCCTGCAGCGCTGCCGGCCTCCGATCCCGCGCGCATCGCCTATCTTCTCTACACCAGCGGCAGTACGGGCCGCCCCAACGGCGTGCCGATTGCCCATGCAAGCCTGCTCAATCACCTGCGCTCCATGGCCGTCTCGCCGGGGCTTGCGCCCGGTGATCGGCTTTTGGCAATCACCACGCCCACCTTCGACATTTCCATTCTGGAAATGCTCCTGCCGCTCAGCGTCGGCGCGACCACCGTGCTTTACGGCCAAGACCTGCTGCTTGCGCCACAGCGGCTTGCCGATGTGCTTGTCACGGATCGCATCTCGCATTTGCAGGCAACACCCGCCTATTGGCGCATGTTGATCGACAGCGGTTGGGAGGGATTGCCGCATCTGATCGCCCTTTGCGGCGGCGAGGCACTGGATGCGCCGCTTGCCCGCAAGCTGATTGATCGCACGAAAGAGCTGTGGAACGTCTATGGGCCGACGGAGGCGACAATCTGGGCAAGCGCGCTGAAGGTCACCCACGCCCACGCGGAAAGCGGCAAAGTGCCCGTTGGTGGCCTCCTCGACAATACCCACCTCCACGTTCTCGACGCCTATATGCAGCCCTTACCGCGCGGCATTGGCGGCGAACTCTATATCGGCGGGCCGTGCCTCAGCCCCGGTTACTGGAACCGCCCGGCTCTCACAGCCTCCCGTTTCGTGCCGAACCCGTTCTACGATGAAAACAGCCCTGCGCTGAGGCTCTATCGCACAGGCGATGCAGTTGTTCGTCTGGCAAATAGCGAGATCGAATTTATCGGCCGCACGGATTTTCAGGTCAAGCTGCGCGGCTACCGCATCGAGATCGGCGAGATCGAAGACAAATTGCTGCGCGAAAGCATTGTTGAGCAGGCCATCGTCACGCTTGACGCCGAAAACGAACGGCTGATTGCCTATGTGTTCGTTCGCGATTGGCCGACGACGAACGATGGCGAGATTGAGCGCAAGCTGCGCCAGTCGCTGTCTGCGCAATTGCCGCGTTACATGGTGCCGACCGCCTTTGTGATTTTGGAGGAGTTTCCGCTCAATCCGAATGGTAAGGTGGATCGCAAACAGCTTCCGATCCCCCAGCTTTCCACAACGCGCGCGGAGCCAATTCCAGCCCGCAATGCCATAGAGGCGACGCTGCTGGAGATATGGAAGGCCGTGCTGCGGCGGGAAGATATCGGCATCGAGGATAATTTCTTCGATCTCGGTGGTGACTCCATTATCGGGGTTCAGATCGTCGCGAAGGCGCAAGCCAAGGGGCTGAAGCTCGAACCGACCCAGATTTTCGAGTTGCAGACAATCGCGGCACAGGCAGAGGCCGCCGTTGCCGAAAGCGCGGTCCATACGATTGAGGTTGCCGAAAGCGGCTCCAGCTTCGAGATGACGCCCGTGCAGGCGGGCATGCTGTTCCACAGTCTGATGGCCCCAGCCTCAGGCACCTATATCGAGCAATGCTGGTGCGTGCTGGAAGGCCCGCTGGATGCCGATGCCTTCAAATCGGCGTGGGAGAGGGTGATCGCCCGCCACGAGGTCTTGCGCGGTGCCTGCCGCTGGACGGATGTCGAGCGGCCCATCATGGTCATTGCCGAGAATGTTGTGCCCGAATGGCGCGAAGCGGACTGGTCGGGCGAAGACGTGGCAGGGCAGGAGACAGCCTTTGCGGCGTGGTTGGAGGCGGATCGCCGTCGTGGCTTTACGCTGGATGCGGCACCCCTTTTGCGGTTTGCGCTGATCCGGCTCGGTCCCGGCCGGCATCGCTTCGTCTGGAGTTTCCACCATCTGTTGATGGACGGCTGGTGCGGCTCGCTGCTTGTCGGTGAAATGTTGAAGGCTTATGCAGGCGAAAGCCTGCCAACGCCTCCCCCGTCTTATCGCCAATACATCGCGTGGCGCGACCGGCAGGATATCACTTCTGCTCAGGCCTATTGGTCGCATGCTCTTGCCGATCTGCCGCAAGGCGGATTTTTGGGTGAGACAAAAATTGGCGAGGCGGGACAGGGGGCTATTGTCGAGATCCGGCGCAGCCTTGATGCCAGTCTCGCAACGCGGCTTGCCGCCATGGCGCGTCGGGAGCGGCTGACGCTGGCGACCGTGCTACAGGGGGCCTGGGCGCTGCTTCTATCCCGGTATGGGGCCGAGGACGATGTGATCTTCGGAACGGTTTTGTCGGGCCGCCCGCCGGACCTTCCGGATGCAGACCGAATGATTGGCCTGTTCCTCAACACGGTGCCGTTTCGTGCCCGGACACGACCGGAGGAGAGGGTGGCCGAATGGCTCCAAAGCCTCCAGTCAGCGCATCGCCAGCGGGAAAAGCATGGGCATGCAGCGCTTGCCGATATCCAGCGCTGGGCTGGCAAGACCACCGATCAACCGCTGTTCGACACGTTGCTGATTATCGAGAACCTGCCGCTTTCGATGCAGGCGGCCTTTGCGCAAGGAACGCACACGCTCACCCTCAGCGATCCCGGCAGCTATGAGCGCACGCATTACCCGCTGTCGCTCCGGATCTTTCCCGGTGCCGAGATAGAGATTGCGCTTGCTGCGGACCCGTCACGTCTGTCGTCCACCGGAGCTGATCGTCTGCTGCGACATTACGAGACTTTGCTCTCATCCATCGCCGATGATCCACGGGCATGCCTTGGCACAATCGAGATGCTTAAGCCCGATGAGCGAGACATCCTGCTCCAGACTGGCCGAGGTCCGCAGACGCAGCCATGTGCTGCCGTGCATGACCAGATCATCGCACGGGCGAAAGGCGAACCGGGCAAAGCCGCCGTCGTTCAGGTGGGTGAGGGCCGCGACAGCACCATGTCCTATGGCGATCTCGTCGGTTATGCGGAGGCTCTTGCCCTTCGTCTTTACCAGCAAGGCATTGGCCGGGGCGCGGTCGTTGCGGTCTATCTGCGGCGTGGAAGCGCATTGCTGCCCTCTCTGCTGGCCGTCATGCGGTCGGGTGCTGGCTATCTGCCAATTGATCCCGACTATCCGGCAGAGCGCATTGCCTACATGCTAGCCGATTCTGGTGCAGCGCTGGTACTGACGGATCTTGGGGACAGTGAGCGGGCGGTTATACCGCAAGATGTTCCGGTGCTGGACCCGACCCAGGCATTCGGTTGTGCGCAGGCATCCTTCGAACCTGCTGCGGTGCAGGCCGATGATCTCGCCTACATTCTTTATACCAGCGGCAGCACCGGCCAGCCCAAGGGAGTGGCAATCACCCATGGTGCGCTTGCCAATTTCATCGAGTCCATGGCCGACAGGCCGGGGATTGGCGCGGGCGACCGCCTGCTGGCGCTGACCACGATTGGCTTCGATATTGCGGGGCTGGAATTGTTCGCGCCCCTTTCGCAAGGCGCAACGGTGCTGCTTGCGGACAGCGCCATTGCCCGCGACGGTCGGCGTCTTGCCGCGCTCGTGGATCGTGTGCAGCCGAGTGTCATGCAGGCAACGCCTGCCGGATGGCGCATGTTGATTGAGGCGGGGTGGCGCGGAGCGAGGGGGCTTCGCATGCTGTGCGGCGGCGAGGCGCTGGACAGCCTTCTTGCGGCCGAGTTGCTGGATCGGGGCGATTGCCTGTGGAATCTTTACGGTCCAACCGAGACGACCATCTGGTCTGCGGCCACTGAGGTGCGGCGTGAAGACCTGAATGGTCACAGCGTTACGGTTGCTGGCCCCATTCAGAATACCCAACTCTATGTTCTCGACCGGCGCGGAGAACCCGTACCACCGGGCACGCCGGGAGAATTGCACATCGGCGGTGCGGGATTGAGCCCGGGCTACTGGGGCAAACCCGGTCTGACGGCAGACAGGTTCATCCCCAACCCTTTCCGGCGTGGTCCGCAGGACGGCTACCATCTATACCGCACCGGCGACCTCGTGCGCTTGGCGGAGAATGGCGCGCTCGATTTTCTCGGACGGATCGACAATCAGGTGAAGCTGCGCGGCTATCGAATAGAACTCGGGGAGGTCGAGGCAAGGCTTGCGGCCCATCCTCGCGTTGCCGAAGCGGCAGTGCTTGTCGAGGATGGCGGTGCTGGCAAGCAGCTTATCGCCTATCTGCGCTGGCGAGAGCCATTTGCAGGGGAGGCGAGCGCGGAGCTTGGACCACATATGGCAGACAGTCTGCCGCTCTACATGTTGCCATCGGTCTATGTCGCGCTCGATACCTTCCCGCTGACGCCAAACGGCAAGGTTGATCGCCGAGCGCTTTCGGCCTGCCGGCCAAAACCGGCGCAGCAGCAAACGCGCCTGCCGATCTCCGGCGAACCCGCCGCAACGCTCGCCGCAATCTGGCGAGAGGCGCTTAAAATCGACTACGTCGGTCCGAGTGACAATTTCTTCGAATGCGGCGGCCATTCGCTGCTTGTTGTCTCTTTGCAGGGTGTGATCGGCAAGCGTTTTGGAGTATCGATTGATATTACGGCCTTTTTCCAGTTTCCGACGCTGGAAACAATGGCCGCCCATATCGCGCAGCTCCAAGCCGGTCGTGAAGGCGCGTGGTCTGGAGGTGATCGAACCCTCTTGCGCCAGACGGGCCGCGATCGCCTTGCAGATCGTCGTGGCCTGCGGGCCGAACGCACAGGTGCCTGACGCATGCAGACAGTTGAAACCCTTGGCGATGCGGCCCCGCCGCGCCGCCCGCCATCGGCGCGAACGACAAAGTCGCTTTTCAGGCTTAGCCTGCCGATGTTCGTGCATTCGCTGCTGACTTTTCTGGTGATGCTGTCGGAAATGCTGATCATGAGCGCCTATTCCGCCAATGCGGCAGCCGCCGTGGCGATTGTGCGGCAAGTGCTTCAGGTCGTCTTCGAGATTTCGAGCATGGTCGGGATCGGCGCTGTCATCCTGATATCGCACAGTCTCGGGCGTGGTGACGAGGAGGGCGCGCGGCAGATCGCAACGCTTGCGGTCTTCACCAATACGCTCCTTGGCCTTTTGGTAGGCGGTCTGCTGTTTCTGGGTGGACCGGTGGCCTTGCGGATTCTCGATGTCCCGGCATCAATCGTTCACGATGCAAGCCTTTATCTTTCCGTCGCTGCCGCTGCCATGGTCTTCAACGCGCTTGCCACGGCTGCGATTGCCTGCCTGAGGGCTTTCGGCAGCAGCCGGGTGATTGTGATGACCGGCTTGTTCCTGTCGGTGATTTACATTGGGGCGACCTATGTTCTTGTGCTTGGTGCCGGACCAATCCCCCCGCTTGGGGTGACAGGCGCGGCCTATGCAACACTCGGGTCAAGGATTGCAATGGCGCTGATGTTCGGCCTTGCCGTCTATTGCGCGCTCGGTCTTCGTTTCGTGGCAGGGCCGATCAGGGCGCGGCTTTCGCTTGTGCGGCGCATGCTCGTCCTCGCCTTTCCGAGTGTTTCGGACTATATCGGCTACGGTTTTTACCAGCTTGTGCTGCTCGGCTTCGTGGCGGGCTTCGGCGTCTCAAGTGTCTTGAGCCGTACCTATGTCATGCTGGCCATGACGTTTCTCATCCTTGTCGTTATGGCTGTGAGCCAAGGAAACGAGGTGCTCGTCGGCTATCGCTGGGGCGAAGGCCGACGGCAGGACGCCTATCGTCAGGCGTTGCGCTCCAGCTTTGCGGCGACCTTGGTCACGACGACAATCGCGCTTCTGTTCTGGCTCTTGTCCAATCAATATCTCGGATTGTTCGGGCAGGGCGGTGAAGTTCTGGCGCTTTCCACCTACCTGCTGCTGCTGACGATCCTCATGCAGCCCGGCTTCGCCTTCAATACCGTGTTGCTGCATTCGCTCAGGGCTGTCGGCGATGTCAGGGTTCCGGTCCTCGTCAGTATCGGGTTGACCTGGGGGCTCGGCCTGCCGCTGGCATGGCTGTTTTGCGTGGAGGCGGGTTATGGGGTGGAAGGTGTCTGGTACGCGCTGATCATCGAAGAGACACTGAAGGCCGGTTTCATGCTTTCGCGCTGGCACGGGCGGGGATGGATGGGCAATGCCATTGCCTGATATTGTTTTGCACAATGAAGCCCATGGTCACCATCAGCCAAATATGCGACTATGGCTGAACGAGTAACTCCCTTGATAGTGTCATCCATGCGCCTGAAGCGGCAATCCGAAATAGCGATCGGTATATTGACGGTCTGCGCGAAAAGTCCATCGACGAAATACCCAGCCCAGCATCTGGCGCAAGAGGTCGGCGCGACGAGGGATCATGCCTATCAAGTTGTCGCTCTTCTGGTCCGCAACGGCTTTCTCAACAGCGATCGCGGGCCGGGCGGTGGTCTGCGCCTTGCGCGTGATGCCAAGGACATCAAGCTCGCCGATGTGCTGCGGATCACCCAGCCGGAACTGGACGGCAACGCGGAAGAACCGGAGCCCGGCACGCTCAAAGGCCAACCCTTGCTTGACGGCATCGTTGCCGCGGCCTCGTCCTTTCTTGTCAGTTTGCTCGACCGCTTTACTGTCGCGGACCTCGTGGCCTCGCCCGATAGCTCCGCTATCGCTTGTCTGGAGTGCAGCCTCGTGACCTCACGCCCTGTTCGCGAACGTCTGATGCTGTTGCCCGCACCCCAGTTGTCCCCCGTGGACGACACTCTGGAAGCAGACGCCTGATTGCCCTGAGGCAACGGATGGGCGGTCCGCGATGAGATCGGCGAGCGTGAACTTGTCAGCCATCCGCACGAAATTCACTGATGCGGCTTCAACGGCGAGCGTGAATACGTTCTGCTGCCTATGGCTGCGGTGTTTATCGCCTTGGAGAAGATCGGGTTGGGTGAGTCGCAGGACGGCACCCAGTGTGACGCTGGCTGGATCGATGGCGAGCATCACGCGGCCGTCTGGCTCGCGGTGCAACAGTTCATGCCGGAGCAACAGCAAGATGCTTTTGACGACCTCTCCTGTGGGGCCATTGTGCAATTCGGTAAGTTCCCAGAGGGCAAGCTTACGGCCGGGTCTGCACGCACAGGCCGTGAGGACCGCAAGGACGGTCATGGTTTCGCGTGTGAAATGCATCATCCCTCTCTCCCCAACACATTGCTTAAGCGACGTGCGTCTTGTGAAAACGCACAAAAAACGCCGTAATTCCTTATATTCGCTACATAATTTTCTCTGTGAGCCAACTCTGGCTTGAGGAATTATGCAGGAGATCAAAGGTGCGCCTCAGGAGGCACCACGTTCGCTTGCTGATGGATAGACGTGTCGCCGGTTCGGTTTGGGACCATAGCGTAAGATTTTTTTCGCCAGCGTGGGAGCTTTGTCGTTCAAGACAAGGCTTCGATCCTTGTGAGATGCCTGTGGCGGCAATGATGAATGCAAGCGCAGGCTTTAGGTCGATTCGATCAGGTTTGAAGAACGCCTGCCGTTGTCACAGCCTGCCTCACAATGCTTGCATCACCCTTTATGACAAGATTCGTCAGTTCATCGAGGCGAGGCTGTTTTGGAACGCGGGAAAGGTCCGCGATCATTTTGTCAACGCTGCCTTTTTCAAGCAGATGGGCAACATCGGCCTCCTCTGCGGCTCTATCATACAGCACCAGCACGGTTTTCGTCACCGCTCTGGCATCGCTGGTATCGCAAAGGAATGGGATGACAGTTTCATGGTGATGCATAGGCAGCGTCAAGATATGCGCGCCGATCAGTCGGCTGGCCTCGACACAGTCGCATTTATTGTCGGCCCCGACGATGCAGAAGGCCGTGAGATTGGGCGGCGGGTCTGCTGTTATCACCTGGGTTGACTGGCGCAGGTTTTCCGCCAGTTCTGGTGTCGTCTGCGCTCGCTCCATCAGCTTTTGGTAGGACACATATGGCACGTCATTCGGGTTATCCGAGAGCATGACAACCGGGCTGAAGGCAAGGACACGAACAGGTTTTTCGATCATGCGAGCGAGAAGCGTGCCGTGATACAGCGCCCCATGCCCTCCTTTGCTTCCACCAATCGTAATCACCAGATCGTATGGCGCACTGACATCTTTTATGAAATTCGCCAGAATATCTGGCGTGTTGGTGAAATAGGTGTCTTCCTTATCCGCGATGCTCAGGACGTCCGCCGGAAAATCGACAGACTTGAAATGATGCTTGGTCGAATGGGAGAACAGCACGACGAGAACGGCGGCGTTCCGCTTGCGCATTTCGATATCGTAACATCCAAGAGACATTTCTGGCGGCTTTCATTGTGTGCAGCAGGCGATCAAATGCAATCTTCTGCCGATGTTCGTATAAAGCCGCTCAGATCTTCGCAAGAGTAGACGTCAGTCACGTTCCCGAATACCCTATGCAGACCGTCAAAAAAGGTCAGCATCAGCACCACAATTTCTGGCTGTTATCTGGTTGACAATACGGACGCCGATCCAGCTCTGTTGCAAACATCTTGAACGGCAAAGGAGCATTCAACAATATGGTCCTGCCCACGGATGCCTTTTGTCAGGTTGAAAATCGTAGCCTGGCCTCTGCGTAACGCTCGCATGGCCTCTAACCCGTTGATCGTCACATAGGCCGTTTTCAACGTCTTACCCCCTTCTCATACCAAGTCTCGAAGATGCTGACGCATTCTCGACTTGAAAAAATTGAAAATATCTCAAATGCGTCAGAGGCTTGATCAATTGTTTGGTGCCGAGCGTACGCTTTATCTCGACGAGATCGAACCGACGCTTTGCGGTGGCATGAATTTTCTGGGTGGCAACGGAAAGGCGCTCGGCAGCCACAGCAACCGATATGTCCGCTATATCGATCTCGACGGCAATTTCCTTGAGAAGATCTATATTACCGGAAAGCCCATCGGGCTTTTTATGCAGGGACAGGCTGCAATTTTCAATCTGATCGTGACATCCGCGGAGACGCCCGGAGCGTTGAGCGTGCTTTTGGTCTCTGACCCAATTCTCTCACCGAAGTTGTTTCACACCGCGCCCATAATCTCAAACGTCAGGGCAGATGGTCGGGCGATAATAGGCAGCTCCAGCCAAATCACAATATTTGCAATAGAGCCCCATAACTGCCTCCAGCGAAGACATTTCTGAAACCTTTCCAAAAATCGCGACAAACCCACCACCTTTACATAAGTTCTCACTAAAAAAATGGGGGTTGCATTAGGGCATGGTTAACAATTGCATCTTATAATTGAAGCTGCATAGCATCTAGTTGAGATGTTCCTTCGCATGACGCGACACAAAATCACGTTTTAAGGCTGAGTCTAGTGGTCTATCCCTTGAGCTTTAAGGGGCGAGAGGCATCGTGCGCGTTTATGGAGCGGTTCATCGAAAGGGACGCGGGCGTGGCCATAGGGTGCAGCGCTCATTCAAGGTGGCTTTGATGATCTGCATGTGCTTCAGCAGAAACCTGGCCAATCTTTTCTTTACAGGTCGGTCGCCGTAGGGCGCCCACGACTTATCAGCGACAGCAACTCCCAAAACAGCTTCCGATAGAGGATATACGATGTCTTTCTACACTCAAATGAAGAGATCTTCCAAATCTCAGGCGGCTGTGGCTGAGATACAGCGCGTCAAAGTTAGTATCGCAGACGGAAAACTAGCCGCGCGTGCAAATCTCGATGCAGTCACTGGCGAAGCCAGAGAGATGCTGATTGCTGTCAACGAGTTACTTGAGGCCAGTATGCAGCCGATGCAGAAGCTCGGGGCATCTATCGCTGACATGTCAGGTGAGCATGACAGGGGCGACATTGATGTCAGGTTACCTTCAGGGGACTTCAAGGGCGACTTCGCTGTCATGGTCAAAGGCGTTAACGATATGGTCGGCGGCCATATCGCGGTCAAGAAAAAGGCCATGGCTTGCGTCAAGGAACTTGGGTTGGGCAATTTTGAAGCACCGCTCGAGCAGTTTCCCGGCAAAAAAGCTTTCATCAACGAGACAATCGAAACCTTGCGTACCAATCTCAAAGGCCTGATCTCTGAGATGAATAGGATGTCGCTTGAGCACGATAAGGGCGACATTGAGGTCTTCGTGCCGGTTGAGAAATTCAAGGGCGACTTTGCCGTGATGGCCAAAGGCGTCAACGATATGGTCGCGGGCCACATCGCAGTTAAAAAGAAGGCCATGGCCTGCATCAAGGCGCTAGGTGAGGGCAATTTCGAAGCCCCGCTCGAGCAGTTCCCCGGCAAAAAAGCCTTCATCAATGAGACTATTGAAACCTTGCGCGCAAATCTGAAGGGTTTGATTTCTGAAATGAATACGATGTCGATCGAGCACGATAAAGGCGACATTGACGTCTTCGTGCCGGTTGAGAAATTCAAGGGCGACTTTGCCCTTATGGCCAAGGGCGTCAACGATATGGTCAGTAGCCACATCGCCGTAAAAAAGAAGGCCATGGCCTGCATCAAAGAACTGGGCGAGGGTAATTTTAATGCGCCGCTCGAACAGTTTCCCGGCAAAAAGGCGTTCATCAATACGACGATCGAGACGCTGCGCGGAAATTTACGGGCGATTACCGCTGAACTTCAGCGCTTGATTGCCGCGTCTACAGCCGGCAAGCTCTCTGAGCGGGGCGCGGCCGAACATTTCGTCGGGGATTTCGCCAAGCTGGTCTCGGGAATCAACGGCATGTTGGATGCTATCATTCTTCCGATTTCAGAGGGCAATCGCGTTCTTCGCCAGGTGAGTTTCGGTGATCTCACCCAGCATGTGGACATCGAATGCGAAGGCGATCATGCGAGCATGAAGAATGCGATCAACACTATGGTAGACAACCTGCGCAACACAGCAACCATAGCCGACCTGATTGCCAGTGGCGACTTAACCGTCGAGCCGGAGCCGCTTTCAGACAAGGACACACTGGGAATTGCATTGGTGTCTATGGTCGAGCGCCTTCGCGGCGTTGTTGCCGATGCATTAGCCGCAAGTCAAAATGTCTCAGCGGGTTCACAGCAGCTTTCCGCTGGCTCAGAACAGCTTTCGCAAGGTGCGACCGAACAAGCTGCGGCGGCTGAAGAAGCCTCTGCATCAATGGAAGAAATGGCAGCCAATATCAAGCAGAACGCTGACAACGCTGCCCAGACCGAAAAGATCGCCCGCCAATCATCGAAGGATGCCGAAGCTTCCGGCGAAGCCGTCAACCGGGCGGTTACCGCGATGCGAACGATTGCCGAAAAAATTTCTATAGTGCAGGAAATCGCTCGTCAGACCGACCTTCTCGCTCTGAATGCCGCTGTGGAAGCAGCCCGTGCTGGAGAACATGGCAAGGGCTTTGCCGTTGTTGCCTCTGAAGTGCGAAAGCTTGCCGAACGCAGCCAGTCAGCCGCCGCCGAAATCAGCGGTCTGTCTGGACAGACTGTGCAGGTTGCCACCGAAGCTGGTGGAATGCTGGCGCGTCTGGTTCCCGACATCCGCAAGACTGCCGAATTGGTCTCAGAAATCTCTGCGGCTTGCCGTGAGCAGGATATCGGTGCTTCGCAGATCAACGAGGCAATCCAGCAACTCGACAAGGTGACACAGCAGAATGCCGGAGCCTCGGAAGAGATGTCGGCAACCTCTGAAGAACTCGCAGCCCAAGCCGAGGAGCTTCAAGCCTCCATCGCCTTCTTTAAGGTCGACATTGCTGGTGACGTTAAAATGCAAGCGTCGCGCAACCAGTCGATCAAGACCCGGCCCAAAAGCAATATCTCAACAAAACCGATCGCCATGGCCCATATGTCCAAACCCGGCCACTCCGTTGCAGGCCAGCAGGCCCGCGTAAAAGGCTGGGTGCTCGATATGTCGATGGGTGGCCCTGATGCTGAAGATTCCGATTTTCAAGAAAGGGCATAACCACTAAGCGATGATAAGGTAGAGGCCCACAGACGCTCGATTATGTCGCTGATTCCGGCATGAAGCTGGCCGGCATTCCGATCAAAGACTCGGAAATGGATGGCGGCGATTCCGTGGATTACAAAAAAGCGTCCCTGAGTACCCTCGATCCAGACCGTGCTCTCGCTGCCAAGCAAGAGCACGGTCTGGCTATTGGCTATTTGACGCAAGGGCAGGATCACGATAGGCATTATGGGAATTAGGAAAGGCGACCCTGCCAATGCAAAGCATTGCCTAATCCCACCAGCCAAGGAAATGTGGTATGATGTCGAATGAGAGCCTGCTTGTATTTCTTCTTGTTGGCGCCCTTGCTGGATGGCTTGCCGGTCTGGTGGTACGTGGTGGCGGCTTTGGTCTGATCGGAGATATTCTTGTCGGCATCATCGGCGCGTTCATCGCGGGATGGCTCTTCCCCCGCCTCGGTTTCAGCCTGGGTACGGGAATCGTCAGAGCGATTGTCAACGCTACGGTCGGGGCGATCGTCCTTCTTCTGCTCCTCAGGCTCGTGCGCCGGGCATAAATCACGGACAGCCCAGGAGGCTTGGCCTGCTGCCGCTTTTCAGACGCCGCGTTAAGCTAACCCCGCCTTGGGTTCAAAATCATTGGGACTGAGGAAGGGTGCCCCTTCGAAGTCAGTAATTGCCTGACTTTAATTGCAAGATCGTAACGAGATCGGGCTGATCTACAGCGCCCGTCGTGCCTGCCGATCTCCATCTTATCTCAAAAAATCACGGCTCTACGGGAGTGATTATAGAGGTCAACCTCCGACACTGCTCCAATATTCAGTGTTTCCATAAAACGAAACAATTCTCTAAATATGCACTTCAAACAGCGTGTCATGGCTTGCGACAACCATGTGCCCATCCGGACTGATCCAGCCGCGAAACATGCCCGCCGTGTTGTACGGTGCGGCGATGGAGCCATCTGCGCCAACTGCGACAAGCCCTGCTCCGATATGGTGGGGGGCAAGATCGGTGAACACAACATGCTGGCAGGCATCTTCCAGATTTTCGCCCAAATACCGCATGCGGCTGGCGATTTCGTGGCCCACGGCATGGCGGATGAAAAACTCACCCTTGCCGGTGCCGGAGACAGCCACCACGCCATCGCAGGCATAGGTTCCAGCGCCTATCACAGCGGTATCACCAATGCGGCCTGAAGGCTTGTCGTTGAAGCCGCCGGTGGAGGTTGCGGCGGCAAGATGGCCGTGGATGTCCAGCGCGACGGCTCCAACCGTGCCATGCTTTTCCGCCTCGCTGGCAAGGGCTGCCGTTCCGGCTTTGGCGTGTTCCTTCAAGGATGCTAGTGCTTTGACCCGGCGCTCGGTGGTGAAATAAGACTGTTCCACCATGGGTAGGCCGGATTTCTGGGCAAAGGCATCGGCAGCACTTGCTCCCAGCATCACGGTCTCGCCGCTGTGCATCAGTTTGCGGGCGGCACAAATCGGGTTGCGAATGGCGCGTGCCATGGCAATGGCACCGGCCTCAAGGGTGTGGCCATCCATGATGGAGGCATCCAACTCGTGTTCGCCATCGGTGTTTAGGGCTGCACCATGGCCTGCGTTGAAATGCTCAGAATCTTCCATCACCATCACGGAGGCTTCCACGGCATCAAGCGCGGATGCGCCTTGTTGCAACAGGCTCCATCCGGCCTTTAATGCGCGTTTGAGGTCAGTGCGGGCGGCTTCCCATTCGCTCTCCGGCATATCCGCCTTGTTCATCACGCCACAGCCGCCGTGAATGGCAATGGCAATGGGATTTGGTTGAGTATCGCTCATGAATGCCTCGAAATGCTCAAAAATGGGTCGCCCGCCGTTAGCGCAGCATGGTGGACATGGCGGATAGGCTGTTGATCATCCGCACGGCATGTTCCACCGTGGGCGCTTCAAATGCCACCTGATTGCCGCTGGTGCGGGCAAGGGTTGGCCATTGGCAAAACAGATCGGCAAGTTTGGTCGATTGGGTTTCGATGGTCACAGAAATGGGGCCAGCCAGGGTGAATTTGGGTATTTGCCCTGCCTGTTCCACCGCAGCCCGTGCGCCCTCACGAATGGCAAGACAGGATTCCGATGGAGAAAGGCTGACGCCGCTGATGCCACCGCTTGCCTTTTTGGTCTCCACAAACACGGTTTTGGGAAACAGGTCTTGGTTCTCGGCAATGAACACATCATCGCCGCTGCCCATAATCACCGGCACGCCATATTCACCCGCCAAAGCACCATAAATGCCCGCTTCGCCCAGTTCCTGCCCGTTGAGGAAAATCCGAGAAAAGGCAAAGCTGTTGATGGTGTGGGCCAAAATGCCAAAGCCCTGCCCACGAGAATGGTAGCCGATCAGGCAAACGCTATCGACACCAAGTTCAACGCCAGACATCATGCTAAGGTAGCGGGGCTTGCCCTGAATGGCGCGGGCGCGCGGGTCCAGCCGATCTGGCGGCATGTTGCGAAACGAGCCGTGGGAATCGTTGACAAACACCTCCGTTGCCCCGGCATCAAAGGCACCAGCAATGGCGGCGTTGGCTTCGTCCGTCATCAACAGGCGGGCGCGTTCATATTCGCCATTGCCCGCGCGGGTTTGTTCCGGGTGATAGACGCCAGCAACCCCTTCGATATCGACAGAGATGAGAATTTTCATGGGGAACTCCAAGATAGAAGAGGTTATTTCCTGTCGATTTTCGGGTCAATCGCATCGCGAAGGCCATCGCCCAGCAGATTGAAGGCCAGAACGGTGACGAAAATCGCAAGACTTGGAAACAGCGCCACATGGGGTGCATTGACCATATCGGCGCGCGCGTCATTTAACATAGCACCCCATTCCGGCGTTGGTGGCTGTGCCCCGAGACCAAGGAAGGAAAGGCTGGCGGCGGTGATGATCGATGTGCCAAGCCGCATGGTGAAATAGACCACAATCGACGAAAAAGCCCCCGGCAGAATATGGCGAAACAGGATGATGAAGTCTGACGCGCCAACACTTCTTACAGCTTCAATATAGGTCATGTTTTTCAGCACCAGCGTGCTGCTGCGCACCAGTCTGGCAAAGGCGGGAACCGAAAACACAGCGACGGCCGCCACCACATTGACCATGGAACTGCCGAGAATGGCAACAATGCCCAAAGCCAGCAAAATGCCCGGAAAGGCAAACAGCACATCGCAGATGCGCATGACCACGCGATCCCACCAGCCTTCATAATAGCCAGCCAGCAAGCCAAAGACGGTGCCGATAAAGCCGCCAAGCGTCACGGACAACAGGCCTGTCGCCAGCGAAATGCGCGCACCCATTAGAATGCGGCTGAAAATATCGCGGCCCAATGGATCAACGCCAAACCAATGGCTCAAGGAAGGCCCGGCATTGATCATGTCGTAGTCAAAGAAATTTTCGGCGTCATAGGGCGCAATCACGGGTGCCGCGATAGCCAGAACCATCAGAATGACAATGAAGGCCAAGGCCCCAAGCGCCACGGGCTGACGTTTGAATTTGCGCCAGAATTCGCTCCAGGGCGTGCGCACAGCCCGGCTGGCCTGTGCAGCGGCGGCAGATGTTGAATTGCTCATGGCCGGCTCATTTATAACGGATTGTCGGATTGATGACGCCGTAGAGCAAATCCACGACAAGATTGATCAGGATGAATTCCAGCGAGAACATCAGCACGAGCGCCTGAATCACCGGATAATCCCGCTGGTTGACCGCATCGACCAGCAAACGGCCAACGCCCGGCCAGTTGAACACCGCCTCCACCACAATGGAGCCGCCCAGCAGAAAGCCGAATTGCAGGCCCATCATGGTGACAATCGGGATCAGCGCATTGCGAAGGCAATGTTTGGCAATCACCACTTTTTCATTCAGCCCCTTGGCGCGGGCGGTGCGCACGAAATCTTCCTGAATCACATCGACAAAGGCGGCGCGGGTAAAGCGGGCCATGACGGCGGCAACGCCTGCCCCAAGCGTCAGCGACGGCAGAATATAATGCCGCCAGCTGTCGGCCCCCACGGTGGGCAGCCATCCAAGCCAGACGGAGAAGATTTGCATCAGCAACATGCCCAGCGCAAAGGCCGGAAAGGAAATGCCAGACACGGCAACGGTCATGCCCAGCCGATCCGGCCAGCGGTTGCGAAACACGGCAGAAAATACGCCAATGATCATGCCAACGGAGACGGACCAGATCATGCTGGTTAGCGTCAGCAGCATGGTGGGCATGAAGCGCTCGCCAATTTCAACAGACACAGGGCGATGGGTGCGGATCGACACCCCAAGGTCGCCATGCAACATGCGGGTGAAATACTCGACAAATTGCTGGGGCAGCGGCTTGTCGAGGCCCAGTTCGCTGCGCACCAGCGCCACGGTCTGCTCGTCCGCATCCTGCCCTGCCGCAAGGCGTGCCGGATCACCCGGCAGCATATGCACAAACAGAAACACCAGAACGGCGACGATCAGAAGTGTGGGCAGCAGCCCGAACAGGCGCTTGAGAAAATAATTGAACATGGCAACCGCAGCGAAAGCCTTCAGGAGAGATGAGAGCATTTCCAGCAAAAGTGTATCGCGGTTTTGCGTTCGGAAATGCGTAAAAGGAATGTCCCGGCGCTACAACAGCGCCGGGATCGTGTTTTCAGAAAGTCTTATTGTTTCAGCGCAATATCCGAGCTGTCGATATTGCCATCAGGCATGACATAGACGCCTTCAAGCTTTGTCGCGGCAGCCGACACATTGTTTTCTGTCACCAGCGGAGCCCAAGGCAGATCCTTCATGATCTGTTCTTGTGCATCGGCATAGAAGGTCTTCTTTTCGTCGTCCTTGGTGGTCTTCATCGCCTTGGCAATCAGATCATCCACAACGGGATTGCTGTAATAGGCGGTGTTGTAGAGTGCTGGCGGCCAGGCTTCGGTGGCCAGCAGCGGACGCAATGCCCAATCGGCTTCGCCAGTCGAAGATGACCATCCGGTATAATACATCCGCACCTTGGCGGTCTTTGGATCGGGGGGTGTCTGCACCCATTCTACCCGCTGGCCCGGCTCAAGCGCCTGAAGCGTCACCTTGATGCCAACCTGCTGCAATTGCTGCTGCAAGAACTGAATGGCCTTTTGCGCTGTGGTGGTGGTGTAGGCGCTCCACAGGGTGGATTCAAAGCCGTTTGGATAGCCTGCTTCCTTCAACAAAGCGCGTGCCTTGGCTGGATCATAAGGCCATGGTGCAATCTTGTGGGCGTAGAGAACGCCTTCTGGCACAACGCCTTCTGCGGGCTTGGCAAAGCCGCTAAACGCAACCTTGGCAAGGGCTTCTTTGTTGATGGCATAGTTGATGGCCTGACGCACGCGCAGATCATCAAACGGCTTTTGCAGCATGTTGAAGCTGACGTAACGCTCAATGATCGACGGCGAAACCGTCACCTCAAGCTTGGTGTTCTGCTTCAGCGTTGCCACCTGCTCATAGGGCATGGGATAGGCAAAATCAGCCTCGCCGGTCTGCAACATGGCAGCGCGGGTGTTGTTATCAGGCACTGGCTTCCAGGTAATTTCGTCCACCTTTGGGAAGCCCTTGCGCCAGTAGCCATCAAACTTCTTGGCCTTGACGTAATCAGTCTGTTTCCATTCGACAAATTCGAACGGGCCGGTGCCAACCGGATGGAAGGCGATTTCCTTGTTGCCCCATTTTGTCAGTGCTGCTGGCGAGATCATCGCAGCAGAGGCATGGGCCAGCGAGTTGATGAACGGGCCAAAAGGCTGCTTCAGCGTGATGCGCACTTCAAGCGGCGACACAACCTCAATCTTGTCGATCTGGTTGAACTGGTTGAAGCGGGCGAGTTTGTTCTCTCTATTGCGCACACGGTCAAAATTGACCTTCACGGCATCCGCATTGAAATCGGTGCCGTCCTGAAACTTCACACCGTCACGCAGCTTGATTATATAGACCAGACCGTCATCGGAGACAGTGTAGCCCGTTGCCAGAACCGGCTGCACCTTCAAATCCTTGTCGAAACCAAACAGGCCCTCGTAGAACGATTTGGTGACGGCAGTGGTCAGCGTGGTGTTGGTGTTATAGGGGTCCAGCGTTTCAGCCTGCGTATTGAGGGCCAGAACCACGCTGCCAGCGGCAAGTGCCTGTCCCGCACCCATAGTGAGAAGGCCTGCCAAGACCGTGGCAGATGCGAGCCGGGACGAAAATCTATGCTTCATCAATATCTCCTGTGCTGGTTGGGTCAGTTCGGTAAGTTTTGATTTACATTTTAAACGCGCCAACGCTGTGCCGGGCCACGAAATGGCCGGGTGACACCTCGTGCAAGGCTTCCACCACCGGCTCATCGCCCTTTTTGCGCATTGGGCTTGGCAGGTCTTCAACAGTAAATTGCCGTTTCAAATGGCGGCGGGCCGGATCGGCAATCGGCACGGCGGCCATCAGCTTTTTGGTATAGGGGTGCTGCGGGTTTTCAAAAATGGCCCGGCGCGGGCCAATCTCGACGATCTGCCCCAGATACATCACCGCCACCCGGTGGCTGACGCGCTCCACCACGGCCATGTCGTGGGAAATGAACAGGTAGGAAATGCCCAGATCCCGCTGCAATTCCAGCAGCAAGTTGACGATCTGCGCCTGAATCGACACATCCAGCGCTGAGACCGATTCATCGGCCACCACCACTTTCGGGTTCAGCGCCAAGGCGCGGGCAATGGCAATGCGCTGGCGCTGGCCGCCGGAGAATTCATGCGGATAGCGCTCAGAGTGGGCAGCCGACAGGCCCACCCGTTCCAACAGCCATGCCACGCGCTGTCTCGCTTCCTCGCCCTTGGCAATGCCGTGGATCAGCAGCGGCTCCATAATGGAAAAACCAACCGTCAGCCTTGGGTCCAGCGAGGCGAATGGGTCTTGAAACACCAGCTGAATGCTGCGGCGAAGGCCGCGCAGCTCGCTGGCCGGAAGATCAAGAACATTGCGGCCATCAAATTCGACGCTGCCGCTTTGGCTGTTAACTAGACGCAAGAGTGAACGGCCCGTGGTGGATTTGCCGCAGCCGGATTCGCCCACCAATGCCAAGGTTTCCCCGGCATGCAGATCAAAACTGACCTTTTCCACCGCATGAACTGACCGATCAACCCGATTGAACAGGCCGCGCCGAACGTCAAAGCGGGTGACCAGATCACGCACTTTCAAAATCGGTGGCAGATCAAACCGTGCAGGGGGCTGCTCAGTATGGGTCTGAGTGCTATCGGCCCCCACCAGATCAAAGGCGCGCGGACCATCGGTGCCCGCCATGGCTCCAAGGCGCGGTACGGCGGCCAGAAGGGCTTTGGTATAGGGATGGTTCGGGCGCTCGAACACATCTTTCGACGCGCCATGCTCGACCTTTTCGCCCTGGCGCATCACCAGCACGCGGTCGGCAATTTCTGCCACCACGCCCATATCGTGGGTGATGAACAACACGCCCATGTTCATGTCGTCCTGAAGCTGGCGGATCAGCTGCAAAATCTGCGCCTGCACGGTCACATCCAGCGCCGTTGTGGGTTCATCGGCAATCAGCAAGGAAGGGCGGCAGGCCAGCGCCATGGCAATCATCACCCGCTGGCGCATGCCGCCGGACAGTTGATGCGGATAGCGGCCAAACACATGTTTGGCCTCTGGAATGCGCACCAGATCCAGCATGCGCAGCGCTTCCGCCTTGGCGCTGGCCTCGTTCATTTTCTGGTGCAGGCGGATGGATTCAGCAATCTGTTCGCCAGCGGTAAACACCGGGTTGAGCGATGTCATCGGTTCCTGAAAGATCATCGCAATGTCGGCCCCGCGAATGCTGCGCATGGTCGGCGTATCGGCTTTTGCCAGATCCAGCACCTTGCCATTGCTGGGGCGAAACAGCATAGCACCGCTATCAATCCGCCCACCGCCATGCTCAATTAGGCGCATCAACGCCAGCGAGGTGACAGATTTGCCAGAGCCAGATTCACCAACAATCGCAAGCGTTTCACCCCGGCCAACCGCGAAGCTGACATTGCGCACGGCCTGCACCCGGCCCTCGGATGTGGCAAAGGATACCGTCAGGTCATCCACCGCCAGAACCTGATTGTCCAGCAGAGAGGGTGCGGTTTGGGGCAGGGTCGCAGAAGAGGTCATGGCAGATCGTCTCAATGAAAATGGGTCAGAGAAGGCATCAGTCAAGCTCGGGTTCGTCGTCTTCGGCTAACGGTTTCGCCGATGCCCGATGATGGTGGTTTGGGCCGCTGTGCAGATAGGGAAGCACGGTATCAACAAGCTGGGTGGCGGCCTGCATGGAACGGCCCGAGGCATAGGACACGGCAGCCGAGAGTGACTCGATCAAGGCCAGCGCGCTGGCTTCGCAACTGGCGAAATAATCGCTCTCGATCTGCGCAAACAGTGTCATTGTGGCATGGGCTACCAGCGGCGAGCTGGCATTATCGGTCAGTGCCAGAACATCGGCCCCCGCATCGCGCATGCGTTTTGCCAGCGTCACCGTATCGGCCATGTAGCGTGGAAAGGCGATGGCGATGAGAAGGTCACCGGCGCGAACATTGCGCAAAGCCCGCGCTGCGAAGGATGCACCTTCGACGGTGGCCAGCAGGCGAACATCATCACAAAACAGATCAAACCGCCGCTGCATAAGGCCGCCAAGCCAGGCGCTGCTGCCAAGGCCGATGATAGAAATACGGCGGGCGGACAAAACGAGACCGATAGCCCGCGATAGCGTGTCGGTATCGAGAGCCTGATGGGTTCTCTCAATATTCCTGGTTATCATGGCCAGGTTGTTGGCAAACACATCTGCGGGGCTGGTTGCCGCCTGCGACCGTCGCTGTAATTTTTCCACAGGTGCCAAAGCCGTCTCGTACCCCAGCACCAGATCGGCACGAAATTGCGCGTAACCCGCAAAACCCAGGGCGCGAGCAAAGCGATTGACGGTTGGAACCGACACATGAACGATCTCGGCCAATTCTTCAGCCCGCATGGCGGCAACGCGCAAAGGATAATCCAGCACATAATCTGCGATCTGCCGGTGGGCAGGCGATAGGGTGGCCTGAATGATCCGTTGCGACATCGACATGCGCTCTTGCGCTGATGTTACGCTTTCAATATCCAAGATGCGGGTCCTGATTAAAAAATATCACTTGAATTTCAGTATAGATATTTTTCAATCGTTCAAGCGAATTTTGGTGTAATTCTAGGCAGGCATGTATGCTGCGTTATTTTTATGCATAGATCCGCTGACACTTCCGTAATCTCTTTGCAAAAAACTGCGACAAGGCCGTCGACGCTTCGACGGAGTCGATTGACTGCATTGAGCAAAGCCTGTTTGTTTTCTTTTTTGCTAACAGCAAAGATTACAATGAAACCGCCGATGGAAGTTTGAGTGTGGGACGACGACTTGTAAGGCATCAGACGGTTCGGCTCTTGGAGGATCGCGACGCTCAGGGCCTCAGTCCTGAAGATATCGCAGATCATAACGGACGCACCGTTTCTGCGCTTTTGCTGCGTGAAGGGCCGATGACGCGCCAGGAGCTTGCCGCACGGCTTAAGCTCACAGAGCCTGCCATTACCGGCATTCTTCAACGGCTGTTGTCGGCAGGCCTTGTGTCCAAGGGCAATCGCCAGACCAGTACACGCTATAAAGCGGCGGAATTTTCACTTGTGTCATCCGGCGCTTACGGTCTTGGTGTTGAGCGTTGCCAGAATGGTGGCTCCCTTGCTCTGTGCAATCTCGCTGGTGCCATGGTGCTTTATCAGCGCTTTGATCAAGATGAAGCCTTCTTTGCTGCTGTTCGGCAGATTGTGCAGGCAGAGGTGGGCTTCCCCGCCCCCATCGGTGTCGGCGTGGTGATGAATGCAGACAAGGATGATGCATTCACGACGGCTTTTGGCGAATTGCCAAACTTTACTCTGTCCAAACCCGATGCGGTGCTGGCTGGGGAGAGATTGTTTGGCATCGGTGAGCCGGAAGGCGGGCTGGTTGTTGTGCTGATTGATGAACAGGTGCAGGCGGGCCTGATCATCAATGGCCGCTTTTACCGCGGCACGCATGGCAGAGCGGGCGCAATTGGTGCCATGCGTCCTGGCCTGGCGGAAGGCACACTGGATGTGATGGCGAGTGCGGCGTCTTACAGGGCTTTCATTGCCGAGCAGGGTGAAAGCGAGGTTGATCGCTGGATTGAACAGGCCGCCAGTCGCCTTCTGGACGGCGTTGTCACCATTGCCGGTTTCATTTCACCCGGAGCCATGCTGCTGGGCGGGCAATTGCCCGCCGCTGTCATAGATCGGTTGATTGAAAAAATTGCCGAAGCCCGACTGAGCAAAGAGCGATATTTTGTCCCCGCAGCATGGATCCCGCCTGTTCGCCCCTTGAGCTTTCCAGACCGCGACGCCGCTTATGGTGCTGCTGTTGCGCCGTTTATCGAACTGCTGCTGCCAAAATCGAATTGATCGATGCAGGTCGTATCGCTGTCGTCAGCGGTGAACGGCTGAGATGGGCAGAATCGGCAGAGGGAAGACAGAGCCGGTCGGCGAGCGCCATGGCGGCAGCACCAAGGGCTGCCGCATCCTCTGAGGCTGCCGCACGGTGTAGGCTTGGGGCCAACGCGCCCCGTCGGCTGATTTCCTCATGCACGTAGAGCAGCAATTCATCAATCAGCCGCACCGGCAGGCGTCCACCCAGAATAATGCCATCGGGGTCCACCACCATGCCGATGTCGCTGACAGCTTCGGCAAGGTTGACGGCCATTTTCTTCAGCCAACCGCTGAGAAGGGCGCGTCCCCGTCCATCCAGCGTCAACAGATCTGCAGGTGTCGCCACATCCACACCATTGTCCGCAAGGTAATCGAGCAGCACGAACATCGACAGCATATCGCCCAGCGGCCTGGTTTCCCCGGCAAAGGGACCGGTTGTGACCGCCGTGGGCAACCAGCCGATTTCGCCACCCAGCCCGCCTGCGCCCTTGTGGCGCACACCATCAATTACCAGACTACCGCCGAGACAGGCGGATATGAGAATATAGAAAAAGCTGCGCATTTCGGTGCCCAGCCCATATTCAATCTCGCCCAAAGCCGCCGCATTGGCGTCATTGTCGATATAGATGGGATGGTCAGTGATATGTGACAGCGCGGCGCGCACGTCAAAACCGTTCCACTGGCTATACGTGTCTGGCAGGCCAATCACCTGCACCTCACCCAGCCAGTCGGGAATGGCAAGGCCAATGCCCGCAAGTCTCGATTCGTGGATAACCTTGCGACGCAGGAAGGACGATACGGCGTCTTCCATCAGCTTTACAAAGGCATCCGGCAGCAAAAACCGCGCTTCATGGTGAATACGCCCGCGCACATTGCCCACCGCATCCACCGCCACAATGGTCAGGTGATCACGGTCAATATTGGCTCCGATGGCAAAGGCCCCCTCAGGGTCAATCTCCAGCTCGATGGCCGGTTGGCCGCGCAAGCCTTGGCGGCGGCGCGCTTCCATCACCAGCCCCTCATCCAGCAGTTTATCGACAATCCGGGTGACAGCCTGCTTTGTCAGGCGCGAAAGCTTGGCAATTTCGGTACGCGAAATTGGCCCGCCACGGTGAATGGCGTTCAGGATGATGGCCCTGTTGAGGGCTGCGGCCTGCTCGCCATTGGCTCCGGAATAACTCATCGTAATCGTCAATCTCCTCGCCGCCGGACAACGGCAGCGAGGAAACCATGCACCATAGACGTGCGGGGTGAAAGCATTTTCAAGCGGTTTTCGACAGACGCCAACTCTTCACCTCAAAGGGCCTCAGTGCATCCGCATCCGCCGTCTCCATTGGTTCTTCCATAATGCTGAGTGCGCCGCTGACCGCCCAACCTTCAGGCGGCGTAAGCTGGAAACCACCCCGGCGACCGGCTGGCTCATACACCCGCACAATCAAACCATTGCCATCCTCGGCAGGTTTGATGACAGAAAGCGCGACATCCAGCCCTGCTGCCTTCAACGGGCACCATTCGCCTGCCGCTTTATCCGACACAGGAATGGCAATCAGCGGCTGGTTCAGATCATCGGCTTCCTCGCGCACCTGGCCTTCGTACCATGTGCCTTCATGCGGCATCAGCGCATATGTAAAGGATTGATAGCCTTCATCGGCCAGCGGATCAGGATAGATGGGCGAGCGCAGCAAGGATAAGCCCAATACATTGCCACGGGCCGAGTGGCCATATTTGGCATCATTCAGCAAGGCCATGCCAAAGCCCGGCTCGGACAGATCGATAAACCGATGCGCCGGTGCTTCAAACATCGCCTCATCCCACGAGGTGTTGGAATGGGTGGGGCGCTCCACAACGCCGTAGGCCACTTCGCAGGTGGCGCGGGCAGCACTGACCGCCACGCCATTTTCGGTGCGCAGCATGACGCGGCGCTCATGCCAGTCAATCTCGGTGAAAATATCGAGGCGGCGAGCATTAGCGGCAAGGCTCAATGTTTGCACAATGGTGGAATCGCGCCAGCGACGCTTGATGCGGATGGCGGCGCGATGGGCGGTGTTTTCAACAAGCTCGATGGACTCGTATCCGCTCAACTCCTCGGATTTTTGGCCGTAATCCTCTTCCACATCCCAGGCATCCCAGTTGCGTGGTTTATCGGCCGTATAGGCAATCAGCCGGTTGGCACCGCCCTCGACCGCTTCACGGCCCGATGCTTTGTGCAGGATGGAGGCAATCGAGCCATCGTCTGCCAGCGTCACCTTGATGATGTCATTTTCCAGCGTATTTTGCGTCGCTTTCAAGCCCGGTTTGGGGTCCAGGGCGCTGGCTGGCAAAACGCTCACACCAAGGGCTGGCACCAAGCCGTCAGCTGCGATGCTTTCATCCTTCAGGGTCAGGCGGATTGGCCGGGGGCTGAGCGTGGGGTTGATCACCAGCACAGCACCTTCATTGCCCTCAGGCAATTGCGCAAGAATGGCATCGACGGCCGCTTTTTGCGCCGCCGCGCCATCAATAAGCACCTGTTCAAGCTCGACTTTCGCATCCACATAAACCTCGGCAATCGAAGAGCCGGGAAGAATGTCATGGAACTCGTTTTTCAGCACCACCCGCCATTCCGGCTCCATTGACCGCGGTTTGTCCGCTCCCAGAAGATGGCCAAGGGATGCGAGCGTTTCCGCTGTAATCAAGCTACGCTCGGCCTTGCGGTGCAGTTTTTTGATGGCGCTTTGCGTGGTCAGCGTGGCGCGGTGCAGTTCCAGATAGATCTCGCCTTTCCACACGGATATGGGCGTGGTTTTCGCCATTGCATGGGCATCTTCAAAAAAATCATGCACGCGGGTCCAGCGCGCTTCCGGGATGGCTGGGAATACACGCAGCTGCTCTTCCCGCACCACCATTTCCGGGCTTGGGCCACCGCCGCCGTCACCATAGCCGACGCAGAGCAATGTGGTGTCGTGACGGTCTTTCTGGCGATAGTTTTTCCATGTTGGCGTAATGCAATCCGGACGCACAAAGCCGTTATAGCCCTCCATCGGATTGTCAAACGAATGGGCCAGCACCCGGCTGCCATCCAGCCCCTCCCACCAGAACAGATCGGCAGGGATGTGGTTGCTTTCGGACCAATTGACCTTGATGGTGAAGAAGCTTTTCATGCCGCCCTGCTTGAGAAGCTGCGGCAAGGCTCCGGCAAAGCCAAAGCAATCCGGCAGCCAGCAGACGCTGTGGCGCGTGCCAAATCTTTTCTCGAAATAGCGCTGGCCGTAGAGGATTTGCCGGGTCAGGCTTTCGCCTGTGGGCATATTGGTGTCGGGTTCAATCCACATGCCGCCGAGTGTTTCCCACTGGCCGTCCTTGGCGCGTTCGACGATTTTGTCGAGCAGTTCAGGATCATCCTCTTCCAACTGCCAGTAATAGTGGGCGGTGGACTGGTTAAAGCGGAAATCCTTCGATGTTTCCATGATCGACAGCGCCGTGTGGAAGGTGCGGCGCATCTTGCGGCGAGTCTCGTCATAGGGCCAGAGCCAGCACAGATCGATATGAGCATGACCGGTCAATGCCACCTTGCCCTGTGGGGGGAATCGTTCACGAAGTTCGCCAAGGCGCACCATCAGCGCCTCATAGGCTTGATCCAGTTTGGCGCGCTGGGCGTCGGTCAGACCTTCGGGATCGGCCTTCAACTCTGGCAGTTGCCAGATCTTTTGTTGCATCACCGCAGGGGCAGTGCGCGCCACATAGTCTGCCGTCGCCGATGGCCAATCGATGGCGTAAAACGCCTGTTCGGCAGCATCCAGCAAATAGGGCACCACATCATGACCATCCAACACCCTTAGTGCTTCGGCAATCTGGCGCATCAACAGCCACATGCGGTCCACGGAGCGGTCTATCCAGAACAATTCGGCCCGCTCCAGCTTTGGTGCCCTCACTGGCTCACCAAAAGGCAGACGCGGAACGGATTGTGCGTGTAGCGAAAAGCTTTGCGAAGGCGCTGCAAATTCGCGGTGGTAGGGGTCAAGCCCATATCGCTTGGTGGTGCCATCTTGCGCTGTGATGCTCAGAAGGCTTTCGCCGCCGAGGTTGAGGTAAAGATAGGTATCCGCAAGCGGCCAGCCGTCCGGCACGGTTACATCCGTTGTGAAGCCAATGGGTGGAGACTTGTGTGGCCAGGATTCGCCAACGGCAATGGGTTGGCCATTGAAACTCCAGCCGGTCAGTTCAACTGTTTTGCGGGCGCGCCAGAACTGGAATTCTGCGTTGCGAACTTCGATGCGCTCAAGGCGTTGGGTGTAGGTCAGGCTCATGATATTTTCCTAAAGTCTTTCAACAGGATAGGTTCAGCCCTTCACGGCTCCGGCGGTCATCGCGCCCAATATCAGGCGCTGGAGCGAGAGGAAGGCGATGATGGCTGGCACCACCGAGACAAGGCAGGCCGCCGCGAGAAGTTGGATGGAAGAGTCATTTTGCGTACCGGCATATTGAAAAATCCCGACGCCAATCGGGGTGAGGGATTCCTTGGTAATCAGCAGAAACGGCACCAGAAATTGCGACCAGCCGCTGATGACCGCGATGATGAAGGCCGAAGCGATGCCCGGCGTGGACAGCGGCAGGATAACGCTGACAAATACGCCAAACCGGGTGCAGCCATCCATCATCGCCGCTTCATCAAGGGTTTTGGGAATGCCGTCGATTGAGCCTTTCAAAATCCAGGTGGAGACCGGAACGGCAAGCGCCACATAGACCATGGTGGTGCCGAAATGGCTGTCCAGCAGGCCCATGGCCGCCATATAGCGATAGAGCGGCACCATGATCACCAGCGGGGAGATCATTTGCACCGACAACAGCGCCATCATCCACGCGCCTTTGCCCTTGAACTGAAAGCGCGAAAAGGCATAGGCCGCAGGCAAGGCCACGATCAGGCAGCCTGCCGCTGACAGGCAGGAGAGTTTCAGCGCATTCCAAAGGTAAGAAATAAACTTGTCCGAGGACAGGATCATCGCAAAATTATCCAGTGTCGGTGCTTTGGGAATGAAGCGAGTGACACCCAGAAACACTTCCTTGCGGGTTCTGAGCGCCAAAGACAAAAGCCACAGCAGCGGCCATGCGAAAAAAGCAAAGGTAATGGCCATGAAAAGATAGCTCAGAGCATCACCAAGGCGCTCACTTGTGCGGGTTTTCATTGGTCATCTCCCTTTGGCAGGAAGGCGGCATAGATCAAGGCCAGCGTCAGCGAGATTACCAGCATGAGGATGGACAGGACAGCGCCCGCCGCCAGATCATAATTGCGAAACACCACATTGAACGTGTAGAGCGACAGTACCTCTGTCACCCGTCCCGGTCCGCCGCCGGTGAGGGAGATGATCGCATCGAAGGTGTTGAGCGTCTGGATGGTGATCAAAATCAGATTGACCAGAATGGCCGATTTTAGCTGCGGCAGGGTAACATAGCGCAGCCGCTGATCGGCCCGCGCCCCATCTACAGCCGCAGCCTCATAAAGCACCGGATCAATGGCTTTGATGGCCGCATACATCACCACCATGGAAAAGGCGGTGCCGCGCCAGACATTGGACAACACCACCGACCACATCACCAGGTTGGGATCGGAAAGCCATTGCACGGGGCCGGCTCCCACAAGCCGGAGCAGGCTGTTCAGCCCGCCAAACGGGGCCTCGTTAAACAGCATTTTCCAGATAATCCCGCCAGCAATGCCCGGCACCACCCAGGCAATCAGCGCCGTGGTTCGCAGGATTGTCGCACCGAACAGACCGCGTCTTTCTGCCCGCACCACCACCAATGCGATCACAAGACCAAACAGTTGCTGCGCCAGAACCGATCCAGCCGTGAAGGTGAGCGTGACCCACAGGATCTGCGGAATTTCTGCGCGGGTCAGCGTGTTGATCAATGTTGTGATGGTATAGCCACCATCATCCCCGAGCAGGGTGGCTCTGGTGAAGGCAAGACGCAGAACATCCAGCACCGGATAAAGGTAGAAAATGCCGAGCACCAAAATCAGCGGCATAAGCCAGGGCGCTGCCTTTGGTCTGTGACGGCTTCGGGCGGCACCCATTTGTTTGCCCGCCTGCAAGCTGATTGTTGCCATGGAGTGCACCTTTTGGATTCAGACCACAAAGCGCTGCGGAACCCTTGGGTCCCGCAGCATCAAAGGGAGTTCAGTGGCGATCATAGGCCGCAAGTGAAGCCTTGAAGGCTTCATCAACCGCCGCATCCGTGGCTTGCGTGCCCGTCAGCACCTTGCCCATTATGATCTGGATCTGATTGGAGATTTCGGGATAGACCGGCGCACCGGGCCGAGCTTGCCCGACTTTCAGGGCCTCCGAGAAAGCTTTGTTGATGTCAGAGGAGAAAATCTTGTACTTTTCATAAAGGTCGGCGCGGGTTGGCAGCTGCCCCTGAACCTCGTTGGCAGGTCCCATATAGACATCACGAGCCAGATCGGCGCACATTTTTACCTTGGCCGGATCGGACGCGAAAGAAGCAACCGTCCAGCCACCTGTGCCGGTCGAGCGCTGATCCTTGGTGGGGCCGGGCAGGGGTGAGAATGTCCATTTTGCCAGTTCTTCCGGCTCAAGGGCGGCTTGCAGCTGGCCATATTGCCAATTGCCACCGACAAACAGCGCCGTGGTGCCAGCGGCTGCGGCGGCATTGAAATCATCATAATTGCCAATGGTGGCCACGCGCTTGGGGGCCGCACCGGCCTCCACCAGATCGCGATAGTAATTCACCGCCGTGACGAATTTTTCCCGCTCAGCGCCTTCGCCGAAGATCGGCTTGCCGTTCTCATCCACCAGCTTGCCACCTTGCGCCCAGAAATTGGCCAGCCAGTCAAAGGTGGTACCTTCATAACGCGAGCCGTTGAACAGAATACCTTCCATGCCCTCTTTCACGGAGTGCAGCGCGGCCTTTTTGGTCTCGTCCCATGTCTGCGGCGCATCGGGAATGATCTCCTTGTTGCGATAGAGAACGCGAAGATCGGTAGACCACCACCAGGCATAAATCTGGCCGTCCGTTCCGGTAACGCCCTCGCGAATGAAGGGGAAAAGCTGGTCGATCTCTTCCTTGGTAAAATAGGGCGAGAAGGACTTCAGCACGCCAGCCTTTTTAAAAACAGGTAGCACGAAGGAGTCCACGGCAGCGCAATCGGGTGCATTGCCGGACTTGGCCTGCTCCACCATGCGGGCCTGCTCCTGGCTGATATCCCCCGTCATCATCTGCAATTCAATGCGCCAGCCGGGGTGCTTGGCAATAAACTGATTGAACAGCTTGCCATAGCCTTCAGCCACAACCGGATCGTTGTTGCGCGGGCCGTCGGTGGTCATGCGGAATGTCATCTTATTGGGGGCGTCAGCCGGGCCCACCGTGTCGCCGGTGATCATATCACTGGCATTCGCGCCCACTGGGGCGACCAACAGCGCGACAAGCGTCAACGCATGCCTGTTCTTTTTCATGTGCTTTCCTCCCAAAGTCGCATGCCGTTGAGTGCCATGCGTTAAAACCCTCAATCGCGGGCAAGCCCCCGCCTCCATGTCATCCAATGCCTACCGTCTCCTCCAACAGGCATCTTTCCTCAGCGTAATAAATAGATTAAATCACTTTTGTTTTGCGTCAAGCGATTTGTCTGGGAGGAAATCATGGCTGTGGTGCGCATTGAAAATTTACGGAAACATTACGGGGCCTTGGAGGTCATCCATGGTGTGGATCTAGAGGTCGGGGACGGGGAATTCCTGGCGCTGGTTGGACCATCCGGCTGCGGAAAATCGACGTTCCTACGGATGATTGCGGGTTTGGAAGAGGTATCAGGCGGCGATATTTTTATTGATGGTGTCCGCATCAATGACTTGAGCCCACGTGAGCGCGACATTGCCATGGTGTTTCAGAATTATGCGCTCTATCCGCATATGACAGTAGCCGAGAATATGGGGTTTGCCCTTAAGCTCGCCGGGCATTCTGTGGCGGACATCAATGCGCGCGTGGCAAAGGCGTCTGAGGTCCTGGGGCTTGAACCATATCTTAAACGCAAGCCCGCAGCTCTTTCAGGTGGGCAACGTCAGCGCGTTGCCATGGGCAGAGCCATTGTGCGCGACCCGAAGGTTTTCCTCTTCGATGAGCCTCTCTCCAATCTCGATGCCAAGCTGCGGGTGCAAATGCGCTCGGAAATTCGGGAATTACAGAAGAGATTGAATGCGACAACCATTTACGTCACCCATGATCAGGTGGAAGCCATGACCATGGCCGATAAAATTGCCGTTTTCAACAAGGGCGTCCTTGAGCAATTGGGCACACCGCTGGAGCTTTATCACCGACCAGCCAATCTCTTTGTTGCCGCCTTCATTGGCTCACCACAAATGAATCTGGTGTCGGGCGAAGCGGCCCAGCGACATAGTGCAGCAACCATTGGTATAAGACCAGAGCATCTGGTGCTTTCCCAGGACCATGATGCCTGGACCGGTGCGGTGGTTGCCGCTGAATGCCTTGGCAGCGATACGTTCATGACCATCGACTCCGCTCTGTACGGAAAGCTGCTGATCCGCACCAGCGGCAGCCATGAGCCAAGGATCGGCGAAATCATCAGTGCCAAGCCAATGGAGGGATGCCTTCACCGGTTCGATGAGGCCGGTAGGTCAATTTAAAAGGAGAACATAGAGGCCTTATTGCGACACTTTGTGCAGTTACCCGAATATGGCAGGCCTTTCGAGATCATACGCCCCGGGAGGCCACTTCAAATTACGTAGAAAATGACATAATCGATATCTCGCAGCAAAGAGGTTGGCGAGGGGGTAGCGTTTGAAAATGCTGTCTCATCCTCGGTACCGATGAATGCCTCGTGGCTTGAATGACAGGCTGCTGGAGAGGTTCAGGAGTTCGGCTGCAAGCCAACAGGTCGTGAGCCACATTTCAGTTCCCTGCAAACCGGGTGGATGACCGTCTGCGAACGGGAAGCCTTGCCCACTTTGCCATCGTGTCGACAGTTGCAGAATGATGCCAGTTGCGATTTCTATCGCCTCGTCGCGGCGATGAGGTGTCTGCTTCAGGCAAAGCAGCAGCGGGTGCACAGTATCGAGCAGATTGCAGGCATTGAAGCCTTGTCCACGAAATCCGTCATGAGCGCGGTAATTGGCGATAACGGAATCGATGGCGGCATCCGGATAGGGAACCGGTATGCCAAATTGCGCATGAGCGCCGCGTGTCAGCCGGTAAAAACCATTGACCGGCTGCAACAGCCCGTCTTCCGGTGTCTCCGTACCCCAAAGGCCGGATGTTGGATTGCAGTTGAGGCTCAGCCAGCCAAACAAACTGTGCCGGTTGACACCTGCACCAAAATAGTGACCGTTGAAATGCAAGGCGGTTGCGATGGCATCGACGGTGGCACCGCAATGCCAGGCGCGTGTTTGCCAGGGCAGCTCCTCCAACCATTGCACGAGATCACCTGCACTCATGCGTTCGATGAACCGGAAGGGATGGAGTGGCGCTGATCCCAGGCATTCAAGGGCATACCCAACTGCCAGCACATTGTACAAGGCAATCGGATCGTGATGCAGAGGCTGCTGCGCGTCACGATAAGGGTCCGGGAAAAGCCCGGTTTCGGGGTCTTGAACGGCTTGTAGGCGGGCGATGGTGGCATCGACATCGAATATCGAGCCGATATCACCGAAGGCTGCGGCAATTTCGATGGCGTCGCAGAGATGACGAATGCTGGTAACGGGCTTGCCGCTTGCATCTGGCGAGCTGTAATTCTCCCCGACACGATGTCGTTCCACCACCGCTCGCCAATCAGCCGAAGCAGCAGTATCGATTGCGGCAAGCGCGGCCTCGACCGCCGCCGTTTTGGGGGGAGACGTCGTGTCTTTGCCGCGCATCCGCAGCACGCGGGCCGGTACGCCGCCAGCGATGGCCAGTGGCGGGATGTTTTTTGAGACCACGGCACCGGCGGCGATAATGGCACCGCTGCCGATCCGGGCGCCATCCAGAATGACCGCATTGGCACCGATCCAGACATCATCACCAATCTCGATGCCGAGCGATGTCAGCGGCTGACGATAGATCGGCGTTTCAAGATCGTCGAAGCCATGATTGAAGCCGATAATGCTGACATGCGAGGCAATCCGCACCCCATTTCCCAACCTTACCCGGCCAGAGATGCAGGCATAGGCATTGATCGAAACGTTCTCGCCAAGCTCGACATCGCCACGCACCAGAGCATGACCGGCAATCCACGATCCGGCACCCATCACCAGCCTATCCGTATGGATTTCAGCCTTTTCCGCGACATAAGCGCCCGGAGAAAATGTTGCGCCGGCATAGGTCTGAAGCTGGCGAAGCCGTGCCTGATGGGCTGCGCTCTCGATATCCTGCGCATTCCGCTCCCAGGTGAGGATATTGAGCCGGTGGCGGCGCAAGGATGCCACTTCCTCTTGCTCGTTTGCTCGGTCATTCATGCTCATGACACTCAGCCGATATCGAAGGCCGCGACGCGGCGTCCAGCGTCTCTAAACTGCTGCTCCAGCACCTCGAGATCGGGGCAAGTAGGCAGAGCGGCAAGAGCCTCATCTGCTGCACGTCCCAGCGGTAGCGCGAATGCTGCCGTTACCAGCACGGTTTGGCCCGGTTCGACTGCGCCACGCAATTGCGGCAGGTTGGTTTTTGCCCATAAAAGATTGGTATTGGCAATCGGCACATGAGCACGGCCGGTGCGTTGATGGTCGGATAGATCGACAATGGCGCTGACATCCGCTTGCCCGAACCACACCGCGCGGCCAGCACTTTCTTCTATACGGTCGCGGCTGAAGTCGGCGCGGGCAATGGCAAAGCCACCTTCGCTGGTCATCAGGCTGCGCGGCGTTGCAATCCGATGGATGCGGATATGCCAGGGATTTTGTGGAACGAGCCAGGTTTCGACAGTCACATCCGCCCAGGGCTTCCAGCGGGAATAGAGCCTGTCATCGGCAATCATCGCCTCTTCAAGCGTCTCGCGCATCCTAAAATGCACGCCATCATCCGACAGGCCCAGCATGCCATCAAAACTGGCCGCATCGAAATGGCGATCATTGGCCTCGATATTGAAGGTATAGCGGGTCGAATAGACGAATTTGGCGTATTTCTCGTTGGAGCCACGCATCTTGTCGTGTTCCTGGCCGCAGGAGAGAATAACCACATTGCCCGGCGTGTGCATGGCGACCATGCCCGGTTTTTCGAGCGGCACCGGCGCATTGAAGGACGGCGCTTCGGTTTCCTGCGCCAGCCAGAACGGGTGATCGGCGGGCAGGGCCAGCGGGAGAAAGAATTTCAGCGCCCAATAGGGTGAACCGGGCGAATTGTAGCTCTCACTCATCAGCAAATTGGGATAGCCGTAGCCGACAGACAGCACACCGTCGCGGTCGGCGATTGGCAATGCCGACCACCAACGGATATGGCGCATGTAGTAGCCCTTGATCTCACCCCATGGCAGGGCATCAAGATCGGCAAAGGCCAGCGCGCCCCAGAAACCACCAGCGGCAAAACGATAGGTCTGGCTGCGCCCAAAAGCGAGTGCAGCACCATCCGGTCCGAACCAATGGCGGATATCCCTGGCAAAGACCGTTGCGCGGTCGCGGAGACGGGTTTTACGGGCGTCGTCTTCGTTGGCAAGCACGGCATAAATCAGCCCATAAAAATGCATGGCAAAGGGAATGTAGTGGTCCACCCGACGCACCGGCCCATCGCGGTACCAGCCATCACCAATATCGAATCCTTCCAGCTCATCGAGATAGGCAATGGTCTTGGCGTGGTCGAATTCTACTCCCACCCGCTCCAATCCCAGATCGACCAGAACGCGGAAGAATTTCCAATTGTTATCGACGTACTCGCGGTCTCTGGCTTTGAGCAGATAGGCCGAGATGGTGGCCTTAGCGACATCATCCAGAGGCTCCCAGATATGCTGTGGCACCATGGCGAGCGTAAAGCCGATGGCGGCAAGCTCCACCAGCCGTTGGTTGCGATCAGAGACATCGCCCCAATAGTCTTCGTGTTGCGGATCGGTGCCATGGGTCAGGCCACGTCGGTAAAGATCCCAGTGCGGGAAATCGCCACCGCCCGCCGCAAAGGGTACGATGCCCCACAGGGGCCGGGCAAAACCTTCGAGATCGGCAGCCGCATGATCGAAAATCGCGCCGGATGCGCCAAGCCTTACCCGTGCGCCGCCTTGCGAAAAATAGGGCAGGAGCGGCGTGAACAGGTCGAGCAGGGCTTTCGCCACATCATCTCGGCTGCGCAAGGGGTTGCCGTAGAGCGGGTTGGCCTGGGCCGGATCGTAAACCACAATCGATATCCATGAACTGTTTCGAGTGAATTGGCCGCAGGAAGGAGACAACCTGCGGCCAGGCCAGCTGCGCGCTATTTGATCGCCTTGACGCCGTCGTTCATCTCCTTCAGGCCATCGTCGATAGATGTGTTGTCTGTCATAATCGCGTCATGCACACGGTTCAGCACGACCTCGATTTTTGCTGCATTGGGACTGACCGCCATTTCCAGATAGGACTTGCCGGCTTTAAGCGCCGCCTTGCTGTTTTCGTCCTGCGGGAAGCCGGGCAGCGAGGTGATCTTGGTGCTGACATCGTCGGTGCGCACCGCTGGTAAAGTTCCCGTATCGGCAATGATTGCTGCACCTTCAGGTCCCGTCACGAACTTGATGAAGTCAAGCGCCACGTCTTTGTGGGCTGAGTTGTTATTGACCGAAAGAGCCGCAATCTGCGCCGCCGTGGTGCCGGCTGCAACGCCGTCCGGGTGTGGGAACTTGACGATGCCCCAATTCTTGCTCTTGGATTCACCGGACTTGACCTTGGCGATCTGGGTGCCGATGAACCAGGTCCCCATCGGCAACATGCCGACCGTTCCGTTGAAGAACAGTGCCGAATAATGGGTATTGGAGGTTTTCAGCGATGCATAGGACGGGATCGCACCTTCCTTTTGAAGCTTCAACGCCCGCTCATACCAGGGCTTCAGAAAGGCGTAATCGCCACCGACCAGCGTATGCTGACCATCCATGATGCCTGGAAGCTGAACGGTTGAACGCCATGTGTGCAGCAATGCGCCATAGGTCTTGTTGACCCCCATGCCACCCTTCAGCTTAACCGCGATCTGGTCGAACTGCGTCCAGGTCATGTCATTGGTCGGGTAGGAAACGCCCGCTTTGTCGAAGATGTCCTTGTTGTAATAGACCACCCAGAAGTCGGAGCGGAAGGGTATTGCATAGACCTTGCCGTCGATGCTCAGCTCCTCGATAAGCCCGCCATATCCAGCTTTGTCGATCTTCTGCTCGGTCATGAAGCCCGAGAGATCACCGATAGAGTTGGCCCGCACCAGGGTCGCGTAACCCGGCACGTCCTTGATGGTGACAACGTCGATATCCTTGGCGCCGCCGGTCAGTTGGGTGGCGATCATCTGCGTGTAGTCCTGCGAACCGAGATCCACCGGCTCGAATTTCACATTCGGATGCTTGGCCTGATAGGCTTCGATCAGCGGCTTGTAATAGGCCACCTTGTCCCAGTCCCACAGCGCCCATTTCAGGGTGACGGGGGCCGCCGATTGCGCGAATGCGCCGCCTGCCATGACAGTGACCATTCCCAGTGCCGCAGTGGCAATGGTCAGCGATATCCCAAATGTCTGCCTGTACATTCTGTTCTCCTCCCTGATTGTCTCGTTGAAAGCGCCTCCCAGCGGCTTCCTATGATATTTCTGTCGTTCGATAAGAAGTATCTTGCTCGGCCAAAACCAGCGCCGCTGCCCGATGCGCGCCGAATGAAATGGCGAACATTCCAAGTGAAAAATTGATCATTGCCGGCATGAAGACAGAAACCGGATAGAGCAGCACATGCACAAGCCAAAGGGCCGCGATAAACACCAGCGCCGCCACCGTCGGCAAAGGTCGCAGAAGGGTTGCCAGCGCCGATAGCCGCAGGATCTCCAGGGCGCCACGCTTGCTCATCACCGCAAGCACGATGAAATGCGCCGACCACACGCCAACAAAACCGGTCGCGACAAGGCTGACAGCCAGGGGACCCGCGTAGATCAGGCTGTCGCGCACTTGGGCGCCATAGGTTAAGATCGCACAAAAACCGATCCACAGCGCCAGACCGGTTGCCAGACCCCATCCCGTTGCCACGGCGACATAGCGACGAAAGGCTTCGGCAAAATCACGCAGCAGGTAGACATTGCGGTCTTCCACCATGGAACGGCAAATACTGGCGGTGGCGAAGAGGGCAGCGGGCAGCGTGACCATGGGCAGCGCAGCGACCAGAAACAGAAGGTTGAGCTTGACCAGTTCCCACCATTCGCGCCCGATGATCTCGCAAAACAACGCAAGGCCGGTGCGCTTCGGCGCATCCTTGGCGATGCCCTTTCCTTCTTTCGTCCAGATCGCCTCCAACCATTGCATCGTGTTGTCCTGTCAGTAGAGGATCGACCGCTCGGTCTGCGGGTCAAACAATTGCGCGTTGGTCATGTCCGCGGTGAGGCGCACCTGCTCACCCAGCCTGGCCTTGAAGCGCGGCGACACGCGGGCAACGATGGAGCGCCCGGCGACGACGAGATTGAGATGCACTTCCGAGCCCATCGGTTCGGCCAATTCAACGACCGCCTCAAAGGGTGCCGTATTGGCCGGATCAATATCGCCCGGTGCCAGCTCATGGAAATTTTCAGGCCGTATGCCCAAAACGATGTCGCGGTCCAGATAGGGCGCGATGCGGCTCTGGTCGAAGGTGCTCGGCAAGGGGAGGGCATGATCGTTGAAGACGGCGACGAAACCATCCTCCTGGCGCCGGATCGTCGAGGGCAGCATGTTCATCTGCGGCGCACCGATAAAGCCCGCCACGAACATGTTGATCGGATGGTCATAGAGCCGCTGCGGCGTATCGACTTGCTGGATATGACCATCCTTCATGACAACGATACGGTCGGCCATGGTCATGGCTTCCACCTGGTCGTGGGTGACATAGATGAAGGTAGCATTCAGCCGCTTGTGCAGCTTGGATATTTCGGCCCGCATCGTGCCACGCAGCTTGGCATCAAGGTTGGACAGCGGCTCGTCGAGCAGAAACACTTCCGGATTGCGCACCATGGCACGGCCCAGAGCCACGCGCTGGCGCTGGCCGCCCGACAGCGCCTTGGGCTTGCGGTTCAACAGATGAGTGATGTCGAGGATCTTTGCCGCTTCCTGGACTTTTGTCTCAATCACATCGCGCGGCGCTTTCCGCAGCTCGAGCCCGAACGCCATGTTCTTGTAGACAGTCATATGCGGATAGAGCGCGTAGTTCTGGAAGACCATGGCAATGTCGCGATCCTTCGACGGCACGTCATTCATCAGGTCCTCGCCGATCAGCAATTGCCCGCCGGAGATCTCCTCAAGCCCCGCAATCATTCTGAGCGTGGTGGATTTGCCGCAGCCGGACGGCCCGACAAGGATGATGAATTCCTTGTCAGCGATCTCAAGGTCGATATCGTGCACCACTTTCAGTGCACCGAAGGATTTGTTGAGCTTTTTCAGCGAAATGCTTGCCATTTATCCCTCACGCATCACCAATAGGAAGACCAGTTGCGCGACAGGCGCGTCAAAGCTTCCATGTAATAGTAGTCGCCCCAGGACACGCACTCATCGACACCTTCGCCGCGACATGTGTTGTGTGGGGTTTTCTTCGAATAGGTGCCATGCAAAACAAGCCCGTTGGAAAGGGCCGGGTCCTTGACAGCATAGTGATCGGCCAGACTTTTCATCATCCTCCGGGCCAGATCGCGGTAGCGTGCGGCGTCCGCGTCTTCCACGAGATCGGCCATTTCCAGAAGGCCGCAGGCGACGATGGAAGCAGACGAACTATCGCGCGGTTCGCCGTCCTCTGCCGAAAAGATCAGGTCCCAGACCGGCACGAGATCGTCTGGGAGTCGCTGCAGATAAAAGCCCAGCAGCCGCTCAAAAGCGTCGCGGTATTCGGCAATGCGCTCGTAACGATAGGACAGGGCCATGCCAGCAATGCCCCAGGCCTGCCCGCGTGCCCAGAAACTGTCGTCGCTATAGCCCTGCTTGGTCACGCCCCGTACCGGAGCGCCGGTCGTGGGATCCATGTAGAAGGTGTGATAGGTGGAGCAGTCCTCCCGCACCGAATGGGCAAGCGTGGTGCGCGCATGGGAGAGCGCAATCTCGCGGTACTTTTCATCCCCTGTTTCGCCTGTCGCCCAGTAGAGCAGCGGCAGGTTCAACAGGCAGTCGATGATGTAGCGGTATTCGTTTGGATTGCCCTTGGCGCCCCAGGCCTGGATAAATTGTCCGATGGGCTGGTAGCGTTCGATCAGTTGGTCGGCGGCCAGGAGTGCCGCCTTGCGTCCATCCTCGTCGCCCACCAGTTTCCACGCGGCAATGCAGGAGGGCGAATAGAGAAACCCCATATCGTGATGGTCGGTGGCGATACGGTTCTCGATGCGATGCAGGAAGCTTTGCACCTGAATCTGAGCGGCATATCGAAAGACCTTATCGCCGCTGTGCTCATAGGCGAGCCAGATTTCGCCGGGCCAGAAGCCCGCCGTCCATTGGTCATTGGCAACCGCTGGATACCGGTTGCCGACGCTGGAATGGTTCTGCGCCGCATAGGTGAAGTCAGGCAGATTGCGCCGCACCTGGGCGACAGCAATGTCGAGTGCCATGGTCACCTGTTGATCGGTGATTGGCTGTGGTGCGTTGGAAAACATGGCATTCATGGCATCACCCCTTCAGCCCGGTTGATGCGACGCCTTCGACGAAGAAGCGCTGCAAGGCCAGAAAGACGACGAGCACGGGAATGAGCGCGACGACCGACGCCGCCATGATCAGCCCGTATTCGGCGGAATATTGCGAGATGAACATCCGAAGCCCGATCTGGATGGTCTTCAACTCGGTCTTGGTGAGATAGATCATCGGCCCCAGAAAATCGTTCCAGGTGGTCACGAAGGTAAAGATCGTCAGGGTCGATAGCGCTGGCTTCGACAGCGGCAGCATGATCTTCGCCCAGATCTGATATTCGTTCATGCCGTCGATCCGGGCTGCTTCGCAGAGCTCTGTCGGGATCGACATATAGAACTGCCGCATCAGGAAGACGCCGAAGGCTGTAAAGGCTTGAAGGCAAATCAGCGCCAGATGGGTGTTGTTCAGCCCGAATTCCCGCATCAGCAGGAATTGCGGCACCATATAGACCTGCCAGGGCATGGCGATGGTAGCGATATAGCCGAGAAACAGCGTGTTCTTGAAGGGAAAATGCAGTTTGGCGAAAGCATAGGCTGCAAAACTCGACGTTAACAATTGCAAAAGCGTGACGATGATCGTCAGTTTCGAGGTGTTGTAGATGAACAGGGCCAGCGGAATCTTCGTCCAAATATCGACATAGTTCTGCCAGCGCGGATGGGCCGGTATCCATTCGATGGGAAACACGAAGACGTCGCGGTCGAGCTTCAGCGAGGCTGACAGCATCCACGCAAACGGCAGCAACATGATGATGGTGACGGCGATGACCGTTGCGTAGATGGCAATTGTCGAAACCCTGATCCTGCGTCCGGCAATCCGCATGGTTCAATCCTCCCTCTGGCGGCGGAACTGGACAACGGTGACCGCCAGAACCAGGAAGAACAACACCAGCGCGATCATGCTGGAATAGCCGAGATCCCAGGAAATGAAGGCTTCGTTATAGATATGGTAGACTAGCACGAGGGTCGAGGTTCCAGGCCCGCCCTGGGTGATCATATAGACCTGATCGAACACCTTGAAGGATTGGATTGTCAGCATGACCGTGACGAAAAACGTCGTTGGAGCAAGCTGCGGCACGGTGACATGCCGGAATTTCTGCCAGCCATTGGCGCCGTCGAGACCGGCCGCCTCGTATAATTCGGCATTGATGCCCTGTAGCCCGGCCAGATAGATGACCATGTAATAGCCCATGCTCTTCCAGATACCGAACAGGATGACGGTGACCATCGCCCAGTGCCGGTCAGCGGCCCAGCCGGGCATGTCGTTGGGGTCGAGGCCGAGCGTGTAGAGCAGCATGTTCACCGGCCCCATTTCGGGGTTGAACAGCATGTTCCAGACGACAGCCACGGCGACCAGTGACGCGACATAGGGAAAGAACATCGCGGTGCGGAAGAAGTCGCGACCACGGATTTTCTGGTTGAGCAGGATGGCGAGGCCAAGCGCGCAAGCAAGCGTCGCAGGCACCGAGACAAGAGTGTAGATCACTGTGTTCCAGAAGGCGGAGATAAAGGCCTTGTCTTCAAACAGCCGCCAGAAATTGTCGAGCCCGGCAAAGGTGATCGGGTTGGAACCGTCCCAATGCATGAAGGCCAGCGCAAAGGCAAACAGGATGGGACCGAGCGTGAAGACGGCAAAGCCCAGGAAATTCGGAGCAATGAAGGAATAGGCAATCAGCGCATTTTCGATCCGCCGCCGGCGCTTGGACACGATCCGCACCCTGCGTTTCGAGGTCGCACCTTTGCCGTTCTCGGCGCTGCCGCCAGATAGAACCGGACTGATGACCGTCATCAGCTTTCCTCCCGCACGAAGCCGTATCGTGCCATGCTCAAGCGTTCCATGCGGGGCCGCCTGTCGGTTGCACCCGTCTCCCGATCCTTGCATAGCATAGATCGGTTATTGGTCAAACAACTTCCTATTACATCAGACAAATTTACTGGAAAGGTGAAAATAGGTATGATAGCAGGGGATTGCTAGACGGTGAGGAAGGGGAGGTGAGCACAATGTTCAGCGAGCATATCGGCAGCTTGCCGCCCTATCTGGCCGATTTCCAGCCAGCCTCAGGTCCCGATATTTATACGCTGCTGCAACGATTGGGCGCCGACCATCTCACCGCCCTTAAGACCGCAGGTCGTACGGCGCTGGAGGCTGAATGGCCGCAAATCCTCGCCTCTCATTACCGCGATTATACCCAAACAGGCAATCGCTCGCGCTTCGAGGATCTATATTTCCGCCGCCGCCTGATGCTGAATGATCTGGTTCTGGCGGAATGTGCGAAAGGCAAAGGGGAGAGCGACGGGGGCGACTTCATTGACGCCATTATCGATGGTGTCATCCTGATCTGTGAGGAAAGCGGGTGGCAATTGCCAGCGCACAATGCCTATGGACGCGGCGGTCCGCGTCAGCCTTTACCCGATCCTGATGACCCGGTGGTCGATCTCTTTTCGGCAGAAACGGCGGCGAACCTGGCAACCGTTGTTTGGCTGCTGAGACCGGCTCTTGCGCAACGCGATCCGCGCCTGCCTGCCCGCATAGAACAGGAGATCCACCGCCGTATCATCACCCCTTATCTTACCCGGCATTTCTGGTGGATGGGGCAGGGAAACGAGAGGATGAACAACTGGACTGCCTGGATCACCCAGAACGTCCTCATCGCCACGTTTTCCCTGCCCACCAGCCAGGAGATTCGCCGTGCAGTGCTGGTCAAAGCGCTGGGCAGTCTCGATGCCTTTCTCAACGACTATGCCGAGGACGGCGCCTGCGAGGAAGGCGTGCTCTATTATCGCCATGCCGCTCTCTGTCTGTTTGGCGCCATGACCGTGCTGGATCAGGTCGTGCCGGACCTGTGCCGTCCGCTTTGGCAGGCAGCCAAGATCCGCAATATGGCGGAATACATCCTCAATATGCGTGTGTCTGGACGGCATTATGTCAATTTTGCCGATTCATCCGCAGTTCTGGAACCCTGTAGCATCAGGGAATATCTGTTCGGCGAAGCGGTCGGCTCGAAGGCGCTGATGGATTTTGCCGCTGCCGATCTTCAGCAATCCGCAGATCCTCTGCTGTCGAAAGAGTGGAACCTTTGGTACCGGCTGATGGCAGCCACACGCTTGCCGGACGTTAAGCCTGCGCCCGCAAAGCCAGCGGCAAAAGGTGATATTTTCTACCCCGGCACCGGGCTTTTCATCGCCCGCGACAACCGTTTCGATCTGGCGGTGAAGGGTGGACACAACGGCGAAAGCCATAATCATAACGATGTCGGCAGCCTGACGCTTTACAAGAACGGACAACCATTTCTCATCGATATCGGCGTCGAAACCTATACGGCCAAGACTTTCTCGCCGCAGCGTTACGAGATCTGGACGATGCAATCAGCTTACCACAACCTTCCTGCTTTTGCGGGCATCATGCAGCAGGAGGGGCCGGAATGTGCTGCACGCGATGTCGAGACGGCTTTCGAGGTGGAGGAGGCCCGCATTTCGCTGGAGATAGCCGCAGCTTACCCGAAAGAAGCAGGGCTGCGCTCTTATCGCCGCAGCGTCAGGCTCATTCGCGGCAGCCATATCGAGATTATCGACGAGCATGATGGTGACAAGCCTGCCGTTCTATCGCTGATGACCTGCATTGCGCCACGCGTGGAAGCAGGGAGGCTGGTCCTGGACGGGTTCGGCGAAATTAGTGTGAGCGGTGCGGCAGAGCCAATCATCGAGGCAATCGATATCGGTGATCCCCGGCTGCGGCAGGCATGGCCGGAGAGAATTTTCCGTATTCTGCTGCCGTTTGAGACATCGCGCTTATCGCTGACGATTACTTGAGGAGGGTGAGAATGAGAGTGACACTCACGGTGGTGGATGCTGCGGGCCAAAATCTGGCGCAGAGCAGTGCGGACGAAGACGCCTTTCTGGTCTATCGTCAGCCCTACCGTGACGGCGACCAGCTATTGGTTGAAGTGTCAGAGCCCGGTCATATCCGTCTGGCGTTTGATGCCGCCATAGCACCGGCCATCCTCTATCTGCCGCAGGGCCGTTTTAGCTTTTCCATACCGTTCGGCGCCAGAAAGATCGCTTACCCACCCCATGCCTTTTGCGGAGACCTGCACCGGCTTCACGCTGCGAAGGCGAGGCCGGAAGAGGTAGCAGCACAGAGAAACCTTGCCTTTAACCCCCTGGATGACCACGCCAATTCTCAAGCTTTTCCGCATGTCGAGGCCAATGTCGAAACACGCGGGGAGGCGGCCTTTGCAGTTCGCAATGTCATCGATGGCGAGCGGGCCAATAGCAATCACGGTTTCTGGCCGTTCACCAGTTGGGGGATCAACAGGGACCCGCAGGCTGCCCTGACCCTGTTTTTCGGTCGCCCGGTCACGCTCCGTGAAGTGGTGCTCACTCTACGGGCTGATTTCCCGCACGATGCCTGGTGGGAAAGCGCTGTTTTGAGCTTTTCGGGTGGAGAAGAAACGCAGTTGACGCTGGTTAAATCCTCTGCCGCCCAGTGTTTTAGCCTGCCCGAAACGCACACCGAATGGGTTCGGCTGCACAGTCTGGTGAAAGCCGATGATCCATCGCCGTTTCCGGCGCTGACCCAAATTGAGGTTTGGGGTACGGAAGCCTAAAATTCAGGTCTCGCTGCCGATACCGCGCAGATCGCGCAACAGATCACGGTAGCGCAACTGGCTGCCGCGCAAATGATCCTGCATAGCGGCGCGGGCGGTTTTTTCGTCGCCGTCGGAAATCGCCACGACCACGGCTTGGTGTTCCCTGTGGATGAGGCGGCGATAGGCCGTTTGTTCAGCAGCCCGGTTTTCCGCAACCACTTTGGACTGAGGGATAGCGGATGCACCGTGCATCTCGAGAAATTGCGTAAACAGCGGATTGTTGGTGGCCGCAGCAATCGCCATATGCAGGGCCAGATCGGCCTCTCGAATGGAGCGGTCGGCCTCGATACAGGCCAGCAATTTTGCATGGCAGTCGAAAATCGCTTCCTCCTGCGCCGGCGAACGGCGCAGCGCGGCAAGCCCGGCAGCCTCTATCTCCAGCGGCGTGCGGATCTCCAAAACCTCAAGATCTGAGGACAATCGGGCGCGATCAAGCTTCGACGGGCTTGAGCGTGATTGATGATGATTGAGGACGAAAATGCCTGCCCCTTGGCGCACCTCCACCAGCCCATCGTAACGCAGGCCGGTCACGGCCTCACGGATGACGGTCCGGCTGACACCATGGGCCTCGGTCAGCTCCATTTCGCTGGGAAGCCGATCGCCCGGCGCATAGTCCCCGCCAAGGATCGCCTTGCGAAGGCTGTCGCTGACCTGTGCAACCAGGGAGCCAGCACCCTTGGCGCGTGTTTTCACTTGACCGGTCACACCATTCACCACTTTCATGCCCTGCCGCTTAGGGCAGAGCCGCCTTCGTCTCTCTAAGTAGAATATGTATGATGAATCGCACGCAAATTCAACTGCTCTGTAAAAGAGTATGAATATGTCTGATGTCTTCAAGATAGACGACCCGCGTCATGGTAACCTCGTTTTCTTTTCGTCCGCTCCAGGCGTGAAAGCACCCGCTGGGCATCCTCCTTTCGATCAAAAGTCTCGATCAGGGTCTGGCCTGCCGTCCCAATCCGACCCCAGTTGCGGATCACCGAGGCGCCCCCGAACAGGGTCGGTTGCAGCGCGAGCGTGTAAAAGCGCCGCATGTTTTGCGACGGATCAATACGGCGAAGTTGGACCGGGCTGTTGTTCTCTTTCTCCATGGCCAGAGTCTGGCGTGGTTCGATTCAAGCGTCCAACGAGTTATCTGAATCGATCCGGCCTGATCGATTCACCCCTCTGATAGATCAAGACACATTTGCTTTCGAATCAAACGACGCCTTTGCTGAAAATAAAACATCCGTAGGGGCCGGGATCGGACGTTCTGACGATCGCAAAGGACGCCTTTGCCTCAGCATAAAACGCGAAACGTTCCAAGGCGTCGATCTTGACCGGTCGTCCTTCTGCATGGTCCACCACACGCTGGATGGCCGAAAAGATCGGCACCTGCCCATCGGGATCGCCAACCACCTGCATTCTCTTCACCGGCGCTTCCACAAAGGTATCGAGGGGGAAAAGCGTCAAGATGGCCGCCGTGGCAACCTCAAGACCGCAACCCGACAGATTGATCAGCTTGCCATAAGTCGTGTGCTTGGCAATCGTCTCGGCCGGATGGTTGATATCGCACAGCACCAATTGGTCGCCGTGGCCCATCAACATCAAGGCATGCAGCAACTCAGCGTTCAAAACCGGATCTATTCCCTTCAGCATTGGCTTGCCTTCCCTTTGTAGTCATGAATTTCTTCACGATTTAACATATTTTTGTGATGTTCCCGATGCGGCGATGCTTAAACAGGGCGGCGCGACGCGCTATACTCATCGCAATTCATAGTTCAACGTCGCCAAAACTTCCGTTTCGACTGCGCTTCGATGAACGTCGAAAATATTTAAGCGAAACGCAATAACGGACTTTACCAAAATAAAAGACTATGTGAAGTTCCTGGCGAAGACAGCGTCTTTCGGGACGCAAGGACTGGGGCGGCGAGAGGGAGGTCTCCAACCGTTACGGTTTTCCGGAAAACCGCTTAAACGGCGTGCGCAAGGCGCGCCGTCCTGGGAGGAGAATTGCTTTTGGCATCGATGAATATCGTCAATGTCGGCAAGGCCTATGGTAGCCTGAGGGTTATCCATGGCGTTTCTGTCGAGATTCCTGATGGTGAATTTGTTGTTCTTGTCGGCCCATCGGGATGCGGAAAATCCACGCTGCTGCGCATGGTTGCCGGGCTGGAGCCGATCACCTTTGGCGATGTCGTTATCGACGGAAAGGTCGTCAACGACCTGCCGCCAAAGGATCGCGATATCGCCATGGTGTTCCAGAGCTATGCGCTTTATCCGCACAAGACGGTGGCGGAGAATATGGGCTTTGCGCTGAAGATGCGCGGTGAAACCAAGCTGTTCATTGATGAGCGCGTTCGCAAGGCAGCGGAAATTCTCGATCTGGTCCCCTATCTGGCCCGCTATCCCCGTCAGCTTTCCGGCGGCCAGCGGCAGCGCGTGGCGATGGGCCGGGCGATTGTGCGAGATCCGAAGGTTTTCCTCTTCGATGAACCACTGTCCAATCTCGATGCGAAACTGCGCGTGCAAATGCGGGCTGAAATCAAGGAATTGCAACGCCGTCTGGCGACGACGATGATTTATGTGACCCATGATCAGGTTGAAGCCATGACCATGGCGGACCGTATCGTCGTGTTGCGGGATGGTCGCGTCGAGCAGATTGGCTCGCCGCTGGCCCTTTACGATGCGCCAGCCAACATGTTCGTGGCTGGGTTTATCGGTTCGCCGTCGATGAACCTGATCAAGGGACATATCCGGGCATCTGCAACGCCGTTTTTCGAGACCGAAGAGAGCATCCGACTTCCCTTGAATTCGGCTCCTGCAGGTTCGGACGGACGAGCGGCTTTCTACGGCATTCGGCCTGAGCATTTTGTGCTTGGCGGCGATGTCACCGCCAACGTCACCGTGCTGGAATCGACCGGAACGGAGACCCAGGTCTTCGCCCGGCTTGGCCAGCAGAAAGTTATCGGCGTGTTCCGCGAGCGTTTGGCAGAGCCGTCCGGACAGATGATTGCCATGACGCCGAACCCGGCCATGGTCCATCTGTTCGACGGTGAAACGGGGCTGCGGTTGGAATAGAGGTTGTCAGGGAAAAGCGAGAGTCTGCTTTCGCCCGTCCACGGGAGGGGACATGTGAAAGCAGTTATTTGACATAGGCGAACAAGGGAGGAGATACGCATGAAAGTCAGCGAATACGAGAGGATGATGGCGATAGGGTTGAGCCGCCGCGCCATCCTGAAGACCGGTGCAAGCCTTGGGGCTGTGGCGGCTGCCGGTGGGTTGCTGGGCAATGCTGGAACGGCACTTGCCGATGAAGCGTCCCTGCGCACCCAGATCCTGCAAATACCCGGCGTTGGAAAAGGCTCTCCCACCGATGCCGATTGGCAGAAGGTCGGCGAGCTGTGCCTGGAGGCCACGAGGAAGACCGTCAAGAAGGGAGAGTTCGCTGGCGTCGAACTGTCCTTCATGGGCCTGAACAATCAGAATCTGCACAATGTGCTGTTTCGCGGCTTCCTGAAGCCCTGGGAGGATTATACCGGCGCGAAGATCACCTGGATCGACCTGGCCCAGGCAGATTACAATCCCCGTCTTCAACAGGCGATTGCCACCGGCACCGTGGATTTCGACCTGTTGGAAATGGGCGCGCCATTTGAAGGTGATGTCTGCGGCAAGGGTCTTGCCTCGGAAATGCCGGACTGGGTAAAGGCCCAGATCGACATGGATGATTACGTCGATTACCTGAAGGCCCCGGTCGGCACCTGGGGTGGCAAAGTCTACCGTGTCTCGGTGGATGGCGATTGCCACAACTTCAACTACCGCAAGGATTATTTCACCGACGCCGATCTCGCCAAGGCCTGGAAAGCCGAAGGCCATGCGGGCGAATGGGGCGTGCCGAAAACCTGGCAGCAGGTTCAGGAAGCGACCAAGTTCCTCAAGGGCAAGAAAATCGCCGGTGCCGATGCCATCGGCTATCTCGACGCGCCAAAGGCCTGGGGTGGTTTTGGCTTCTACTTCCTCGGCAGCCGCGCGACGGCCTATGCCAAGCACCCGGCTGACAAGGCCTGGCTGTTCGACATCGATACGATGAAGCCGCGCATCAATAATCCTGCCTGGGTGCGCGCTATACAGGACGTGGTCGATGCCCTGCCTTCCGAAGCCGGTGACCAGCTGAATGCCGATCCGGGGACGACGGCGTTCCAGCAGTTTCTGGCCGGAACCGGCTCCATGGTCTCCTGGTGGGGCGATGTCGGGCAAAGCGCCCAGACCAGCGATAGTTCGGTGGTGGGCGATACCATTGCCTTCGACATTCTTCCCGGCTCCGACGATGTCTATAATGCCAAGACCGGGAAATGGGAGACGCTGGCCAGCGGGCCGAACTATGCGCCCAACATGGCCTATCTGGGTTGGGGCGTTTACGTCATGGCTCGTGTCGATAAGGACGAGAAGAAAAAGAAGGCGGCCTGGAGTGCGGCAGCCCATCTCGGCGGCAAGGATCTCGCCTTGTGGACGGCAGCCTACCCCTCCGGCTTCCAGTGCTATCGCAAGAGCCAATTCGATATCAAGGAATGGGTGGCAGCGGGTTACGAGGAAGCGTTCATCAGCAATTATCTCGCCTCGCAGTCGAAGTCCTACAACCACCCGAACGCTGCCATCGAGCCGCGTATTCCCGGTATCTTCCAATATTACAGCGTGGCGGAAGATGAATTGGCAAAGGTGTTCGCCGGAAGGGTGAAGCCCCAGGAAGGCGCCGACGCTATTGCGGCTGCTTGGGAAAAAATCACCGATCAGCTTGGACGCGACAAGCAGATATCACTCTACAAGGCCTCGCTCGGCGTTTGAGCCATGCCAGCAGCGGGAAATTGCCGCTGGTATTTCCATACGGCGTCAGGCGGCTTTCCAATGTCGCCTGACCTTTATTGACCGCCTAAAGCCACTTTTGGCCACCGGTTTATGCAGGGCGTTATGCCCAAGGGTTTGCTTATGTCCGACACGACCATGCCTGTCATTCGCCCGACCGAAAGGGTATCGCTGCGGCAAACCGGTGCCCGGCGTGGTCGCCTGCTGCTGACGGTGGCCACGGTGCTGTTGCTTGGCGTGCTCGTTCTGCAAGTTCTCGATGTAGCCGGGGTGACCTCGCTTGGCCTCGTCAGCTGGCGTCCCTTGCTCTATGCCTATATCGTCTGGGCCGTGGCTCTGTGCGCCGCGCAAATCATGATCCGTGGCGAAGCTGGCCAGCGGGCCGTGTTCGTTTTACCGGCAATGCTGTTTACGATAGCCATGGTGGTATTTCCCACGGTGTTCGGCCTCTACATTGCCTTCACCGACTGGAACCTCAGCGCGGCCGCAGGACGGCGTTTCAATGGCATCGACAACCTGCGCACGCTGTTTGCCGACTTTTATTTCTGGAATGCGCTGTTGAACATGGTCTATTATGTTCTGGCGGTTCTGGTGCAATATGCCATTGCCTTTGGCCTCGCGCTGCTTTTGAACGCCGAAATCAAGGCCCGGAAGTTCTTTCGCGTCGCCTTCCTTCTGCCGCTGATGTTGAGCCCGGTTGCCGTCAGCTGGATGATCGGCAAATCCCTGATGGAATATCGCTTCGGTCCGGCAGCAACGCTTGCCCGGCATCTCGGATGGGACAACCCGGCGTTTTTCTCGACCCCGTGGCTTGCCCGTCTCTCGCTGATGGCCATGGATGCCTGGGTGTCGATCCCCTTCATGATGATCCTGCTTCTGGCCGGGCTTCAGGCCCTGCCAACGGAGATCAAGGAGGCCGCCAAGGTCGATGGCGCTTCCGGCTGGCAAAGTTTCAAGGAAATCACCTTTCCGCTGATGCTGCCGGTCAGCGTCACCGTGATTATCCTGCGGATCATTTTTCAGTTGAAGCTTGCCGATATCGTCATCAATGTCACCGCAGGCGGACCCGGCGGCGCAACAGATACGGTCTCCAGCTTCATCTTCCGGGAATATCGTGACCGCTCGAACGTCGGCTACGGCACCATGCTGGCCGAGTTCTATCTCGTCATCATCATTATCTTCGTCTCGCTCATCCTGAAGGTGACGAGCCGCTGGCTGCAACGTTCCAACTGAGGGTTAGACCATGGCACGCAACCCTACCCGCCATAGCGGTCCTGAAACAAGGTTTCGCCGCCCTCGCTTCATGACAGGCAGCCTGCTGATTTACGCGGCGCTGGTGTTCTGGGCCTTTATCTCCCTGTTTCCGATTTACTGGACCATTACCACCTCGTTCAAGACCGCCGTCAATGTCACCCAGGGCCACCTCATTCCCTTCGTGGATTTTACGCCGGACTGGAAGGGCTGGCGCTCACTTGGCCTTTCGCCGGATACGATATTTGTGGCCTCGACGGTGCGCGACGAATTCATGCGGCGATTTTTCAACAGCGTCGTCGCCTCGGCTGGAGCCTCGTTTCTGGCTGTGGTGATCGGATCGCTGGCGGCCTATGGCCTCAGCCGGTTTTCCTACAAATTCCTCTGGTTGCGCAATAAGGATATCTCGTTCTTCTTCCTGTCCCAATTGATCCTGCCACCCGTCGTGCTCGCCATGCCGTTTCTGGTGCTCTATAAACACCTGATGCTGCTGGATACTCTGACCGGTCTCGTTCTGGTCTACACGCTGATGGTACTGCCCATCGTCATCTGGATCATGCGTGACCAGTTCGACACGATCCCCGTCGAACTCGAGCAGGCAGCCCTTGTAGATGGCTGCTCGATCTGGGGCGCGTTTATGCGGATCGTGCTGCCCATCGCCCTGCCGGGAATGGTGGCTGCCTTCATCCTTTCAGTCATTCTCTGCTGGAACGAATATTTCTTCGCAGCGCTGCTGACCAGTTCGAACGCCAAAACGTTGCCCGTCATGGTGGCCAGCCAGACCGGCTCGCAAGGCATCAATTGGTGGTCCATGGCCGCTATCGCCACCGCCGCCATCATGCCGCTTGTCCTGGTCGGTATTTTCCTGGAGCGCTATATCGTCAAGGGCCTGACCGCCGGTGCGGTCAAATAGGCCAGTCATTGTAGTAAGTTAAGTTAGACAAGGAGTGTCCCATGCTGAAAAATCTTCATCCTGCCTTGAATGCCGACGTGCTGCATGCGCTGCGATCCATGGGGCATGGCGATACACTTGTGATTTCCGATACCAACTTCCCCAGCGATAGCGTGGCGCGCCAAACCGTGCTGGGCCGTCCGCTCTCCATGGCCAATCTATCCGCCGCGGAAGCCGTGCGCGTCCTGCTGTCGGTTTTTCCGCTCGATACGCCGCTGCAAAATTCGGCAGGTCGTATGGAAGTCATGGGTGCCCCGGACGACATTCAGCCGGTGCAACACGAGGTCCAAGTTGAAATCGACAGTGCCGAGGGCAAGCCATCGCCTATGTACGGCATTGAGCGGTTTGCATTCTACGACCTTGCAAAGAAGGCCTATTGTGTGATTTCAACCGGCGAAACCCGCTTCTACGGCTGCTTCCTGTTCACCAAGGGCGTCATCCCACCGGCTGGAGCATAAGGAGGGCAGGATGGGCAAGGGCGTTTCGATACTCGGAATCTTTGTTGCCGATACAGCTTATCTTGCGGCCCGGCTGCCGGTCGTAGGCGAGACGATCACCGGCAGCGGCTTTTCCGTCGGGCCGGGCGGCAAGGGCTCCAACCAGGCGGTTGCGGCAGCAAGGGCCGGGGAGGGCGCGAACGTCTCCTTCATCTCGAAGATCGGTCGCGACACGTTCGGTGATCTGGCGTTGAAGACCTATGCGGATGCCGGTGTCCTGCCAAAACTGACCGTTATGGATGACCAGCCGACCGGTGCCGCGTTCATCTATGTCAACGACAAGACTGGCGACAATGCCATCATCGTCTATCCCGGCGCTGCCGGAACCATTACCATTGAGGATGTCGAGGCGGCGCGGCAAACCATCGAGACCAGCGCAATTTTCGTAACGCAGCTTGAGCAGCCCTCCGAGGCAGCCCACCACGGGCTGATGATCGCCCGTAAGGCTGGCGTCACCACTATCTTCAACCCCGCCCCCGCCGAGCCGTTTCCAGACGCGATCTATCCGCTATGCGACTATATCATTCCCAACGAAACCGAAGCCGCCGCATTGGTTGGCTTTCCGCTCGATACGATTGAAGATGCGAAGCGGGCGGGGGATGTGCTTCTGGAGCGCGGTGTCGGTGCTGCCATCATCACGCTCGGCAGCAGAGGCGTGTTGTTTCATAGCCACGATGCCTCGGTGGCGGTGCCGGCCATTGCAGCCGGGCCTGTCATCGATACGACAGGGGCAGGGGACGCCTTCGTCGGCGGTTTTGCGGCAGCGCTTGCCGATGGGTTTACTCCGCTCGACGCGGTCCGGTTTGGATGTGCGACGGCGGGCATCGCCGTTACCCGCCGGGGAACCGCGCCCGCCATGCCGGAGCGCAGCGAAATCGAGGCATTGCTGCGTGGCTGAGGTCGGCTACAGGCAATTCACTGGGGGCTAAGAGATTTTTTACTTTACAAATCACAATTATTTTGTGAAGTATGAAGTGTAGTGATCAAAGTGAGCCAGAGCCGTGACCCAGCTGAAATTTGCAACCCGCCTGAATTCCTTTGCCTCCTGCCCAAAGGCAGAATGGCCGGACCTGTCCGGCAAGCCGACCATGCTGCAAATGGCAAAGCGTGCCGCAAAAGTCGATGGGCTAACGGATCTCGATCTCAATTATCCCGATCATGTTGGCGAAGACCCTGCTGTTTTGGCACGCCAGATCGGCGATATGGGCCTGGCAATCAATGGGTTCGCCATGCGCTATTACACCAATCCCGCCTTCAAGATCGGCGCATTCACCAATTCAGACCCCGCAGTCCGGCGGGAAGCCATCGATCTCACCAAGGCCGGTATTGACGCAGCCCGTGCAGCAGGCAGCCGGTTGATGACGCTCTGGCTCGGCCAGGATGGGTTCGATTATGCCTTTCAGGCGGATTATCACATCCTGTGGCAACACGAAATTGATGGAATCCGTGAAGTTTGCGCCCATGACCCGGAATGCCAGATCAGCATCGAGTACAAGCCGAACGAACCTCGGTCCTACAGCCTGATGCCGGATGCGGCAACGACATTGCTGGCCATCAGGGATGTCGATATGCCCAATCTTGGCGTGACGCTGGACTTTGCCCACGTTCTCTACGCCGATGAACAGCCAGCCTTTGCCGCCGCCTTGATTGCCCGCCATAGCCGCGTTCTCGGTGTGCATCTGAACGATGGCTATGCCAAGCGCGACGATGGCCTGATGGTGGGCGCGGTCCACACCCAGCAGACCATCGAGCTTCTGCGCCAGATCCGCAAGGACGGCTACGATGGCGCCATCTACTTCGACACCTTCCCGGACATGACGGGTCTCGATCCCGTCCACGAATGCGAGGTCAATATCCAGACCGTCAAGCGCATGCTGCGGATTGTCGATCGCCTCGATCAGGACAATCGTCTTTCGGGCGCCATCGACCGTCAGGATGCCGTGTCCGCGCAGGCCATCGTTCAGGAACTGATGCTGGGCTAAGGCCCGCAATTCCAAATACCCCGAGATTTCAGACCTTTGTAACCAAAGGCATGCCGGAGGCATGCTTGATGATACCACCTGGGAGGAACCGATGAAGACCATGATGAAACTGACGCTTGCCACTGGCCTTGCTGCCAGCTTCCTGTTCAGCGCAGCCTTTGCACAGCAGCTAGCCCCGCTCAATTCCGACACTGAAAAAGACCGCATGGACTGGTCGCAGCTGGAAGCAAAGTTCGGCCCCTTTCCGAAGCTTCCTGACGGCACAAAGGCGGGCGCAGTCTCAAAGACACTGACCAACGAATATTGGCGGTCGCTCGGTGAGGGCTATGCGGCGTTCGGCAAGGCCAAGAACGTTCCGGTCGCCTATCAGGCGGCGCAAAGCGAAGGCGACCAGCTTGGTCAGTTGACAATTGCCGAGGGGATGATCACCCAAGGCTATAACGTTCTGCTGGTGTCGCCGCAGACGGATTCCAATCTTCAGCCGGTGATCGAACAGGCCAAGGCCGCCAATATTCCGGTCGTTGACGTCAATGATGCCGTGATCCCGCAGGCCGAGCACTATGTCGGCAATGTCCAGCGCGACAATGGCGTGCGGGTCGCCAAATGGTTCATCACCAACCGTCCGCAGGGTGGCAAGGTGGCGATCATCGAGGGTCAGGCCGGTGTTTATGCCGCCGCGCAACGCACCGACGGCTTCAAGTCCACCATCGGTGAAAACGGCAAGTTCAAGATCGTCGCCAGCGTTCCAGGCAATTGGGACCGGCAGACCTCCTACGATGCCGCGACCAACATCCTCAACCAACACCCCGATCTTATCGGCTTCTATGCCAACAATGACGGCATGGCATTGGGCGTGGTCGAAGCCGTCAAGGCGGCAGGGCTTGCGGGCAAGGTCGCGGTTTTCGGCACTGACGGTATTTCAGACGCCTACGCCTCGATCAAGGCAGGCGAACTGACCGGCACCGTCGATAGCTTTCCGGTTCTAACAGGTGAAGTGGCCATGGAAACAGCCCTTCGGCTCGTTGCCGGCCAGAAATTGCCGCGCGTTGTCGCAACGCCTCAGGCGCTGATCACCGCCGACAACCTCGCCCGCTACCAGGGCAAGGGCGTCGATGTGCGCGCCGTGCTGATGGAAGATGCCAAGGCTGCAAAATAATCGGGGTTAGGGCACTGCCAGCTTTCAGGGCTGGCAGCGCGTGTCTTGCAGGAGGAGGTAAGAGATGGTGCCGAGACTGGGATTTGAAACAATCTCCAAGAGCTTTCCGGGCGTCAACGCGCTGACGGAGGTGAGCTTTGACGTCGCTCCCGGAGAAATTCACGGCCTGCTGGGTGAAAACGGCGCGGGAAAATCAACGCTTCTGCGCATTTTGTCCGGTGTCTTCCGCCCAACCTCCGGCACTGTTTTCGTCGATGGCGAAGCTGTCGCGTTTCGCAAGCCGCTGGATGCAAGACAGGCTGGCATTGCGATGATCCATCAGGAACTTCAACAGGTTCCGCATCTGAGTGTTGCCCAGAACATGTTTCTTGGCCATTCACTGACCCGCATGGGCGGGCTTTTCGTTTCGCGCCGGGAGCAGGAGCAGCGAGCCGCCGAAGCGCTGTCGATGATCGACCGCAGCATCGACGTCTCCGCACCCATCTCCAGCCTGAAAGTCGCGCAGCGACAGATTGTCGAGATCGGCCGCGCCCTGCTCGACAAGGCCAAGGTCATCGCCATGGATGAGCCGACCTCCAGCTTGACGCCGAGCGAGTTCGACCGGCTGGCTGAGGTGATTGCCGATCTCTCGGCCAGTGGCGTGTCGATTATTTATGTTTCACATAAGATGGACGAGGTTTTCCGCATCTGCCAACGCGCCAGCGTCATGCGGGATGGCAAACTCGTTGGCATCGTTGATATGAAAGCCACATCGGAAAAACAGGTCATCGCCATGATGGTCGGGCGTGAACTGATGCAGGAAACCCATCATTCCTTCGTGACCGATCAGGTCAGGCTGCAAGCCAGCAATCTGTCCTCAGCCACCAAGATCAAAAATGTCTCCTTCACCCTGAAAAGGGGTGAAGTGCTAGGCATTGCTGGGCTGGTCGGCTCGGGGCGCACGGAATTGCTGCGCCTGATCGCCGGGGTCGATCGTCTGAGCGAGGGGTCTATTACCATCGATGGCAAGAGTGTCAGCCTGCGCAATCCCCGTGACGCAATCGCGGCAGGAATCGGCCTTGTGCCGGAAGAGCGCAAGCGCGAAGGCATCATCCCTTTGCGTCCGGTCAGTTTGAACATGGCGCTCGCCTCGCTTCCCAGCTTTTCCGCTGCCGGTCTGATCCGCACCGGAAAACTGCGCGCCAGCGCGCAGGATTTGTTGAAGCGGGTCAACCTGCGGCCATTTCAGCTTGATCGCCCTATCCGTCTGTTCAGCGGCGGCAACCAGCAAAAGGCCATTATTGCCCGCTGGCTGGCGGCCAAATCGCAAATCCTGCTGTTCGATGAGCCGACACGCGGCATCGATGTCGGGGCAAAATCCGAGATTTACCAATTGATCGAAGCCCTGGCCCGCGAAGGCCATTCGATCATCGTCGTCTCCTCCGAGCTTCCCGAAGTCATCCGGCTCTCCGACCGGGTCCTGGTGATGCGGGAAGGGCAGATCGCGGCTGAAATCTTGCGCGAACAGCTGACGGAAAGTGCCATTCTCGCCCACGCCATTCCAGGAGCGAGTGCCGGTGCTACCGCCATCGCACATCCTGCATAAACAGAGAGGATCTTTCTCCATGACCGCCTCTTCATCCGCCGCCAGCCAATCGGTCCCGACCTTTCGCCGGTTTTCCGTCTCGTTGCGTGATGCCGGAACGCTGATTGGCCTCATCGTCATCATGGCGGTATTTGCAGCGCTCGTTCCCGGCTTCCTGTCGGAGCGCAACCTGACCAATATTCTCCAGCAATCCAGCATCAATGCCTGCCTGGCACTGGGCATGACGCTAGTGATCATTTCAGGCGGCATCGATCTATCGGTCGGGCCGACCGCTGCCATTGCCGCCGTAATGACCGCGACGCTGCTGCTGGGCGGCACGCCCATTCCTTTGGCGATTCTCGCCGGGCTTGGCGTCGGCGCGGTATGCGGCTTCATCAATGGTGTGCTTGTCGCCTATATTGGCCTGCAACCCTTCATCGTGACGCTGGGGACACTGAGCACCTACCGAGCCATCGCGCTGATCTTCACCGGCGGCAATCCGGTGCTGGGCATTCCGCCCGGTTTTCGGGCGCTGTTCAATGGAACCCTGATCGGCCTGCCAATCCCGGTGTTGATCGTTGCCGGGGTGTCGGTCGCCGCCTGGGTGCTGCTGAAGAAGACGCCCATTGGCGAATACCTGATGGCGGTTGGCGGCAATGAGGAAGCCGCTTACGTGGCAGGCGTTCCAATCGCCCGTACCAAGATTACCGCCTATGTGATTTCCGGCGGGCTCGCCGCACTCGCCTCTCTCATCCTGATTGGCCGTCTTGGCGCAGCCGAGCCCATTCTCGGCAATCTCTGGGAGCTGGATGCAATTGCAGCAGCGGCGATTGGCGGTGCATCGCTGATGGGCGGCAAGGGCAGTATTGTCGGCACCATTCTTGGCGCCATTATCCTGGGTGCCATGCGCAATGGTTTGACGCTGATGAATGTCCAGGCCTTCTATCAACTGCTCGCCACCGGCCTTATAATCCTCGTCGCAATGATGATTGATCGCGCGACAAGGGGACGGGAATGAACGCTGATGGCTTTGACATGAAGGCGGTGGGGCCGCGCATTCGCATGATGATGCCAATGCTGACGCCGCTGGAAGCAAAGGTCGTGGATACGGTCTTCGGCATGCGTGATTTCAGCGAGGAGACCTCGCTGAAGCAGATCGCCGAAAATGCCGGGGTTTCGGAAGCCATGGTGGTGAAGATCACCAAGAAGCTCGGTTTTTCCGGCTTCCGGGATTTCCGGTCTTCCGTCAGCCAGTATAACCGCCAGCCAACCACTGAAATGCATCAGGAATTGTCGGTTGACGACACCTCGCTTGAAATCGTCCAGAAAGTCTTTCGCACCTCGATCCACGCCCTTGAGGAAACGCTTGCCATTCTGGACATGGCAGCCTTTGACCAGGCGGCGGACATGATCCATAAGGCTCGAAACCGGGATTTCTACGGCGTCGGCGGCTCGGCGCAGATCGCCCGGGATGTGGCTCACAAGTTTTTGAGAATTGGCGTGCGCGCCAGCGTCTTTGACGATTCACACATGATGCTGATGTCGGCGGCCCTTCTTGCCGATACCGATGTCGCCATCGGCTTTTCGCATTCGGGCAATACGATTGCGGTGATCGAGGCCCTACAGCTTGCCCGCAAGAATGGCGCCAGCACCATTGCCGTGACCAATTACGGTTCCTCCGCGCTCGCCCAGTCCGCCGACGTGGTCTTGTGTTCCACCGCACAAGGCTCGCCTTTGATGGGGGAGAATGCCGCGGCGCGCATCGCGCAGCTCAATATTCTCGACGCCATTTTCGTCGCCGTCGCCCAGCGCGACTATCAGGCCGCCGAGCGCAATCTCGACCGCACCATGTCCGCCGTCACCTCCAAACGCAAAGATCGCCTTCCATGACATCCTCGCCTATCGTCACCGTTTTCGGCAGCTTGCATTATGATATCGCGGTCTTCGGTCCAGACCGGCCACGTCAGGGAGAAACTGTTGCAGGCACGTCCTGGCACCCCAAAAGCGGCGGCAAGGGTGGCAATCAGGCTGTCTCGGCAGCACAGGCTGGCGTCTCGACATTCATGATCGGCGCAGTTGCCGACGACGACTTCGGACGGTTTCTGTTGGAAAATCTCAAACGCCGACAGGTTGATGATCGCTTCGTGCGGCGCAACGCGGCGGCGTCAACTGGGATGAGCGTTGCGATTTTCGATGCGCAGGGCGATTACGGTGCCGTTATCGTGTCCGGCGCCAACCTGACGCTTGGCGATGAGGATGTCGCAGCCGCAGCCGAACTGCTGGGCCGGACAACGGTTCTGGTTCTGCAAAACGAGATCCCCGACGCCGCCAATGTCGCCGCAGCAAGGGCCGTCCGGCAGGCTGGCGGCCGCGTCCTGATCAATGCCGCACCGGCGCGCACCTTGTCAGCCGACCTTCAGAACCTGATAGACATCATCGTCGTCAACGCTATCGAGGCTGAAATGCTGGCGGGTGTCCCGGTTGTCGAAACGCTCGATGGCGCATTGGAAGCGGCAAGGATGCTGTTGGCGAACTTCCCGGACGTTGTGGTCACCGCAGGCGGTGCGGGTGTCGCCTACGCAAGCCGGGGTGGAGAAGAAATCGTCCTGCCAGCCGTGAAGGTGAAAGTGGAAAGCACGCACGGAGCCGGCGACATGTTCATCGGCGTCATGGCCGCAGCCCTCGCCACGGGAAAATCGATGCGCGACGCACTTTCACTGGCAAATATCGAGGCCGCAAAACTGGTTGCAACACCGGAGGCTGAACGCCTTTAGAGTTTATCAGGGAAAAGCGGGAGCCGGTTTTCCCTTGGTGAGCGGATCCATCGACTGCATGTTTCCTTGAAGATGTACAAGCGTGCTGAATAGACAAGAACCAGATTATGAATATCGTGTTCTGGCCAAATCATAGCGACCTCGTTCAATCCCCGCCATATCCACGACTGTGCATAGTGATGCGTTGTACAGTTCGTCCCTCACTCGGCTGTCCGTCCAGTAAATTCGCCAATTGCCCTCAACCTTTATAGGTCTTCGCCATTTGATGATAGCAGATTTGATGAACCAGGCTCTGGTGCCCAAGGACATTATCTGATGACGCGATAGGCCTTCTTTTCGAGCGAAAGAGCCGGCCCCGGAACTTCCATGCCATCGGAGAATTAATGGTAAGCTTATTCCATCTGGAGGAATACCATGTCCGAGAAACCCAGCCTCTTTTCAAAATTTTCCGGCATGATTGCGGACCTGACCGGCAAGCCGGCAACATTCGTCATTGCGGTTGCCGGGATCATCCTCTGGGCGGTCAGCGGTCCGCTCTTTGGTTTTTCCGAAACCTGGCAACTCGTGGTCAATACTGGAACGACAATCATCACCTTCCTGATGGTCTTCGTCCTGCAAAACTCTCAGAACCGAGACGGCAAGGCCGTTCAGGCAAAACTGGACGAGCTAATCCTGACCAGTGCCGCGGAAAACCGGTTTATGGGCATCGAACACCTGGATGAAAAGGAGTTAAAGCGGCTGACGCGGCTTCTTAAGGAGGCCGCCGAAAGCGATCCCGATCATGCGCTCTCCGAGAAAGTCGATCACCTCATTCTTGATCGCCGGACAAAACTGCGAAAGAGAGAGTAAGAGGGTCTACGGGTCCGACTGATGTTATAGACTATCGAATTTTGGAATGCTTGAATTCCATCCTGTACGTCCCATTTCGAGGGCGAGCAGTAATGAAAGTGGTTCTCTGACAAACGGTACACAGCAGATTTCAAGCCCAGATGATCGATAGAATCACTTGCAATAGCTCACCAATCAGCGTAATTTTGAGTTATAGAAAAGGCGGCTATAACTCATGCAATGGAACTGGCAACTGCCCGATTGGCCAAACTTCTCCTATGACATTGAGAACATGGCCGCTTTGGAGCAAAGGTTTCTCCAGTCATCCGGTGAGGTGATCGGTGCTGTCAGGCATTTCAGTGACGACGACAGTAACCAATTGCGGATTGAGTTGCTGAGCGACGAAGCCATTAAAACGTCGGAGATCGAAGGTGAGTTCCTTGATCGAGCAAGCGTACAGTCGTCGCTGCGCCGACAATTTGGTCTCAATACAGACAATCGTCCGATCCGACCACAAGAACGTGGGATCGCAGAGATGATGGCCGACGTCTATAAAAATTGGTCCGGCCCACTCCAGCATGAGGACCTTTTCCGTTGGCACTCGATGCTGATGGCGGGAAACCGATATATCGAAACAATTGGCGCCTACCGACGCCATAATGATGCCATGCAGATCGTCTCAGGGCGCCTGGACAAGCCCATAATCCATTTTGAGGCACCACCATCCCGCCAGGTGGCTGCGGAAATGGCACTTTTCATCGACTGGTTCAAGCGGTCGGGGCCAAGCGGGTCAACTCCATTATCTGCGCTGACCCGCGCAGCCATCGGACACCTCTATTTCGAAAGCATCCATCCCTTTGAGGACGGTAACGGTAGAATTGGACGCGCGTTAGCTGAAAAATCGCTAGCACAGAACATTGGGCAACCAACTCTGATTTCGCTTGCCTTTACAATTGAGCGTGACCGAAAGGCCTATTACTGCGAACTTGAGCGCCATCAGCGAAAGCTCGATATCACCGGGTGGATTGTCTATTTTTCGCAGACAATCCTGGATGCCCAACAGGCAACGATTGATCGCATTGCCTTCTTCATTCAAAAGGCAAAATTCTACGATCGGTTTCGGGACCGGTTTAATGAGCGCCAGGAAAAAGTCATCGTCCGTATTTTTCGAGAGGGTGTTGCTGGTTTTAAAGGCGGGTTGAGCGCGGAAAATTACATTTCAATCACGGCCACATCGCGTGCAACAGCAACGCGTGACCTCCAGCACCTTGTCGAGATCGGTGCATTCACGCGCACCGGAGAGCGGCGACACACGCGGTACACCCTACGACTTCAAAACTGACCATCATTTCAAGAGGCCAAAATTTCGATCAGATTATCTGCTCGTCGTTTCGTCCAGGTGTCGGACAACCCCAAGGATATTCAGTCCATCTATACGTTACGTAGCTCTCTACCCTGTTGCTGTAGCGTTGTGAAATGGCCGTATCTGCGTTTGTGGATATTGGCCAAAGCGCCGACCTGCGGATGATAGGTCTTTGTTACGCCGCTTAGAGCTTCCATTGCCTGGCTGACACCTGAAAAGGCCTTTCCCGCCACGGCACCCAAAATCGCGGAGCCCAGCAACACCGGCTCATCCAGACCCGCGGCCACCACAGGCTTGCCGCAGGCATCGGCTAATACCTGCCGCACCAGATCGCTCTCGCCAGCGCCACCGCTGATCACAACTCGCACAATAAGGGCGCCCGATGCGGCCTGTGTCTCGATGATTTGCCGCAGGCCATAGCCAATGCCGCACAGGCCCGCGATATAGAGCGCAACCAGACTATCAAAATCCCGATCCATGCCCAGACCAGCAATGATGGCACGTGCGTGGGGATCGGCAAAAGGCGCGCGGTTGCCGAGGAATTCCGGCACGATGTGTAGACCTTTTGCCAAATGCACGACATCGGGCAGGGCGCTGACCTTGGCCGCTGCCGCCTGCGCCAACAGAACCGGCAGGGCAATACCCTGTTCGCGCGCCTTTGCGGCGGTCTCTGGTGCTGCCGGGTGAAAGGCCAGCAATTGATCAATCGCCGCACCGGCAGCACTCTGCCCGCCCTCATTCAACCACATGCCCGGCACCATGGCCGAGTAATATGGCCCCCAGACGCCGGGCACAAACACGGGCTCAACGGTTGAGGTCATGGTGCAGGAGGAGGTGCCAAACACATAGGCCATATTGTCTTTTGGCCCGCTGCCAATGCCAACCGTGCCAATGCCACCGGCATGGGCATCAATCATGCCCGCCGCCACGGCCGTGCCAGTTCTCAGACCCATGGCGGCAGCGGCGGTTTCCGTCAGACCCTGCCCAAGCGGCGTTCCGGGTTCGACAATGCGCTGGCCAATGCGGCTGAAGCCCTCATCGGCCAGTTCGCCAAGCCCAATGGCGTGGAAATAGCTTGGGTCCCAACGCTGCTCATGGGCCAGATAGGTCCATTTGCAGGTCACTGTGCAGGTGGAACGGGAGAGATCACCCGTTGCCTTCCAGGTGAGAAAATCGGCAAGATCAAAAAACTGCCAGGCATTTTGGAAGGTCTGAGGCCGGTTTTCCTTTAGCCAGAGAATTTTGGGCGTCTCCATTTCCGGCGAAATTTTGCCACCGACATAGCGCAGCACATCATGACCGATGGCGTTGATGCGTTCGGCCTGACCCACTGCGCGTTGATCCATCCACACAATGATATCGCGCTCTGGCAGTTCGGACGCGCCAATTGCAAGAGGTTGCCCGCCCTCGCCCAGCACCACCAGCGAACATGTTGCATCAAACCCAAGGCCAATCACTTGCGCCGGATCGCCCACTGACGCCGCGACTTGCCGCACCACGGTGCAAACCGCTTCCCAGATATCGGCGCTGGATTGCTCGGCAATGCTGCCCGCTTCGCGAAATAGGGCAATATCGCGTTTGGCAACGGCAATAAGCGCACCGCGGAGATCAAACAGGCCTGCGCGGGCACTTCCGGTGCCGACGTCGACGCCGATAATGTAGCGCTCAAGCCCGGTCGCGATGGTGTCAGGTGCTTCGATCATGGCAAATGCTCTTCAATATAGATGGGATAATGATGGAGACGTCGATTAAAGATCGACGCTATTGGGCACAATCACCAGATCGCGGATGGTAATATTGCGTGGACGCGATAGCATGAAGAGCACGGCTTCGGCCACTTCCTGCGGCTGCATCAGGCTGCCATTGGCCAGCGCTTCATCCATCTTGGCCTTTGGCCAATCATCCAGCAGAGCCGTCACCACCGGACCTGGCAGCACAGCCCCAACACGCACGCCATGTTGCGACACTTGCCTGCGGGTGGAATGGACAAAGGCCTGAACGGCAAATTTCGAGGCCGTATAAATCGGCTCCCACACCACAGGCACCACGCCTGCGATGGAGCTGGTAAACAGGATATCACCGGATTTTTTGCGCAATCAGATGCGGCTGTCCGCCATCAGCGCCTTTGAGACAAATGACTGGTAATTGAGAAGGGAGGATTTCTGGTTCATCGTAGCCCTATCAAAGGAAGCGAAGATGAGACAGAAATCCGGGCCGCAGAAAGCAGCGGCCGAACAGGTCATCAAGGATATCCGGCGTGCGACGCGCAAGCACCACTCGGCGGAGGACAAAATCCGCATCGTGCTGGAAGGCCTGCGTGGCGAGGACAGCATTGCCGCGCTGTGCCGCCGCGAAGGCATTGCCGAGAGCCTTTATTATAGCTGGTCGAAGGAATTTCTCGAAGCTGGCAAGAAGCGCCTGGCTGGCGATACGGCGCGTGCTGCCACCTCTGATGAGGTCAAGGTTCTTCGCCGTGAGACCCGCGATCTGAAGGAGGTCGTGGCTGAGCAAGCGCTGGAACTGCGGCTTCTCAAAAAAAGCATGATAGCGGATGGGGGCGACGAGGAATGAGATATCCCGCCTCCGAGAAGCTTGAGATCATCTGGATCGTCGAGCAGTCACACCTGCCGATCAAGGCCACACTCGACAAGCTCGGTATTCCAAGACCCACGTTCTACCGCTGATATGATCGGTTCCTGACCCATGGTGTCGATGGACTTGAGGATCGGCATTCAGCGCCGTCTCGGCTGTGGAACCGCATTCCCGACGATGTTCGCAGCCGGATCATCGACATGGCGCTGGAGCAGGCCGAACTGTCGCCGCGCGAGCTTGCCGTTCGCTTCACTGATACGGAAAAGTATTTTGTATCAGAGGCTTCGGTCTATCGTCTGCTCAAAGCCCATGATCTCATCACCTCGCCGGCCTTCATCGTCATCAAGGCCGGCGACGAGTTCAAGGACAAGACGACCCGGCCCAACCAGCTCTGGCAAACTGACTTCACCTATCTCAAGGTCATTGGCTGGGGCTGGTTCTATCTGTCGACCATCCTGGATGACTTCTCGCGATACATCGTCGCCTGGAAGCTGTGCACCACAATGAAGGTCGAAGACGTCACCGATACGCTCACGCTGGCGTTGACGGCCTCAGGATGCGACACGGCGAGAGTCGAGCACAAACCACGCCTGCTATCTGACAATGGCCCATGCTACATCGCTGCCGATCTTGGCGATTGGCTCGAACAGCGATCCATCGAACAGGTGCATGGTGCGCCGGGCCATCCCCAGACCCAGGGCAAGATCGAGCGCTGGCACCAGACGCTCAAGAACCGCATTCTGCTGGAAAACTATTACTTCTCGCAGGACCTTGAGGCCCAGATCGCAGCCTTCGTCGATCATTACAATCATCGCCGATATCACGAGAGTCTCAGCAATCTGACCCCGGCCGACGTCTACTTCGGACGCGGCAATACCATCCTACTCGAACGCGAAAGGATCAAACGCGACACCATCAAACAGCGCCGCTTGCAACATCGTCAGCGAGCGGCTTAAAACAAACATAACGACGGACCAGAAACTCCGATCTTCGCAACGCCAATCTGTCTCAAATCTTTCGCAGACGGACAAATCAAGTCAGAACTGGTTTGGCGAACTGTATTCAAAACAAGGACCCAAGCTGAAATCGCCATTGGACAATACATCGACGCCTTCTATAATCCAAAAAGAAGACATTCCTCCTTGGGCTACAAAAGCCCAATTCAGTTCGAGAGCATCCCTCTCAAGCTGACACCCTGAAGAAGCCTTCGCTCTCCACTTTTTTCGGGCAAGTCCATTTTGAAAAGCCAAATAAGATGGTGCATGACTGGATGATTGTCGTTTGAGCGAGAGGTTTTCCGTCCATACGCAGACGTCGTTTGAAATTTCATTCTACGACAAAGAATCTTTGCAACATGTATAACCGCCCCATGCGCAAGAGGGTATTTTAGCCTGTTTTGACGCGTTGTCGGGTGCTGACATGTATCCGGCCTCTGATGCGGCGATCAACATGCCGCGGGCCCATATGGTGTTCGCAGATCGGGTCCACATCAGAGCCGCGTGCTCAAAGGCACTCTGTTGCAAGCTGGTTGTCCCGATCCCGTCTCACGACCGTTGCGCCAAACGACTCCTTGCCCTCTTTTGCTCCGACGCCCTCGCGACCGAAGACGCTTACGCGGCTGCGGCCGGAGACTGGTAGACGCTGCCTCGAACCATCAAAGCCCAGACGATCCGCGCCATTTTGTTTGCCAGTGCGACCCGCACCAGCAGTGGCGGCTTGCGCGTCAGCATTGCGCCCAACCAAGTGCCGGGTCGCGCTTCGGCATGGACGCGCCGCTTTATGATGACACTATTGGCCCCGATGATCAGCAGGCGTCGTAGAGAGCGCTCGCCCATCTTCGTCGTTGACCCGAGCCGTTGCTTGCCGCCGGTGGAATGCTGCCGGGGTGTCAGGCCAAGCCAGGCTGCAAAGTCGCGTGCTTTACGGAAAGTCTGCGGCGGCGGAGCCAGGACTGCGATCGCCGTGGCAATCAGTGGGCCGATGCCCGGAACCGTCATCAGGCGCCGCGCCACTTCATTCTCCCTGGCTGTGTGTGCGATCTCGGCATCAAGTTTACCGATCTCCGCCTCAAGGTTCGTGAGCACCGTGACCAATACACCCAGCGTGGTGATCGCATCCGCTGGCAGGTCGCTTTCCGGACTTTCTATGATTGCAACCAGCCGCGATACGTTGGCTGCACCTTGCGGTACGATTTGTCCGAATTCTGCCAGATGGCCGCGCAAGGCATTGATGATTTGCGTTCGCTGCCGGATCAGAAGTTCGCGCACGCGGAAGCGCATTGCTGCGCCTTGAGTTTCCTCGCTTTTTACCGGAACAAAGCGCATCGTCGGGCGTGTCACTGCTTCGCAGATCGCCTCAGCATCCGCAGCATCGTTCTTCTGACGCTTCACGAAGGGCTTGACGTAGGCCGGCGAGATCAACCGGACCTCATGACCCAGGCGGCCAATCTCACGACCCCAGAAATGGGCCCCGCCACAGGCCTCCATCGCAACAATACACCGAGGCAACTGGCTGAAGAACGAAAGCACATGATCTCGGCGCAGCTTCCTACGCAACACAGCGCGGCCTGTCTCGTCAGCCCCGTGCACCTGAAACACATTCTTCGCCAGATCCAGCCCGACTGTGACAATCTTCGACATAACCGCTCTCCTGTGTGGACCCATGGAGACCCACCTTCGCACATTGAGGTCGTCGGAGGGCGGTTACATCATCAGAGCCTTCCTGACGAACCGCTGAAACACGTCTCGCCGCTCAGTTGGGAGCATATCAATCTCACCGGCATCTATTCTTGGGATACCGAGCAGCAGAAGCCGGATGGCTTCAGGCCGCTGCGACTTCCAGGCCGACTTCTTCGCGCGGCGTGACACGCAACTATTGTTTACGCCCCATGGCTGGTGCGAGCAGTTCAAGTTCATTTGTCATGAGCCCGCCAGACCAGTCATCAGGCAGCGACTTGAGGTCGGCAATTGTGTCGACGCCATTGGAATAGTTTCCGCCATGGTAGGGTCCGATAATGAACACCTCGCTGCCGGCGTCTCTAATCCGGTCAAGCAGGCGATAAGGCCATCCCCACATATCAGGCGCCATATTGATCGGAATGTAGACGACACCGTTTTTGCAGGGCGATGGCACTATGCTGGTCCATCCCCACTTCGCATACTCCTTCAGGCATGCCATCGCCGACACTCTGGTCGTTGTCTTCAAACCCGGCATCAATGCCTTAAGCTTTGCAATCGGGCGTTCTCCGCCATAGACGAAAAGCTTGTCGGTCACCTCCGCAGGAAAAGCCTTGAGGTAGGAAGCAAACAGATCTCCTTCCTTCGGATCATTGCTCTTGATGTTCACGAGAAAGCGTTTGCCTGGAAAGGTTTCCAGCACTTCTTTCACCGTCGGCATCAAGACTATCCCCTTGCCTCTGAACGGAAACGTCTTTCCGCCATCCGCCGTATAACCGTATCCGACATCGAGCTTTCGAAGGTCAGTCATCGCATGCTCGCGGGTGACACCATGGCCGTCTGTTCGGCAATCGAGGGTCCAATCGTGAAATACCGCAAATTCTCCGTCCGTCGTCGGATGAATGTCAAACTCGACGGCATCCGCACCCGCCTCGAAACTGGCTTTCATGGAGGCGATTGTGTTCTCGACGAAAACGTCGCCGGACGGCAACATTCGCGTTGCTGTGCATGTGTCAGATTTGACGTTCGTCATATCGTATCGAGGCGCGATCCCGCGATGTGCAAGAAGGATAGGCTCACCTGCTGGACGCGCGGCGAGAAGATTGGTGTTGAGAAGGAATATCGTCGATGAAACGACGGCAACCAGAATTAACAAACTAATCGAAATCTTCTTCAATGCTTTCGACATAACGGTTCGATCCCCAAACACACCGAAGCTCGTTACTGATCATGACCGATTTACGGCGAGAACGACCCCATCGAAACGATGTAAGTGGAAATTTTCCGCCAGTCCGTGATGCACGTTCATGCTTCGTGCTGTCTTAGCGTGTCTGTGGGAACAGACCTTGTTCCGACCTCTATGAGATATCCGTTGAGCTATCGAGACCTGGAAGAAATGTTCGAAGAGCGCGGCTTCGAGGTTGATCATAGCACGATAAACCGCTGGGTACTGAG